>NZ_JBVVQV010000013.1:0-185646 GCF_055811235.1 Mesorhizobium sp. WSM4810 | reverse complement strand
TCCGCCACCTCCGCCTCCTCCCGAAGAAGGAATGATTACGGGAGGTGCGGCAGCAGGCTCGTCCGAGACCGGTTTGACCACTTTCCTGGCGGCCACCGGTTTGGGAGCCGGGTTGACGACCTTCCGCGGCGCCGCGGCTCTGCGAACGACCTTCGGCGCCGGCGTGGGTGTCGCCACCAGCGGCGTCGGCTGAAGGGGTGGCCAGGATGTGCAGCCCGTGACCCCCGCCAAGGCGATGGACAGAGTTATCCCGATTGTTGCCTGCTTCAGATTTCTGCCCACCATTGCCTCCTTGCTGATCAGAACAAATCCCGACGCGGATTGGCTTGTTCCCAGACCGCCCTCGCCACTTTGACCAGTTGCTTGTCGACAGAACCGCTCAACGGAATCTTCGACTTGAGTTCCCCACGCAGTTGCTTCAACGCCGCCGCTTTCGCCTTGGTCCCGAATTTTGCCAACGTCGCCCGGGCATCAGGCAGCTCATTGCGAAGATCGAGCGCAACTGTGAATGCCAGGAAACGCACGGCGACGGCCTGATCGGCCTTGTCGCCCTTTTGCATCTCGAGAGCCGCGCGGTCGTAGGCGCCGGACTGGTCACCGCGCGAGGTTGCCAGTTCAAACAGACGTTGGGCTTCATCAAGGTTCTGCTCCACGCCAACGCCATCACGGTACATGCGCGCAAGACTGGCCGGCGCATACGGCTGGCCGAGGTCGATGGCCTTCTGAAAAAGCTCCAGCGCAGCCTTCGGATCCTTCTCGACGCCCCGGCCGCTGAGGTAATTGCGACCGAGCAAGTTCATCGAATACATATCCTGGCGCTGGACGCCGGCCTTGAGGAAGGCAACGGCACGGGCCTGGTCGGCGGGCACGCCGTTGCGGCCTTCGGTGAAGATCGCGCCGAGATCGTTCATGGCATAGGTGTGCCCCATCGCCGCCGCCTTGAGCAGCAGGTCCAGCCCCTTGCCGGTGTCGCGCTCGACACCGTAGCCATGGAACAAGGCACGGCCCCACGACGTCATCCCGTAGGGATCGCCCTTGTCGGCCGCAGCGGCGTAGAAGGTGTTGGCCTGCTTGCGGTCGGCAGCCAGGCCCGTTCCCGTCGCGTAGAGGTAGCCGAGCTCGAACACCGCGCGCACGTGCCCCCTGTCGGCGGCCTGCTGGATGGCTTTCCTGGCCTGGTCCACCTTGCCGGCTGCAAGCAGCGCGCGTCCCAGTTCATAACGGAAGCGGGCGACATCGGGATACGCCTTCACCGCAGCCTCGCACAGCTTCACCGCGTCGGCGCCGATTTCATTTGGCAGCAGGCCGGGGACGACGCCCTGAAGGTCGAGAGGCTCGCCGGCAGCCAGGTCGCACGGATCGACGCTCGGCGACAGTTTCATCTTGGCGGGTTTGGCTGCTCCGCTGTCCGCCCGAATTTCGAAGGCGATCTCGACCGGTGCGCTGGCTCCGATCTGGGGTTCATAGCGCAGCCCCTCGACTTCGCCGACCGTCAAGCTCGATTCGGGCGACAGGGTGCGATCCGGCAGGGAGAGCGTCCCCGTTGCGGGATAGTTTGTGACTTTCAGGCTGACCGCCGCATCGTCTGTCGGGACGTCGAGGTTCAGGGCAACGGCGCCGACGCCGACCGGAACGTCGACGTCCCGGTTCTCGATCGCCTCGGCCGCACCGGTGACATGAATGCCGCGCTGCAGCACCTGCTGCTTCTGCTCGGCTTCGAGCGAGGCCATCACCTGTTCGCCCTCGGCTCCTTCGCCGCTCTTGACCCGGAACACCAGCATGCCCTTGGCTTCGCCGCCCCAACTGTCGCGTGCGGCGTAGGCCAGCATATCCATCTCTTCCGGCTCGCCAGTTCCCTTGGGGACATCCAACTGCAAACGCGGCAGATCCTTGCCCTGGATCAGGTCTCCCGCCTCGATGACCTTGCCGTCCAGCATCAGGCGTCCCAGGGCGGGTGGTCTTTCGATGCTGACGGTTATTGTCCCGCCATCGACCTGGACCGGTTCGGGAAGGTCCAGATCGATGGGGCCGGCCCCGGACAGCACGACCTTCTCCAATACCGGCGGCAGCGATGGGCGGCTGATGCGACGCATCAGAACGACTTCGTCGATCAGCGAAGAGTTCTCCCAGGGAACCTGCAGGCCCTTGGTAGCCTCAACCACATCCCGGCGGACGGCCGACATGACCGTGCGGATCTCCTGGTTCGGGGCGAGCGCGCGACGAGAAAACGCCGATGAAAAAGGACTGAGGTCGCCGGCGCCGTCATAGGCGACCGCGCCGGGTTCGGTGGCGAAAGCGATCAGTGTGTTCAGTGAGCTTCTTACTTGCGCAAGGCCGGTGCCGCTGGCGGTAAGAAGCTGGTCCCTGAGCCAATAGTCCTTGCGAGGGAATGGATTGTTGCGGCAGGCATCGAGGATGATCACCTGGATCTTCGATTTCGAACGCATCTGCTGCAGCACATCGTTCAGCTTGATTGCCTGGACCTCGACGTCCGCCGCATCTTTCAACGAGGCATCGACAGGGATCAGGAAATTTTCGCCGCCGATCTGAAAGCCGTGGCCGGAATAGTAGACGACAGCCACATCCGCGCCGTCCACGGCGGCAAGATAGTTGCGGAACTGATCTTCAAATTGCAGCTTTGTAAGATTGCTCGCGACGAAAACATCAAAACCAGCCGCTCGAAACGTGTTGGACACGTCGACCACATCTTTGGCCGGGTTCTTGAGGGCCGAGATTTCCTGGTAATCGGAGTTGCCGATTACAAAGGCGACCCTTCGTTCGACTGCAGAAGCATCGAAAGTCGTGACGCTTGCGAGCATCAGGGCCGCAACGAAACCGCAACGTCGGAGCATGGCAAATCCCTTAACCGTCGTTACCTGGCGACCACAAGAACACAGCTTGCAGTGCCAAGGTCCGTTAGAGAGCATGCTATCTGCCGAGACAGAAAAGAGAGAAAAGCCGTCGCGACAGCGGTATATTCCTCACTTGATCGATCCCTAAATTACATCAGAGGCCGAGTGTCCGCAATGATCGTCAATCGGATTCTCGACCTGGCTGTTTTCCGTGGCCGATACGGTCCCCTCGGGCCGCGCGCGGCCGGCATAGCCTTGACTTGCGCATGCATCACGCGTCAGGGCGCCTGAGGTTTTCCACTGCTAATGTCAGCCTGCCCCTGATTTTTCCTAGCCACCATTTCCGCGACTCAATTAGCGTCTGCTTATGGAGCATCGGCACGCCATTCGACGGAACAAGGAAGGGCTTTGGGAGGTCTACGACATAGACGACGATAGGGTGGTCTTCGCAGAAGGGGTGGCTCTGACAGATTTGCTGGATGAGGAGGCGCTCGACGCCCTGGAGTTGCTAAAGGGTGGATTCCTGGTTCCGAGCAGCGCTCCCAAGGCCAGTTGACACTTCCCCAAGGAATACGCCGAGGCGCCGCGAGATGGGGCTGAAGGCGGATCGCCGACACGCAAAAGCGCCGCCGCCTGGCGGGCTCCTGGATGCGTTCGCTCGTCGAGATCTATTTTCGGCCACGTCGCAGCCGCGATACAGACGGTGTGGATCAATTTGCGAGGCTCATCGCGCCGCAGCGTGGCAAAACGAAAAATTCTCCTTCGTTTGGTTGATGCCGGAACAGTGCTTCGTCCGTAAGTTCGTGCTATATATTAGCAGGAGCTGTTATGAGGTTTTTGCCGGTTCAGGAGCCTACCAACACATGGGCCGTGTTCGACACGACGGTGGATGTGCCGGCGCACTTCGCTGGTATTTGCCTTATCGGCTTGCCGCGGGAGCGGGCAGAGTGGCTCGCAGCAAGGGCCAACCAAGATGCGTTGGCAAGAAGCAGCAGGATCGGCCGGCTCTCGTCTCCGGAGACTGAGCACGCCGTGCTGCCGATACGCAAATGCCAGAAATCGCTTACATCAGCAGGAGGGGTTTCAACGACGGGGGAAGAGGCCGCGGCGTTGGCAGCCGGGTACCAGCAGCCACCGTAAGTCCGATATCACCAGCGATACAGCCATTGGTTCTGGGCAAGACCATCCAGCTTGCCCGGTTCCTGCCGGAAAGATCGCGGTTATTGCTGATCCGGCATCTCGGTATTCTCTTGGGGGTTCTTTTCGATGCCCGCGGCAGGCGAGGTGTCGGCCGGGGCGTTCCCACCCTGGTTTTGCTCAGGGGCTCTTGTGAGTGGCGAGGTGCGCCAGCCCATATCGGCATACAAAAAGCCAATGAGAAAGCCGACGATAATGATCGCTGCTATGACCAGCGAAAGTATGGCGTTACGTCGCTCCATGTCCGGCTCCTTCCTGCGAGCCGAACAGCCAGTATCGAAAATGGTTCCCATCTACCATGGATGCGCGGGCCTTGCCGTACACGTTGCACACCGAAGAAGCATCCTGAAGCTGGCGGTCGTGGAACTTCGCACCGTGCCGACGGTTGACATGTATGCGCTGTGAGCGGTGAACGAACCCATGCTTTCTTTCCGTCGCAGCAGGAAGGAGACACCATGACCAACAAGAATACCACATCGAAGCCGGCCATCCGGCAGGCAGATGCCGCCGGCTTGCGACGTCCAAGCCGGGACGCTGACGATACGGATGCGGGAGCGAAGCCACCAACGCCGAAAAGCGCGGGAACATCGAAGCCCTCGACCGCTCCGCTGGACAATCCGGTGGCCAACCGCAATGCCGGCCGGCCGCGCCAGCAAGGCGCCACGCCGCGACCGACCGAAAAGCCGCTGGACTGAAGGGCAAACGAGCTAGGACGTCGGGACCAATTCCGCCAAGGCTCTGAGAATGGCCGCCTGATCTGCCGGCTTGCGAACAAATCTAGCGTTGGCGAACGCGGATGGAACATCGCGCGGCCCAAAGCCGGTCAGGCACGCGAACGGAATATGGCGGGTTTTTAGTTGTTCTGCGATCGCCAGGCTGGTTTCGCGATGCAGTTGAACATCCAGCAGCGCCACGTCGACAGGATTTTCGCCGATAAGACGAAGGGCCGCCGCCACCGAAGGGGCCGGGCCGATCACCTGATGTCCCGAATCGCGCAGACAAGCAGCGATGTCTTCGGCGATGAGCCATTCATCCTCGACCACCAGAACGCGCAGCGGGTCGGTCACGGCGTCTCCTTGCGCATCATCGGGAATGTGATCTGGACCTCAAGACCGTCACGCTTGAAGGTGGTCTCGACGTTTCCGCCAAGCCGGTAGCCGATCTCACCCTGCAGCAGGGAAAGTCCGAAGCCGCTAACTTCAGGTTTTCTGACCGGCGGCCCGCCTCTCTCGCGCCAGGCGAGCGTGAACATATCGCCCTCGCCAGACCATTTCAGCACGATCCTGCCCTCGGGCTTCGACAGCGCGCCATATTTGGCGGCGTTGGTCGCCAGTTCATGAATGGCCATGCTGAGGGAAAGACCCTGTTGCGGGCTAAGCTTCACTTCAGCGCCGTCAAGTTCGAACCGGTCAATGCTGAAAGGTTCGAGTTCCTGATGCAGCAGTTCCTTGATCGAAGCTTCTTTCCAGCGCTCCTTCGACAGCAGACCGTAAGCCCGCGACATGGCGTGCAGGCGACCGATCAGCGCTTCGGCGAACTCTTCCTTCGATTCCGAACTTTCACGGGTGCGGTTGGCGATGCTGGCGACCACCGCCAGCATGTTCTTGACGCGGTGGTTCAGCTCCGAAATGAGCACCCGGTTTTGCTCTTCCGTCTCGGCCAATGTGGTGACATCGACCAGCGTGACCACGACGCCCTGGATCCTGTCGTCCTTGTCGCGATACGGATTGATGCGAACCATATAAAACCGGCCCCGGTCGTCGCGCGCCAGATGATGGTTCAGGGTCTCTCCGGTTTCGAAGACGGCATCGATATGCGGTTTCAGCTCGGGATAGTCGAGCTGGCTCGAAAGCTCGGTCAGCGGCCGGCCGACGTCGGAGGGACGCAGGCTGAAGAAGGACGAGGCCGGCGGAGTAAAGGTCCGCACCACCAGATTGCGATCGAGGAAAATGGTTGCGATCTTCGTGCTCTCGAACAGATTCCGCAAATCGCTGTTGGCGCGATCGAGTTCCTCTATCTTGTTGGTCAGTTCCGAATTGATGGTGTTGAGTTCCTCGTTGAGCGACTGCATCTCCTCCTTCGAGGCCTCGAGCTCCTCATTGGTCGACTGCGCCTCCTCGTTGACGGAGACCAGTTCCTCGTTCGAGGATTTCACTTCTTCCAGTGCGGTTTCGTACTCCTCGATCGTCGATTGCAGTCGCTCCCGCGTTTCGCGTAGCTCCCGCTCGAGATCGGCAGTGCCTTCGCTGCTACGGTTTTCGGGCCCGACATCGGACCGCGCCTGCACCGGCCCCGTCGGTTCGAACAGGACGAGATAAAGCCGTTCGCCCTTGCCGCGTTCCGCCAGGGGCTCGACAGTGAGTTTGATCGACTGGGCCTGTTCGTCGTCCTCGTCGACGACGACATTTTCCCGCACGACAGTGCGGCGCGTCGTGGCGGCTTCCCGCAACGCTGCGCGCAGGTCGAGCCTTAGGCCGGCGCGGGCCAAAGTCAGCACCTGCCGGCTCGGAATGCCTTGCGGCGCCTCGAGATAGCTGCCGGTCCGCGCCGAATAGTAGACGACGTCACCGTCGCCATTCACCACGACATGCGGCGGCGCGAAACGCTCCAGCACTTGTGCCTCGACCGCCTGTCGAAGCGGATAGCTGGCGGTTCGCTTGTTCGGCCCCGTTCCTTCAGGCAGGAAGGCGCCTGAACGGCCATCGCCGATCAGCATCGGCAGCCTAATGTGTGGCGAGGCATGCTCGCGCGCCTGAAAAATGCGCTGCTTCTTGTCGACGGTGGCGAAGAGGTCGTCGTGCTGGCCGACGCTTTCGGACGTGCCGAGGAAAAGATAACCGCCCGGCTTCAACGCGTAGTGGAAGATCGGAATGACCCGGCTCTGGATGTCCGAGCCGAAATAGATCAGCAGGTTGCGGCATGAAACCATGTCCATGCGTGAAAAAGGCGGGTCGCGGACGATGCTGTGAGGGGAAAAGACGCACAGCTCCCGGACCTCGTTGGCAAGCACGTGGCTCTCGCCGTCGCTGCTGAAAAAACGCTGCCTGCGCTCGGGCGAGACGCCCTGCAGCAATGCTGCCGGGTAACGCGCCGCGCGCGCCACCGCAAGCGCGGGCTCATCGATGTCGGTCGCAAATATCTGGACGCGTGGCACAACCGAAAGCGTCTCCATGTGTTCGCGCAACAGCATGCCGATCGAGAACACCTCCTCGCCGGTGGCGCAGCCAGGCACCCAGATCCTGACGGCGTCGCTGGCGGTCTTGCCCTCGAACAGCTGCGGTACGACCTTCTCCTCGAGCAGCTTGAACGCGTCGGGATCACGGAAAAAATCGGTGACGTTGATCAATAGGTCACGAAAAAGGTTCGCCACCTCGCGAGGGTCCTTCTTCAGCCGTTCAACATACTCTTCAATGGAATCAAGCTGTCCGATCTGCATGCGCCGCTTGATGCGCCGCAGGAATGTCTTGGTTTTGTAGCCGGAGAAATCGTGGCCGGATTGGCCCTGCAAGATGCCGTAGATCTCGTCGCGGAGCCGACCGAGTTCTGCCGTCTCGTGTTCGCCGTCTCCGGCAACCCCGTTCAGCATGTCGAAGCTGCGGGCGAACCCCTCGAGCTTCGCGCCGATCTCCTCCGCCGGCGCCGCAATGTCGATCAGCCCGCTGGAGATCGCACTTTTCGGCATGTCCGGATTGCGCGGGCCGTAGCCGTCGGGAGCCTGGGCGACCGTCAGTCCGCCACGCTCCTTGATCGCCTTGGCGCCAAGCGTGCCGTCAGAGTCGCCGCCCGACAAAATGACGCCAACGGCATATTCGCTCTGATCCTCGGCCAACGCGCTAAAGAAGATATCGATCGGCTTGCGCTCGCGGCTGAGCACGTTGGATGGCCGCAGGTGCAGCACTCCCCGCTCGATCGTGAGCACGACGTTTTGCGGCATCACATAGACGTGGTCGGACAGGACAGTGGTGCCGTCCTCGACGACGACAACCGGGAGTTGCGTGTAACGTCCGACGACCTCATGAAGCAGGCTTTCGCGCTCGGGGCTGAGATGGGTGACGATGACGAACGCCATGCCGGGCTGGCCGGTGATGCCTTTGAACAGGCCCTCCATTGCAGGAATGCCGCCGGCCGACGCGCCGACGCCCACAATTGGAAATCTCTTCACCTGAGATGTCACCGCAAGCCCTCGGTTGGACAGCCTAGACGACAAGGCCGCCAAATCGACCCAAAGCCCACTACCGGGCTGAACGCAACGCCCAGCATATAACGTGCGCGAGGGCCGGAACAAGCCCGTGCAGACGGCGTTAAAGTCGGGATTATTGTGGAACTCCAATGTCAAAGCGCACACCTGAGCTGAAGCTGACAAGACGAGCGTCGTTGCGCTTCGAGGATCTGCTGAGTTTGCCGGGAAACGAATCCATTCCGCCGCGCATGCTTGTTTTGGCGAAGCGATTGCAGGCAGCCTTGCAGGAACATTCCGAACAGGCTCGTGCGGACACTTGCAAATCCCGCTCGAAGAAAGGGCGATGAGGTGCGCGATCTCCGAGGAGTGCGCATCCTGATTGTCGAAGACGATTGGGTATTGGCCGGCGATCTTGCAAGATATTTCGGCAATATGGGCGCGGTCGTCCTTGGCCCTGCGGCGACGGTCGAACACGCCTCCATGCATACCGAGGTGGCTGAGGCCGCGATCCTCGACGTCAATCTCAACGGCCGGCGGGTGTTTCCGATCGCCGACGAACTGATGCGCCGCGGCGTTCCCTTCGTCTTTTTCAGCGGTGACGAGGACATCGTCATTCCCGAACGTCTCCGCCACGCCAGCAATCTTCGAAAATCGTCGGATAGCTACGCCGTCTTCGACGCCTTGTTCCCTCCGGAAAAATCCGCCCTTGCCGGTCGCCCTGCCGTGAACTTGTCGGACAACGTGTTTTCACTTCTGCCGAAGCTCAGGCTCGCGGCGCGGCTGCTTCTGGGCGACGTCGGTGCTTCCGATCGGCTGGTCGAGCGAACACTGGAGCGCGCCATCGGCGAGATCGACAGGCGGCGGCCCGGTGTATCGACCGAAGACTGGCTGAACGGCATCATGCGAAACATTGCCGGATCGGGCGGAACCAGCCTGCTGCACTGAGATTGGTTTTCTAACAGTCTGAAAAGTAGGCGAAAACAGCCATCTATAGTTAAGCCCTCTATCAGAACGCGAGGCGCGCCTAAGAGCTACCCGACAGCGCTGAGTAGCAGCTTCCTCAGCCGTTCTGGCGGTCGATGAATTTGTTGAACCGGCTGTTTTTTCCGGAGCCTGTTTCGTCCTGGTAAAGGAAAGTCAGATCGTTCTCGTCGAAAATCCGGAAGAACTCATCCCATTCGATGGGTTCGAGCTTCTCCTCGGGCTCGCCAAAATCGATCCGCAAGATGCCGCCCTCGCCCCTGGTTCGTACAACCGCCGGTCGGCCACCACGATCTTCGGCCCACTGGCGGATCTCGTCATGATTGGTGGTTGTCTTCGATTCAGACATTGGAACCTCCTTTGATCCAGACCTTGCAGGCGTGTGGCCTCCTGGCTTGCGCCCACGGGCCGCCCACGGACCGGATGACCGCCCCTAACACCAAAGGAGCTGCAATGTTCCAGCGCATCGCCCAGGCTCGTTCGCCATGCGTTCACCTCAGGTTGCAGCCTCGCCAAAACCATCTTTGTTGAAGCAGAGGGAACAAACCTTTTGCCAAACAGTTCGGGGCGCCAAGGCCAACTGCGTAAGGAGTTGTCGTGAAACGCATACTGGTTACAGGAGGGTGCGGTTTCATCGGCCGCCACGTCGTCCAGGAACTCGTTGAACATGGTTATGCCGTCTGCATTCTCGATGCGCTGCTGGAACAGGTGCACGGCAGCGAGGCGATCAGCCTGCCGGCAGGAGCCGAACTGATCAAAGGCGACGTTCGCGATCGCGCCGCCGTCGCCGAGGCGCTGCAGGGCGTCGACGCCACCGTTCATCTCGCCGCCGAGGTCGGCGTCGGCCAGTCCATGTACGAGATCGCCCGCTATGTCGGCGCCAACGACCTCGGCACCGCCACCCTGCTCGAGGCACTGATCAAGCATCCGGTCGAGAGGATCGTCGTCGCCTCGTCGATGAGCGTCTACGGCGAGGGTCTCTATGCCACGCCAGGCGGTCGGCGCGTCGACAATGCACGGCGGCAGGCCAGCGACGTCAAGAGCGGCCAATGGAATCCGCTGTCGGCGGCGGATGAAAGCCTGTCGCCGCTGCCGACAGACGAGGAAAAGCCGGTCGACCTCGCCTCGATCTATGCGCTGACGAAATATGCCCAGGAGCGCGCCGTGCTGATCTTCGGCGATGCCTATGGCGTCGACGCGGTCGCGCTGCGCCTGTTCAACGTGTTCGGCGCCGGACAGGCGCTGTCAAATCCTTACACCGGCGTTCTGGCGAATTTCGCTTCACGCCTCGCTAACGGCCAGCGGCCGATGATTTTCGAAGATGGCGAGCAGAAACGCGATTTCGTGCATGTGCGTGACGTCGCCCGCGCGTTCCGCCTGGCGCTGGAACAACGCCAGGCGCGCGGCCACGTCATCAACATCGGCAGCGGACGGACCTATGCGATCAGCGAGGTCGCCCGGCTGCTCGCCGACGCTATGGGTGTGCCGGACCATCGGCCTGAAATTCTCGGCAAGGCGCGCGCCGGCGATATCCGCAATTGCTTCGCCGACATCTCGAAGGCGCGCGAACTGCTCGGTTTCGAGCCGCAGCACCGGCTGGAGGATTCACTCGACGAGTTCGTCGCATGGGTGCGCAACACGGCCGCCATCGACCGCGGCGCCGACATGAAACGGGAACTCGAAGAGCGGGGACTGGTATCATGAAGCCGGACGGTTTTCGTGAAGCGCCGGTTGCCATCGTCGGCGGCAGCGGCTTCATCGGCTCGAACCTCGCCGACAGCCTGTTGTCGGATGGGGTGCCGGTGCTGGTCATCGACAATCTCAGCCGCCCGGGCGTCGACCAGAACCTGGCTTGGCTGGCGCAGAAGCACGGCAATCAACTTGCCGTGGAAACCGCTGATGTCCGGGACGAAGACGTGCTGGCGCCGCTTTTGGCGCATGCCAGGGCGATATTCCATCTCGCCGCGCAAACCGCCGTCACCACGAGCCTGGCCCAGCCAAGCGAAGATTTCGACATCAATCTGCGCGGGACCTTCAACGTTTTGGAAGCGGCTCGCCGCAGCGGCAGACGCATTCCCGTGATCTTCGCCAGCACCAACAAGGTCTATGGCGGCCTGCCCGACGTCACAGTGCGCGAAGAGGACGATCGGTGCGTGCCCTGCGATGCCGGCATCCGCGCCAACGGCATAGACGAGGCCTGCGGCCTGGATTTCTGCACCCCCTATGGCTGCTCCAAAGGCGCGGCCGACCAATATGTGCTCGATTATGCCAAGTCGTACAATCTGCCGACCGCGGTCCTGCGCATGAGCTGCATCTACGGGCCGCGCCAGTTCGGCACGGAGGACCAGGGCTGGGTCGCCCATTTTCTGCTCAGCGCGCTTTCCGGCCGGCCGATCACGATCTACGGCAACGGCAAGCAGGTGCGCGATATCCTTCATGTCAGCGACGCCGTTGCGGCCTATCGCGGGGTACTTGCCCGGATCGACGCCATCCGGGGCCAGGCATTCAATCTCGGTGGCGGACCGGGCAACGCCGTCAGCCTGCGCATGCTGATCGAGGAGATCGGCGAGCTGACCGGGCGGAACCTCTCGATCCGCTACGACCGGGAACGCACCGGCGACCAACCTTTCTTTGTCGCCGATACCCGCAAGTTAGAAGCGACGCTCGACTGGAAAGCGCATGTCTCCTGGCGCGACGGCGTCCGCGATCTCGCCGACTGGCTCCGGCGTCATCGCCTCGAGCCTGAACCAGCGAGGTACGTGGCATGAAAGTCGCCCTGGTCAATCCGTTCTGGACCTACGAGGACAGCATCTATTTCGGCTGCCGCCAGCCACATCTGCCGCTGGAATTGGGCTACTCGAAAGCCTCGCTGGAGGCCGACGGCCATCAGGTGCTGATGCTGGACGGGCAAATCCAGAAGCTCGACAACGCGGCACTTGCCGATCGCGTCGCCGCTTTCGCACCGGCCATGACCGTCGTCAGCACGGCGCCGACCTATTTGTTCTGGCGCTGCGCGCCGCCCGAGCTGCGTGTGCCGGCCGACTTCCTCAACCGCCTCGCCGGGCGCGGCGGCCGCACAGTGGCTGTCGGGCCGCACGGCTCGGCGACGCCGGCGCCGACGCTGCGCAAGCTGGGCGTCGATGTCGTCGTGCGCGGCGAATGCGAAGAGGTCATCGCAGAACTCGCCCGCCGTCACGATTGGAGCGCCGTGCCACACACCGCCCACCTCGACGAGGGGAAACTTGTCGGCAGCGGCGGCGTTCACGCCAGTTCGTTTGTCGATCATCCGCCGCTCAGCTGGCCGTCCGATTGGATTGCCGCGCATTTGCACCATCACCACCGGTTCGACGACGATCAGGTTGGTTTCGGAGCGGAGGTCGAGGCGTCTCGCGGCTGCCCCTACAATTGCAGCTTCTGCGCCAAGATCGATTTCCGCGACGCCTACCGCCGCAGGAACCACGATGCGATCACCGCGGAAATCGATCGGCTCATCGGGCAAGGCGTCGGATACATCTATTTTATCGACGAGATCTTCCTGCCGCAGAAGGCGCTGCTGGAGGCGCTGGTCGATCGCGACGTCAAGTTCGGCGTGCAGACCCGCATCGATCTTTGGAAGCCGGAGCTCCTGGAACTGCTGGGTGCCGCCGGCTGCGTTTCGATCGAAGCCGGCCTGGAAAGCCTGACGGTGGAAGGCCGGGCCATGCTGGCAAAGCGTTGCCGGCTGGGCACCGAGGAACTGGCCGCTTTGCTGGTCAATGCACGATGTCACGTTCCGTTCGTCCAGGCCAATCTGATCGGCGTCGTCGAGGACGATCCGGCTCTGGTCGATCATTGGCGCAAGCACCTCATCGACCGCGGCGTGTGGGCCAACGAGCCGGTGCCGCTCTATCCCTATCCCAGTTCGCCCAGCTATCGCGAGCTTTGGGGCGAGCCCGACGATCTCGCCTGGGAGCGCGCCCACGAGCATTATCTGGCCTCGTTCCGGACGTTCAGCGATATCCAGGAGAAGCGCCCCCGCGCGCTGGCCGAGTTGGAGGCGACATGTTGCAGTCACTGATCCGCCGCCCGCGGCGAATCCTGATGACCGTCGATGCCGTCGGCGGCGTCTGGCGCTACGCGCTCGATCTGGCGCGGGAGTTGGCTCATGGCGGCGACAGCATCGTGCTCGCCGGGCTGGGCCCGGAACCGTCGGAGGAGCAGGCGAAGGAGGCACAGGCTTTCGCCGGCCTGGCGTGGCTCAAGACACCGCCGGACTGGATGACCCGCGATGAGGACGATCTGGAAATGTTGCCGCAGGAACTGCGCGCGCTCGTTGGCGATTACGCGATCGAACTCGTCCATCTCAACGCGCCGACGCAGGCCGTGGGACTTGATCTGCCCTGCCCGGTCGTGGCGGTCTCGCACTCATGCGTCGTGACCTGGCTCCACGCCGTCAGGGGACGGGCTGCGGACGGCGAATGGGCCTGGCAGAAGGACCGCAACAGACGCGGCTTCGATTGGGCCAATGCGGTAGTCGCACCCAGCCGCAGCCATGCCGACATGCTCGAGGCCTGCTACGGGCCGATCGCCCGCCTGAGCGTTGTCAGCAACGGCACACGGCCGGGTCCAGAGGCAGAGCGACGCGAACCGGTGGTTCTCGCCGCCGCGCGCTGGTGGGACGAAGGAAAGAACGCAGCCACGCTGGACCAGGCAGCAGCGCTGACGAAATGGCCGGTCTTTGCTGCCGGGCCGCTCGAGGCCGCCGATGGCCAACGCGCCAGTTTCAGCAATGCCGTTCCTCTGGGCTCGGTCTGCCACGATGAGGTGCTGCGATTGATGGTGCGGGCCGGCATCTTCGTATCGCCGTCCATCTACGAACCCTTTGGCCTTGCCGCTCTGGAGGCAGCCACATCAGCAACACCCCTGGTGCTTGCCGACATCCCGACCTATCGCGAATTGTGGAATGGCGCGGCCATGTTCTACGACGTCCGTGATCCACGCGATCTCGCCAGGTGTGTCGATTGTCTCTCTGACGACGCCCAACACAGGCACCGGCTCGGCGAAGCCGCCGCACGCCGAGCCCGCAGGTTTTCACCAGCAAGGCAAGCGGCGGCCATGCACGACATCTACGATCGGGCCGCCCTGGCCGTTGCGGAACGCTGACAATGCGGTTCCTGTTCTATACCCATTCGGCCGTTTCCGACTGGAACCACGGCAACGCACATTTCCTGCGCGGCATCATGCGGGAGCTTGTTGCACGCGGGCACCAGGCGATCGCGCTGGAGCCAGCAGACGGCTGGAGCCGTTCGAACCTGCTGGCAGAGAAAGGGCCCTACGCGGTCGAGCGCTTCAGAAAAGATTTTCCGGAGCTGATGTCGGTGACCTACGACGCGTCCTTCGACCATGAAGGCTGGATTGCCGACGCCGATGTGGTGATCGTCCACGAATGGACCGACCCGGACCTTGTCGCGCGCATCGGCAGGGCCAGGGCGAATGGAGGCGGTTTCACGCTTCTGTTCCATGACACCCACCATCGCGCCGTCTCGGCGACGCAGGCGATCTCGGCTCTGCGGCTGGAGCAATATGACGGCGTGCTGGCTTTCGGCGAGGCGTTGCGGGAAAGCTATTTGCGCGCCGGCTGGGGCAAACGTGCTTTCACCTGGCACGAGGCGGCGGATGAGCGCCTGTTCAGGCCGCACCCGGGGATCGACCCTACAGCCGACCTGATCTGGATCGGCAACTGGGGCGATGACGAGCGCAGTGCCGAAATCAAGGAATTCCTGATCGATCCAGTCGAAGAACTTGGCCTGCGTGGCACTGTTCATGGCGTGCGCTATCCACGCGAAGCGCTCGCCGATCTTGCCGCCGCCGGCCTGAGTTACGAAGGCTGGATTGCCAATGCCGACGTGCCCAAGGCATTCGCGGCCCACCGCGTTACCGTCCACATCCCGCGGCGCCCATATCGGGAGACCCTGCCCGGCATCCCGACGATCCGCATGTTCGAGGCGCTCGCCTGTGGCATCCCGCTCGTTTCGGCGCCTTGGGCCGATGTCGAACAACTCTTCAGGCCAGGCATCGACTTTCTTTTCGCGCGCGACGGTTCCGAGATGTGCCGCCATCTTCGCGACGTGCTGGACGATGCTGACCTGGCCGCCTCTCTGGTGAGATCCGGCCTCGAAACCATCGGGAGGCGACACACTTGCCGGCACCGGGCGGACGAGCTGTTCGACGTGCTCGCCGAATGCGGCAACCGCCAAGCCATCGATCGCATCGCCAAAGAGGAGACAGTCGCATGAAGATTGCATTTTATGGATCGAGCCTGCTGTCGTCCTATTGGAACGGCGCGGCGACTTATTACCGTGGATTGCTGAAGGCTCTTTCTCAACTTGGCTACGAGATCACGTTCTATGAACCGGACGTCTACGACCGGCAGAAGAACCGCGATATCGAGGCACCGGACTGGTGCAACGTCGTCATCTACGAGGCGACCCCGCATGCGCTGATGCAGGTGGCAGCAAGCGCAGGCGAAGCTGATATCGTCGTCAAGGCCAGCGGAGTCGGCTTCGAAGACGAGGCGCTGCTGCGCGCCGTACTCGACCACGCCCGGACGGATGCGCTGACAGTGTTCTGGGATGTCGACGCACCGGCCACTCTGGGCCAATTGCGCGACGAGCCGGATCACCCCCTGCACCGCGCGTTGCGGGAGATCGACCTTGTCCTCACCTATGGCGGCGGCGATCCGGTCGTCTGGGCCTATCGTGCGCTGGGGGCTGCCGAATGCGTGCCGATCTACAACGCGCTCGATCCCGAAACGCACCATCCGGTCGCGAAGGACAAGCGTTTCGCCTGCGACCTCGCCTTTCTCGGCAACCGACTGCCGGACCGTGAAGCACGCGTCGAAGCCTTCTTCCTCGATCCGGCCAACCGTTCGGGCGATCAGCGTTTCCTGCTCGGCGGATCTGGTTGGGGTGACAAGCAGCTGCCGGCAAATGTCGCATGGCTCGGCCACGTCGGGACGCGGGACCATAATGCGTTCAACGTCACCCCCAAGGCGGTGCTGAACATCAGCCGCGACAGCATGGCCGCCAACGGCTTTTCGCCTGCCACGCGCGTCTTCGAGGCTGCCGGTGCCGGCGCATGCCTCATCACCGATGCCTGGCTCGGCGTCGAATTGTTCCTGGCCCCCGGGGAAGAGATCCTGGTGGCGCGCGATGGCAATGATGTCACTGAGATCTTGCGCACCCTCACCCCCCAGCGGGCAAGGGCGATTGGCGCATCTGCGCTTCGGCGTGTTCTCGCCGAGCATACCTATGCGTTAAGGGCCGCTGTCGCCGACGCTGTCTTCAGGCGTCATTTCGAGCGCCCCACCGTCGAGGCAGCGGAATGACCCAGCGGCTCGACATCGTCTTTCTTGGCCTGTCGTTGTCCTCTTCATGGGGAAACGGCCATGCCACGACCTTTAGGGGGTTGCTGAAGGGCCTGCACGAGCTCGGCCATCGCGTCACCTTCCTGGAGCGGGACGTGCCGTGGTATGCAAACCATCGCGATCTGCGCGACCCGGATTTCTGCACGTTGCGCTACTACGAAACGACGAACGATCTTCGTCGGACCTATGCCGGCTGTCTGCAACAGGCCGATGTCGTAGTGGTCGGGTCGTTCGTTCCGGAGGGGCGAGCCGTCATCGACATCGTCGCGTCCCTGTGCACGGGCCAGTTCTGCTTCTACGACATCGACACGCCGGTCACGCTGGCCAAGTTCGCCGCGGATGATTGCGACTACCTATGCCGGCGGCAGATCCCGTATTTCGACGTCTATTTCTCGTTCACCGGCGGGCCAACACTCGCCCGATTGGCGGCGGACTTCGGTGCACGGTGCGCCGAGCCGCTCTACTGCTCCGTCGACCCGGAGCGGCATCGCCGAACGGCCGATCCGATCTGCTGGGACCTTGGCTATCTCGGCACTTACAGCTCGGACCGGCAGGCGACGCTGGATGCTCTCCTGCTTGAACCGGCAAGACGCATGCCGGACCGTCGCTTCGTCGTGGCCGGCTCGCAATTCCCGTCCGAGACCGTCTGGCCAAGCAACGTCGATCGCATCGAGCACCTGCCGCCGGCGGACCACGCCTCGTTCTACAGCCGCCAGCGCTATACGTTGAACGTCACGCGCAGCTCCATGATAGCGGCTGGGTGGTCTCCCAGCGTACGCCTCTTCGAGGCGGCTGCCTGTGGCACAGCGATCATCAGCGATCGCTGGACCGGTCTGGACAGCTTCTTTCCGACAGCCACGATCAACACGGCGGGCCAAGCCGAAGACGTGATCGATATCCTGTCCAGCCAATCCGACCGCGTCAGGCTTGCTTTGGCCAAGCGAGCGCGTGCAACGATCCTGGCGGCACATACAAGCGCCGCGAGAGCCCGCGAATTCGTTTCGCTGCTGGCGCGGCCAAGATCGGCACGTCCAGCGCTCGATCTGAACATCGAAAGTGCAGCATGACTGGCAGACAGGAGAAAATAGAGATGCGGCAATCAAGAAGGACACAACGGACCAGAACGGCGCTTGTCGCCGGCGGCGCGGGTTTCCTCGGTTCGCATCTTTGCGAGACACTGCTTCAGGCCGGGTGCCGTGTGATCTGTGTCGACAATTTTCTTACCGGTCGGATGGAAAACATCGTCTCGATGCTGGACAGTCCTCGTTTCCGGCTGATCGAGCAGGATATTTGCCGACCATTGGACCTTGCTGAGCCGGTCGACCGCATTTTCAACCTGGCGTGCGCCGCATCGCCGCCGCGCTACCAGGCTGACCCGATTCACACCACGCGGACCTGCGTGATCGGAACCCTCAATCTACTTGAGCTTGCCGCCCGAAACAATGCGCGCCTCCTGCAGGCATCGACAAGCGAAGTGTATGGCGATCCGGAACAGCACCCGCAAACGGAAGACTATGTGGGTCACGTGAACTGCACCGGTCCTCGTGCCTGCTATGACGAGGGCAAGCGAACCGCCGAAACCTTGTGCTTCGACTATTTGAGAACCGAAACGGCCGACATCCGGGTCGCGCGCATCTTCAACACCTATGGTCCGCGGATGGATCCTGCCGACGGCCGGATCGTCTCGAACCTGGTGATGCAGGCGCTCGAGAAGAGACCGCTGACGATTTTCGGCGACGGGCTGCAGACCAGGTCGTTCTGCTACGTCTCCGATCTGGTCGAGGGTCTGGTCCGCCTCATGGATGTCGATCCCAATCCGAGCCAACCGGTCAATTTGGGCAATCCCGGGGAATTCACCGTTCTTCAACTGGCCGGATTGGTGAGGGATATGACCCACAGCAACTCGGCCTTCAAATTCCTGCCACTGCCGCAAGACGATCCTCGCCGGAGGCAACCGGACATTTCCCGTGCAAAAGCCCTTCTCGACTGGTCGCCAAAGGTGCCACTCAAGCAAGGCCTGATGCAGACGATCAGCTATTTCATGGAGCTCGAGACCAGCCGTAACGAGGATCGAGTCTCCCCAATGGCGACAAGCGTGAGGTCCGTTTCAGGCCGACTGCAAAACCTGCCGGCCTGAAGTCGGGGAGAGCTATGCCCTCGGGCATGGTGAGACTCCCGACAGGCGTCTTCACTTTTTCTCATTGTGGGAACATCCGGTCTAGCTCGCCGTTGGGCGAATATCGGCAGGGAGAACGGACCCGTGCATCGAAAACGATCCGCCAGGGACATCGAGCAAATGGCAGAACGGGAAGCGGCTGCCTTTCTGAGACGTGCCTCGATCACCTACCTCGAATGCTGTGTGAGCCTGATGATGACGCATCTTGAGCGCGAGGAAGTGGCCTCCATCCTGGAAAAAGAAGCGGATATGCTGCGAACGCTCGATTGAGGCTCGCGTCGCTCAGGCTTCGATCGGCCCAGGCAACGCAAAATACAGGGCGCAGCTTTGATCCGAATAGAGGTTGGTGATTTTTCCAGGTCGCAAGGAACATTCCTGGCAGCTGACAGTTCGGCGCGAGGAACTTACCTTCAACAGCGATGGCGGCAGTTTCGTGGGATCAAAAAAGGTACGGATTGGAATAGCCGGCGTCGGCAATTGCGCGTCTTCCCTTGTCCAGGGCCTCTCATACTATCGGGACGCCAGCGGCAATGAGCCGATACCGGGCCTGATGCATGCTGATCTCGGCGGCTATCATGTCGGCGACATCGAGGTGGTTTGTGCTTTCGACGTCGCCAAGGGCAAAGTCGGGCGCGATGTGGCGGAAGCCATTTACAATGCGCCCAACAATACCTTCCGCTTTGCCGATGTTGCGGCAACCGGCGTTCGCGTCGAGCGCGGACCGACACTTGACGGCATCGGCAAATATCTGCGCGATGAGATCGAGGAGGCAGAAGAACCGGTCGCGAATGTCAGCGCGCTGCTTCGGGAAAGCGGCGCCGACGTACTGGTCTCATATCTGCCGGTCGGCTCGGAAGAAGCCACGCGTTTTTATGCAGAGTGCGCGCTCGAGGCCGGCTGCGCCTTCGTCAACTGCATACCGGTTTTTATCGCATCGCGGCCGGAATGGCGCCGGCGCTTTGAGCAGCGCGGTCTGCCGCTGGTCGGCGACGATATCAAAAGCCAGGTCGGCGCGACGATCGTGCACCGGTTGCTCGCCAATCTGTTCCGCGAGCGCGGCGTCCGCATCGACCGCACCTACCAGCTGAATTTCGGCGGCAACACCGATTTCCTCAACATGCTGGAACGCGAGCGGCTGGAATCGAAGAAAATCTCCAAGACACAATCCGTAGCCAGCCAGTTCGACGTCCCCCTGGAGGCCGGCAACATCCATGTCGGCCCCAGCGACCATGTGCCCTGGCTTACCGATCGAAAATGGGCCTACATCCGCGTTGAAGGCACGACGTTCGGCGGCGTGCCGCTGAATGCAGAGCTCAAACTGGAAGTATGGGATTCGCCCAACTCGGCCGGGGTCGTTATCGACGCTGTCCGCTGCGCCAAACTGGCGCTTGACCGCGGCATCGCGGGGGCGCTGACCGGCCCTTGCAGCTATTTCATGAAGTCGCCGCCCGAGCAGTTCACCGATGCCGAGGCACGCCTGCGCACGCTGTCTTTCATCGCCGGGAGGGACGAGCCGATGCTTGATGCCGCGGAATGACGACGACGTTCTTCTTGATCCGCCATGCGGCGCACGACAATGTCGGCGACTATCTTGCCGGACGCATGGCTGGAGTTTGCCTCGGCGAAGCCGGCAGGGCACAAGCCTCGCGCCTTGCCAGCCACATGGCGCCGCGGCCGCTGGCGGCCATCTGTTGCAGCCCGCGCGAACGAACACTGGAAACCGCAAAACCGATCGCAATCGCCTGCAATCGCGAGAAGATTACAATCCGCCAGGAACTCGATGAGATCGACTTCGGCGCCTGGTCGGGCAAGACCTTCGAAGAGTTGAGCCAGGACGCCGACTGGCTGACGTGGAACAGTCAACGCCAACAGGCGAGGACGCCCGGCGGCGAGACAATGCTGGACGTCCAGCAACGTGTCGTCTCGCTGATGCAGCAGCTCCGCAAACGCTACCAGAACCAGTCCGTGGCACTGGTCAGCCATGCCGACGTGATCAAAGCCGCCGTCTGCAAGGTGCTCGGCTTGCCGCTGGGAGACTGTTTTCGCTTCGATATCGACCCCGCTTCGATCACCACGGTCGTGTCCGGTGACTGGGGCTCCAAGCTGATCCGACTGAACGAAGCCGCCTGACGAGGACTGCCGGATGCGTATGGTCATTTTCGGTCTCACCGTCACCTCCTCGTGGGGAAACGGACACGCGACGCTGTGGCGCGGGCTGATCCGTGCGCTCGGTCGCCTGGGCTGGTCGGTCAGCTTTTTCGAACGCAATACCCCGTACTATGCCGGCGCACGCGATCTTGACCATCTCGATGGCGGCAATGTCGTTCTCTATCCGGAGTGGGAGGACATTCGCCATGTCGCGGAACAGGCTATCGGGGAATCCGACGTCGTCATCGTCACGTCCTATTGCCCCGACGCCGTGGAGGCATCGCGCCTGGCGCAGCAGGCCTGTCGCGGGCTGAAGGTTTTCTACGATCTCGACACTCCCGTCACGCTCGCCCGGATAGAACAAGGTCTACGACCGGCCTATTACGGGCCCGATGGCCTTCACGATTTCGACCTCGCCCTCAGTTATACGGGGGGAACCGCAATCGATGCGCTGAAAACGCTGCTGGGCGCCCGCCGAGTCTTGCCTCTCTACGGCCATGTCGATCCCGACCGACACCGGCCGGCCCGGCCCCGGGCTGAATTCGCCGGGGATTTGTCCTATCTCGGAACGTATGCGGCCGATCGCCAGGCCGGCGTCGAAAAGCTGCTGGTCCGCACGGCAGCGCGCCTGCCGGACCGCCGTTTCGTCATCGGCGGCGCCCAATATCCGCATGAATTTCCGTGGGGCGAAAACATCTTCTTTGTCAGGCACCTTCCGCCTGCGGATCATCCGGCCTTCTTCTGCTCATCGCGCCTGACGCTGAACGTGACGCGCGAGGCGATGGCCAAGAGGGGCTGGTGTCCTTCGGGCAGGCTGTTCGAGGCGGCAGCCTGCGGCGCGGCGATCGTGAGCGACACCTGGCCCGGGCTGAGCAGTTTTTTCCAGCCCGGCAGCGAGATCATCCTGGCGGACAGCACCGACGACGTGGTCGCGGCAGTCGGCTTGCCTGACAGCGAAGTCGACGCCATCCGGCGCCGGGCGCGCGAGCGGGTGTTGGACGAACACACCTCTGCGCAGCGCGCCAGGGAACTGGACCGCCTCCTGTCCGATTCATTGCCGGGCTTGGGACAGGGCTTGGCGGGGGGCGAGCCGTTGAAGGAAGCAATCTGATGTTGGGCATCGTGCCCGCCGCCGGCCGCGGCAGCCGCATTCAACCGCTCGGCTTCTCAAAGGAGCTCCTGCCGGTCGGCAGCCGCATCGACGGCCAGACCGAGCGTCCTTGCGCGGTGAGCGAGTATCTGGTGCGTCGCATGGTGCGCAACGGTGTCGACAAGATCTGCTTCGTCATCGGATCGGGAAAATCAGACATTCTCGAATACTACGCCGCCGGCTACGGCGACGCCGCCGCATTGTTTGTCGTGCAGCCCAACCCCGTCGGTCTTTGCGACGCGATCTTCCGCGCCGCGCCGCTGGTCGCGCCGGACGAGACGGTTCTGGTCGGCCTGCCCGACACGATCTGGTTTCCGGAAGATGGCTTTTGCCGCCTGCCGGACGACCGGCTGTCGTTTTTGCTCTTCCCGGTGGATCACCCGGAACTCTTCGATGCCGTCGTTCTCGACGGGGATGACCGGGTGAAGGAGATCCAGGTCAAGCAACAAGGCGCTGCATCGAACTGGATCTGGGGGGCGTTCAAGATGCCGGGCCGCATACTTCACCAGCTTGCCGCGCTTTGGCGCGAGCGGGATCAAAGCGACGAATATGTCGGCACCCTTATCAACGCCTATCTGGCGGCCGGCGGTGAGGCTTGCGGCGTCAAGGCAGGCACCGCCTATGTCGACGTCGGCACGTTCAACGGCTACCGCACCGCACTTCGGCTGCTCGAGAACAACGACACTACGTTGGAGGACACGAAAAACCTCATGTTCGTGCTGCCGGGGCAAGCGCAGATACCAAGCCATCCAGGCGAAGGAGGCTAGCCATGCTGCATTCGAACGCCGAAATCCGCCGCCGCATCGATGCCCTTGGCCCGTGGTTCCACAACATGGAACTGGCGGGCGTCGAAACGGCCCCCGACCATTTCCTCGGCAATTATCCGCTGATCAAATGGCGCAAGTTCGCCGACGCCATTCCTGCCGATCTGTCCGGCAAGGCCGTGCTCGACATAGGCTGCAACGCCGGCTTCTACTCGATCGAAATGAAGCGACGCGGCGCCGGCCGCGTCCTCGGCATCGACTTCGATGAAGCCTATCTGGCGCAGGCGCGCTTCGCCGCCGAAATCGCTGACTGCGACATCGAATTCCAGCAGCTTTCGGTCTACGACGTTGGCGCCCTGCGGGAGAAATTCGACATCGTCCTGTTCATGGGCGTGCTTTATCACCTGCGCCACCCGCTGCTCGCTCTCGATCTGATCCGGGAGCACGTTGCCGGCGACCTGATGATCTTCCAGTCCATGCAGCGCGGCAGCATCGAACTGCCTGTACTCGATGAGAATTATCCTTTCTGGACCCACGATCTGTTCGACCGGCCGGAGTTTCCGAAGCTGCATTTCGTCGAGCATCGCTATGCCGACGACCCGACCAACTGGTGGATTCCCAATCGCGCCTGCACAGAGGCGATGCTGCGCAGCGCCGGCTTCGAGATCGTGCTGCACCCGGAGCAAGAGGTTTATTTCTGCCGCGCCGCCGGTGAGCCGGCCTGCGGCGGCGCCGTCTACCCGTCGAAAGGACCACTTCATGATTGAAGCCGCGATGATCTGGAACGAGCCGAACAACAAATCCCATTGGGATCCCGAACTCGACCCCGACTGGGGCCGCTTCGCCAACATGGCAATACTGGCCGCCGATGCGATCGCATCGGCAAACCCGGCCGTGACCAGGATACTGGGCGGCATTTCGCCGATCGATGCCGATTTCATGGCGCTCATGAAGCAATACGGGGTGCTCGATCATGTCGATGCCGTCGGTGTGCATGGTTTCCCACTCGACTGGAATCTCTGGCAGATTCAGGAATGGCCGCAGAAGATCGGCGAGATTTCGACCGTTACCGATCTTCCCGTATGGGTCAGCGAAGTTGGCGTGTCGAGCTTCGGGGCGGAGGAGGTGCAGCTCTGGGGTTTGCGTCGGAGCGCCGAACTGCTGCTCGGCAATGCCTCGCGCGTGCAATGGTACAGCCTCTACGATCTTCCGCGCGAATGGGGGGCAACGACGCGTCATCGCGAGGCCGAAGGCTCCTCCTACTATCGCCACTTCTACATGGGCCTGCTCCGCGAAGATGGCACGCCCAAACCCGCGCTCGAAGAATTCCTGCGTTACTTACCCGGGATGGGGCTGGTGCAATGGTTCCACTTTGAAGATCCCCGGCTGGACGACGCCGTCGCCTGGATGAAACGGCTGGGCGTCACCAATCTGCGCACCGGGCTTTCCTGGGCCGACAGTTTCAGGCCGAATGCGCTGGATTGGTACGACCGGCAGATGGAAGCACTTGCCGATTTCGACGTGACCATCACCTTCTGCTTCACGCCGGAGCACCGCGGAGTGATGCCGCATCACACCAGTCCGCCGCTGGTGCCGGAGGAATTTGCGGAGTTTTGCGCGACGATGACCCGCCGCTATGCTCCCGCCATCGCTGCCTCGCCGGTCAGAGCGGTGCGGGCTTCGGCAGCATGAGTGTGTTATGCAACACGCAGCTGACAGGTCCGGACCGCTTGCCGAATTCGCGGCCTTGTTGCTAGGTGCTGCTCCGCACCGCTCAGACGGTGCTGAGATCATGATCGTTGTCGCGCATCCGGACGACGAAACCATCGGCATCGGCGGGCATCTTGCCGGCTTGCGCGGATCTCGCGTCGTTCATGTCACCGATGGCGCGCCGCGAGACCTTGAAGACGCGCGAGCATACGGCTTCGAGACGTGGCAGGACTATGCCGAGGCCCGCCATCGGGAGTTGGAGGCGGTGCTGGCGGCAGCGGGATTGCCATCGACGGCCCTGATCAGCCTCGGTTATCCCGACAAGCAGGCCGCCGGAAATCTTGGCTCGCTCGCACGGGAACTGACCGGCCTTTTGGCCGAGCGCGATGTCAGCTTCGTCTGCACGCATCCTTATGAAGGTGGTCACCCCGATCATGACGCGACCGCCTTTGCCGTCCATGCGGCCTGCCATTTGCTGCGCCGCGACGGACGCCAGGCACCGGCCATCATCGAAATGGCGTTCTATTCGGCCGGGCCTGAGGGTGCGGTCCTTCAGGATTTCAACAGTCATTCCGGCAGCGAGCGCATCGAATTGCACCTTACGGAAGCGGCTTTCGAACGGAAGCAGTGCATGCTGGCCTGCCACCGGACACAGCAACGGACGCTGGCGCCGTTCACGGCGCGCATCGAACGTTTCCGGGTGGCGCCTGCCTATGATTTCCTGGCGCTGCCGAACAGCGGCAGGCTTTATTACGAGGCGCTGCCGCTCGGCTTCGAGCCGGCGGTTTGGCTTCACGCCGCGGCCGCTGCGCATGAGGAGCTTGGGCTCGACCGGCCATGACCCTCACCGTCCTGAACGTCGCCTACCCTCTCGCGCCAGTCGGCCCGGATGCGGTTGGCGGTGCCGAGCAGGTGCTGTCGATGCTCGACCAGGCACTCGTGCGCGCGGGACACGCTTCCATCGTGATCGGTTGCCAGGGCTCGAAAGCGGCGGGCGTGCTCATCGAGACGCCTGCTGAACCAGGTGTGCTCGACGATGCGGCGAAGAAACGGGCACAGCGCTCTCACCGCACCGCGATAGAAGTCGCACGCGCCCGTTGGCCGATCGACGTGGTTCATCTGCACGGCATCGATTTTGATGCCTATCTGCCTGATGATGGCCCGACCCTGGTAAGCCTGCACCTGCCGCTCGACTGGTATCCCGCCGATGCCTTGCGCACGGTCCGCGACGATCTATGGCTTCACGCCGTCTCGATGGCCCAACAGAGGACCGCGCCGCCGGGTGCCAGGCTGCTGGCACCCATTCCAAACGGCGTGGATATCGCTGCGCTGAGCGGTCGGCAGTTCAAGCGCAACTTCGCGCTGGTGCTCAGCCGCATTTGCCCGGAAAAGGGCATCCACCTGGCACTGGACGCGGCCAAACAGGCTGGCGTGCGGCTGATCATCGGCGGCAAGGTCTACCCTTACGAAACGCACACGCTGTACTTTCGTGACGAAGTCCAGCCGCGCCTCGACCAGCGCCGCCGCTTCCTCGGTCCGCTCGGCTTCGTCGCGAAGCGGCACTTTCTCAACGCCGCCCGCTGCCTGGTCATTCCCAGCCTTGCCGCGGAAACCAGCTCGCTTGTCGCGATGGAGGCTCTCGCCTGCGGCACGCCGGTCGTCGCCTTTCCAAACGGTGCGCTGCCGGATGTGGTCGAACACGGCAAGACGGGCTTTCTGGTCAACGACATCCATGAGATGGCGGAGGCCATCGTCGCAGCCTCCGGCCTGAATGCCGAGACATGCCGGGCCGAGGCGCGGCGGCGCTTTTCGCTCGACCAAATGATTTCGTCTTACATGGACGCCTACCAGGCGCTGGCAGGGCTTGGTGCCGGCCGCAGGCGCCTGGCGGCGGTGCAGTGAGCGGCTTTCATGCTCCGCTCCGAGATCATCGACGATCCGGCCGCCTTTGAGGCGCTGGCGCCGCGCTGGCGGGAGCTGTGGGCGCACAGCCGGACAGCGACGCCGTTCCAAAGCCCCGCCTGGCTGGTGCCGTGGTGGCGCGCATTCGCGCCCGGAGAGCTGGCGACGATCGCCGTCTGGCGAGGCGACGATCTGGTGGGATTGGCACCGCTTTACCTGGAACACGCAACTTGCGGGTCGAGACTGCTTCCGGTTGGGATTTCGTTGAGCGACTACCTGGATGTCCTGTGTTGCCCCGGCATCGAAGCGGCTGTCGCCGCCGTCATCGCCGACCGGGTTCTGGCGATCAATTGGTCGCAATGGATCTTACCGGACCTGCCGGCCGGTGCTGCCGGTCTCACTATCGCGCACCCTGCGCTGGAGGCGGATCAACTCGTCGACCACGCCGCTTGTCCCGTGCTGCCGATCGCTGGCGACGATGCGCTCGCGGTCTGCATTCCGGCGCGGCGAAGACGACAGTTGCGCCGCGCGCACAATGCCGCACGCCGGCGCGGCTGCGTCTCCATCATACCGGCGCAGGCCGATTTCAAAGCGTTTTTCGATCACCTGATCCGCCTTCACGGCGCGCGTTGGGCCGGGCGCGGCGACGGCGTCCTGGCCGATCCGGCTGCAGAAGAATTCCATCGGCAGGCGCTTCCCATGCTTGCCGCACAGGGTCTTGTCCGATGCTGGCTTGTTGCCATCGACGATGCGGTCGTCGGCGCCTATTACGGATTTCATCATCGCCACCGCGCCTACGCCTACCTTGGCGGTTTTGATCCGGCCTATGCCGAGGAAAGTCCCGGCGCAATCCTGATCGGTCACGCGATTGCCGAAGCGGCTCGTGAAGGGGCGCGGGAGTTCGATTTTCTGCGCGGCCAGGAGAGCTACAAGTATGGCTGGGGGGCCGTCGACCAATGGACAATGCGAAAGGTCTGGACGCGGAGCATGGCTCGATGAGCGCCACCGGACGAAAGCCATCGCCCCAGGCGGCATCGACCGCAAAAATGCTGATCGAGGAGTGCCTGGCCGACGGCGCCTGCGTCGACGCCATCATTGCCAGACTGGCGCTGCGCTTCGAGACCGGGGTCGATGCCGCAGAATTGGCCGATGTGGCGCTGGAGATGCGTTCAGCCGACCTGCGAAAACGCGACAGACTGGAGCGGATCGCCGATCTGCTTCGTCACAGGCCTGACATCTTCACCACGCTGCGCCAAACAGGTGCCGCCGTCCGCCACGAACGCGATGAATGGGAAACTGACGCCGCGGTCGTCAGGCGGCTGGCCGCCGGCTTTGATGCCGCGGCGACGATTTCCCAGGCGGCGAGCGTTCAACTGTCTTCGCTGGGAGACGAGGAGAAACTCACCGCCGCCACCGACGAGATCGTCGCATGGTTGCAGCGGCAAGGCTTCAGCGGCCCCGACCAGGACATACTGGACATTGGTTGTGGCATCGGCCGCTTCGAAAGCGCACTCTCGGATGCCGCGCACCGGATCGTCGGCATCGACATATCCCTGGAGATGATTTCGGTCGCTCGTCGGCGATGTGCCGGGCTGCGCAATGTGGATCTGCGGCCGACCTTTGGTCTCGATCTCGCCGATTTTACCAACGCAAGCTTCGATTGCGTGCTGGCTGTCGACAGCTTCCCCTACCTGGTGCTGGCTGGCCTGGCGGAGCGGTATTTCGAGGAAATTGCGCGTGTTCTGAAACCGTCAGGCGTGGCAGCACTTCTGAATTACTCCTATCGCGGATCGACGGCGCTGGATCGTGCCGATGTTCACCGCCTCGCCGAAGCCCATGGCATGCAGGTCGTGGCTGACGGCGCGAAGCCGTTCCGGCTGTGGGACGGCAATGCCTTTCTTCTTGTGGCATCCGAGGGAACATTACGGCGCAATGATTGTTCGGGCGTCAAAGAGACGAGGGCGTCAAAGAGACAGGCGCACCACACAGACAGGGCACCTGTGAGTGCCGACAATCCGAAGGAGGACTAGAAGGCATCCGGCGGCAAGATAGACATCACCTCTGCCGTCAAGATAAAGGCTCCGGCGGCCGGCGCGATGACCGATTTGGCCAAGGACAAGGTCAAGGAAACGCGGCTTTGCTTTGTCCAGCAGAGCCTGGGAAGCAGCACACCGAGCAACGCCGGCTCGATGGCAATCGGATCAACTCCGATCAGTATCACGCCGCAGATCGTCTCTCCCAAGACTGACTGCTGCAACCGCAAACGCCAATCATGACCAGTGGCCAGTCGAGGTCACGAGAGTCGAAATGTCGAGCGCACCCGGCAACAGCGCCGGGAGGACCCGAGGGGAAAGCATAGGCTTCCCCGACGAGACCAGCAGCTTCGATACACAATGCTGTGCAAGGGACGGGCTGTGCAAGGGACGGGCTGTGCAAGGGACGGCGCTGACTGTGAGGACGCGCGAATCCTTGCAAACTCTGATTGCCGTCACCACACTGGTGAAGGGACTGATTCGTTAAGAGAACACTATGTCTCGCTCGAGCGACGATAGCATCAGCCCGAAACTCCGGCTGGCAATAGACCGGAAGATTGCATCTCTGCTGACTGCTATCGAGCAGGAAAAGGTCCCCGACCAGCTGACCGACCTTGCGGTTCAATTGCAGAATGCGCTTGTCGAGAAGCGTCGATGCAAAGCAAAGAAACAGGACTAGCTATCGGCGCCTGTCGACTGCGAAGTTTCCCTGTGCTGCTGACAGGTGATTGCGTCGTTCCACCAATGTCTGCAAGGAACTTTCGCCGAGGTATTCCAGCACGCTGGCACGCGCTCGGTTAAGGCGGCTTTTTACCGTTCCAACCGCGCAACCGCATATTTCGGCAGTTTCTTCATAGCTGACGCCAAGGACCCCGATCAGCATCAAGACCTCGCGCTGATGCTCCGGCAACCTCTGGACCGCGTTGGCGACTTCCTTGCTCTGAACGGACCACTCCTGCGTCGCTTCCGTAATCGGGATTGCGGAGGCGCAGTCAAGCAGGCCCGGCTTTTCCCTGTCGGCGGCCTTGATGCGCGTATAATAGCTATTGCGCATGATGGTGAAGAGCCATGACTTCATACGCGTTCCGGGCTCGAACTTCTCGATGTTGGCGAGCCCTTTGGTCAATGTCTCCTGGACCAGGTCGTCGGCATCGTCGGGAACCCGGCAGAAGGTGCGGGCGAAGGCTCGCAAGGCAGGTATCAGGTCAACGATGGAAACGTCATCCGTTTCCTGGTTGGCCAAGGGGTAGCCCCTGGAGGACAATGGTCCAGCTCCCAGCAAGAAAGAGTTGATGAACGCAGACCCTAGCTAAATGCATGAAGGTTTGGATCGTTCCGGACATCGAAATAAGGTTCTGGAAAATCTCGGATTGGGCGGGCGGCCGTCTATGACCGGTCGTTGTTCTTGGCCGCCTCTTCCCGCTGCTTTTTCAGGACTTCGTCAGTCCCGACCAGCTTTTTCGCCCCGCCGGATATCGCTGTGGACACCACCGCCGGCGGGTCGCTCGCGGGAAAAGAATCCTCGAGCCCGGCCTGCAACTGGTCTTCCAGGGTCTTCGGCTCTTCCGACCGACCAGGCGTCCTTCGGGCTTCTGCTCCCTCCAGCGGCTGTTTCATGTCAGGCGAACTACTGACCTCGCGAACGCAGGCGTAAAGCTGTTCGATGGCAAATTCCTTCATTGTCTCGAAATCGGCCTTCTCATCGCGCATTGCCTCGATCTTATCGACCATGGTCTTCTCGAACCGGTCAAGGCTATCGCGTCCGCAAGCCTGGCAAAGACGCAACAATGCTTCGTGGAGCACTTTCGGACCAAAATAAGCAGACGCCTCGAGCTTGAGCCGCTGCAGATGCTCTGGAGTCACCGCCTGAAGTTTTGACATATGCAGCCCCTTTCGCCTGCCGAGCATATCAACGGCGTTGGTCGGCAGATGTTCCAATCACCCGCGACCGGGCTCGCTAAACGGGTCGCTCGGCCACTCAACGCCATGCCGAACGCCAACGCCAACGATAGCGGGCTCTCTCACCTGACATTTGCGTAATGTCTTTTAACCCATTGGTCTTCTTGAAGATTCCGGCTCAAGCTAATTCAAGCCTGGTAATGGCAGTCGGCCACGCCGGTTCAAGAATCCCGGACGGCAAGGCACTACCTGCATCTTGCGAGCGGAGCCTGGCGATCTTCGCCTCGGCTCCGCAAGCCTGTCACCACCAGGAATCAGGCGGCGGCTTGGAGGGCACGTTGGTTGACACCACCCTCGCCCAACCCGGTCAGCGCTTCGTCTGTCGCGACCTCTTCCTTGAGCGTTGCCTTGAGAAGGGCGGCGACATCGGCCTTTCCCATCTGTTCCGCCCAGGCGACAAGAGTGCCGTACCGGGCGATCTCGTAATGTTCGACGGCTTGCGCCGCTGCGACCAGTCCGGCATCGAGCGCAGGAGCACCGTCATAGTCTTCGAGGATCTCGGAGCCTTCTTCAATGATGCCGTCGATCGCCGGGCAGGTCTTGCCGCGTGCCGCCTTGCCAAATTTCTCGAACACCTCCTCGAGCCGGTCGACGTGAACTTCCGTCTCCATGCGATGTTTTTCGAAGGCAGCAGTCACTTTTTCCGACTCCGCGCTTTTGGCCATTTTCGGCAGCGCCCTCAGTATTTTCTTTTCGGCGTAGTAAAGATCTTTCAGCCCGTCGAGGAACAGGTCCTCAAGGCCCTTGGTTGTCGCTTTCGCAGCTTTTTTCGCAGTTGCCATGGTCGTCTCCCGCTGAGGTTTGGAGCTAGCCTCCCTAACTGGGAAGGCGACCGATAACCCCGCCGGCCGGCAACAAGTTCCCTGATGATTCGAGCCGCTGGAAATTTTTCGCCTCAGGCCACGCAGGTGCTGCAAGGCTTACGCTGGCGAGACGGCGGTGCGAGCAAATGGCTTCGCCAGCAATCGGCTCAATCGATCCGCTTGATACGACCCTTGTCGAGACGGAACACTCCATCCTGGCCGCCCTGCCTCTCAAAATCGGTAAGCAGATCGTCCCAGGTCCCGAGGAATTCGCCACAGTCGTCGCAAAGGATCCGGTCGTCAGGACCGGCGTCGGCCGGAATCCTCAGCCTTATCGTCAAGCAATAAGGGCATTCCAACTGGTGGTTAAGATACTGTGTGGTCATCGACGACAGCAAGAATGCACTGGAAACGTGGCCCCTGCAACCTGCTCGCGCCGGGGCAGGACGCTTGCATTGATTATATGCCGTCTTTGGTCGGAGGCCAGCCAGACTGGGCAGTCGGCGGAATGTTGTCGGAAGTCACCTCACCCCGCTTGAGTTTTCGAATGGCCTCATTGGCTTCGAGTTCATCGAGGCCGGAAAGCGGCATGCCGTCAACCACGACGGCTTCCTCGCTCTCGTCGTCATAGACTTCCCACAGGCCGTCCGAATTCTGTCGTTTGTTGTAGATGGTTGGCATGGCCGCTCCCCTTGATACCGCTATTGAACGCGTGCTACCCACGCCAGAGCCTGGGTCTTTTCGTCCGCCGGGAACACCCGCGCCTCGATCTGCGGGAACAGTGCGCCCGTCATTTCGGTAGCTGCCTTGATCCACTGTTTTTCGGACACCACTGCGGCACGCTGGAAGCGGTGGAGTTCGCCAAGTTTGCTCAAGCCGTACTGCAGATCGCGGCGCAACGCGTCGCCCGTCATGTCCTCCAGATCGGTAAGGTCGGCCAGGATGCCGATCTCTTCATGTTCGCTCAATTTCTCTTCGATGGTCGGGATGATCTTGTCGTAGTCCTCCGCTGTCACGGTACCGGCAACGCGAAATGCGGCGACATTCCCAGGAGCAGAAATAACCTCGATCACTTTTTCCTCCTTCGGATTGGTTTTCGGGATCATGCCGAACAACTCAAGCCGCCGACGGATGTTCCCTGGTCCTAAGGGTTTTTAGACACTAATCCGCCGCTTTCTTTGGCGGCTCCCGGGTCGCATGCGTGACGACGGTATAGCGCGTGATCGGACCCTCATCGGGGTCTTCTCCTTGAAAGTGAACGTCCGCGTTGTCAGGCGGCCGGCTGGTATTGCCGAACGTCTTGACTGCGGACGCACGCACCAGTTGGATGTCCGGGTCCTGCTTCATGATTTTTATTGCCGCAAGCTCGGCAGTGCTGCTGCCGCCAATGCGCCAGCTGGCCTCGAGCACACCGGATCGCCAGATACCCGACGAATCGACACCCTGGCCGATATCGTAGTTGCGCCGCGAGGCGAAAAATCCAGGACACTCGGCCATCGCCGCGTCATAGGCCCTCGCCTGCGCAATTGCCAAAGCTAGTGCGCGGGGAAGCTGAAGGTCTTCGAGAGCTTCCCATCCGCCGCGCACGACGATGAGATCAGACCCGCCATAAACGGATTGTCCCGCATTGTCGGTCGTCGTCGTTTGAGTGCCGTAGTAGGCGACCATGATTTCGTCGATCTCCGTTCTGCCAACACTCAATGTGACGACGTCACGAAGGTCGGCTTCGAGCACCAGACCGCACTCGTCCAAGTCGGGGGAGCGGTATTGCTCGAGCAGTCTCTCGACGTCAGCGACCGTGCGAACGATGTGCTGGTCCTGGCCTCGCGAGGCAAGCGGTGGCTTGAGCCGGGCCAGCCCATGCCTCAGCAGGCGTTGCGCTGCTCGCAGCGCATCGTGCCGCGAAAACACGGTGTAGCCAGGCAATACTGCGGCGGCGACAGTTCTGCCGAAGCCGGTTGACCATTCTTTCGGTCGCTCGGCCAGGTCGTCGACCAGTTCGTGGGTTATCGCCTTAGTGGTCGCGAATCGCCAAGGCACCACGCCGCCGAAGAGGTCTTGCGGCCCGTTGATACCCAGCCGCGCCGCATCGCTGGCAAGCAAGCTGTCGTCCGGCACGAAGTACAAGCGCCCGCCATTGCCGCTGCTGTGGCCTAGACCCTGCCGGAAGGCAAGCCCCTTGAGCGTGGCAATGGTGCGGGCGACGGCAGCTATGGCTTCCCGCTCGTGAGCGTAGAGAGGCTCGCAGCCCGGCGCGGAGAATGCGATCACGGTGCCTTTTGGCTGGCTCTTCTGAGTGCCTCTGTGCTCGGTCATCTCGCTCGTTCCGGTGCTTCCTCGTCATGGCCATTGGGCGGCGATGTTTGCGGTCCCGACGCGCCCTGCCCCGGGAGAACGCATTAGATGGCAGAACGTTCAGCCCGGATTGGCAGGCTCGCCGCGCGGGCGCAGACGCTGGTATCCAGCCGTACCTTGGAGCGCGCTGCGGTGCAGAAAAACCTTTGATCGCCGAGGGACAGCGCCCCCCTCTGTCCTGCCGGACATCTCCCCCACACGGGGGGAGATCGGCAGCTTCGCGGACAGCGTCCCTTTTTTGCACGGTTGGTGGTTGGCGAAATCAGCGATGAAGGCCAATCTCCCCCCTCGTGGGGGAGATGTCCGGCAGGGCAGAGGGGGGCGCGAAGGATCGCTGCGGAGCGCTTTTATTCTGAGCCGCTGCATTCTTCGGCTAATTGCCACTGGAACGGCAACAGCCGGATGACCCGCGTTTTAATCATTCGCGTTGAATATCCCGGCTGACCGTTCGCCGCCGTCGGCTTACAAGGATGGCGGAAAGGGTGACCGGGCGAAAATCCCAGCTGTCGACGCCGGCGTCGTACTGGCGCGTGACCGGGCTCAGCCTGCCGTGGGAATGGCCATGCAGATTGATCGATTTCTTGCCGATCTGATTCCAGGTGCGAAAAGGATAGTGGCAAAGGATCAGCAACCTGCCGTCTATCGTCAGTTCCTTGTAATGCTGTGTGCTGGCCCAACCCGCAGCCTCTATGGTCGCCGCGCCATCGTTGTTGCCGACAATCAGATGCTTCTCGCCATGAAGAGACGACAGCAGCGACGCAACGAATTCGGCTGATCCCCTGGCAAAGTCGCCGAGATGCCAGATCTGGTCATCCGGGCTGACCGTTTCGTTCCAGAGCGAAATCAGCGCTCGATCGTGTTCGGCCAGCGAGCCGAACGGGCGGCGATCGATGCGCAGAATGCGGGGATCGCTGAAATGTGTGTCGGCCGTGAAATAGATCATGGTCGTTCACAGCCTTTGCGGACGTTGTCCGAACCTCGCCTTCCCGCAATTAACATTTGAGGTGGCCAACAAGATCAGACGCGGCTAACATACTCCTCGCTTTGGAGAGTATCGTGCGCACGAGACGTTTCAGAAAGCCAATTGTCGTTCAACCCGGTCGGATCGATCGTGACAGGGTTGTTTTGTCTGTCTCCGATGCGGCTGAAGTGCTGCTGAAGGACTGGCCGACGCCAGCGTCCAAGACGCGTCTGGCTGCAATCGCAGCCTGCCTTGCTGTTATCCGCGGCGATAAGCCGCCAAGGGTCGCGCGCCAGGCGTTCATCGTCGCGGCCAAGGACGCGAGGATCCTGCTCGGCGAACAAATCTAGCCCCGTCAGGCAGAGTCTCGTTCAGGCCATTCGATCTCTTCCTTTGACCTGCTCCTGCAGATTGGCACTCGGCGCGCTTCGCTTCGCCAGGTGCTGAAGTCGAGTCGGTCAGACAATCGCTCGATCCCAACCGCCATAGTGCTGGTCGCTGCGCGTGCCGCGCGGCAGGCTGAGCACGATCAGCGCCAGACCGATCGCAACGTCCGCCACGATCGCCAGGGTTTCACCGCCGGCAAGCACGAAGGGGGACACCGCGATCCATGCGCCAAGCACGACATTGAGGAAGCGCACCGGCCGGACCACTTCGGCCATGGCCATGACTGCGACCATGACAATGAGACAGCCGACGACGTGATCGCTGAAGTAAAGCGGTGGCTGCGTGCCGAAGATCAATGGCGTGGTCATCAGCAAGGCGCCGAGCAGCGTGCTTGCTGCCAGCGTCCACGGGAAGTTGACGCCGCCGGTGACAAAGTCCTTCAGCACCTCGAAAACCGGACGGTCGAGGTCGGCGCCGGGCGTCTGGTTCTCCGACAGCGCCGGTCCGCCCATCCAGAAGGTACGCCAGAACGGCTCGCCTGCCCTCGTCGCGCCCCAGAGATACTGGATGGTCGCCAGCACCTCGTCGACGGAGTAAGGGATCAGCACCACCGTGACGGCGGCCTGGAGAATGCAGAGCGTGCACAACGCGCCAATCAGCGGTGGCTGGATGATGATGAAGGACACACTGACCACGCCAAGCGGAACGATCAGTAGGCCGAACAGGAGCACCATCCACGGCATGGTGCGCCAGCGCCGTCGGTCGCCGATCGCGCCGGCGAGGATATCGAGGCAATAGGCGAAGGCGCCGAGCCCGGCATCGGCGATTGGAAAACCCTTCGAGACCCATGACGTCACCACCGCCTCGCTGCCGTTGCGCACCGGCGCGCCACCGGGGCCGAAGAACGGATCCCACAGCCCATCCGCGTGGCCCATCTGGAAGGCGGCGAGATAGCGCGAGACGAACAGGCCGACGAAGGCTAGCGCCACGATCGGAATCCGCTGCGTGAAGGTCGATGGCGAATAGGTCCAGCCCAGCGGAATGTCGTCGTCGGCCGCCAGCGCGCGGCCGCTGATGCCAGGGGTCGGCGGGATCATCACCGCAAAGGCGACGATCAGCATGCCGACGAGCGTGTCGATGGCATAGGCGGCGGCGCTGGTCGTCCAAAACAGCAACGGCGCCAGCATCACCCAAACTCCGAGCGACGCCGTGATCCACTGCACCCAGCGCCGGCGTCGGGACATGCCCATCAACGCAAAGGCCGTCACCAGCAGGCCGGAAACGATCTCGCTGACGCCGAGGCCTGCGTTGCGCAATTGCGGCTCCGCAACCGCGTGCCCCAGAGCGGGTGGCATTGCGGCTGTGACGGGATCGAACAGGCCAATTGTCATTGGCGAGGCGACCAGCCACAGCCCAAGCGCAGCGTTGGTCATCGGCGCCCAGAGCGTCCTCGACCGATGCCGTTTTATCGCCGCTTCGACCTCTTCCTTGCTTCGCTCGAGCGGTCCCTTGAGGCGCCTTTCGGCCTGCTCGATCTCGGGGTCAGAAGCCGCGACAACCGGCGGATCGAGCTTGTTGGTCGCGTACCAGTCCGTGGGGTCCTGTTTCAGCCGGCGGATCATCTCCGGCAATGTGTCCAGCAGATTGTGTTTGGGCGCCCAGCCCAGCAGGGTTTTGGCCCGCGCGATGTCGATCTCGTAATGATCGTCCGAGTTCTCGATCATCCACGGTTTGATGTCGGTGTCCTGGTCGAGCACCTCCGTCTGCACCCACGCGCCCAGCTTCGTCAGCTGCTTCGGCAGCGCCAGGGTGCGCCAGTCCTCGCCATGGATAAGCCGGCCGATGCGCTTCTGCATCTCCTCGTATGACGGTGTGTCTTCTTCGCCGATCAGAAGCACGGTCTCGGCCGGAAGTTCGGCACGCCGGTCGACGGTGCGCACCACCGCGTCAACGAGATCGTCCTTGTGCAGATAGGGCTGGCCGGCGGTGATATCGCCGGCGAACAGATAAGCGGTCGGCAAGCGCTCGAAGATGCGGGAGATCTGCTGGGCAATAAAGGCCGCCCGGCAGTCTTCGTCATAGACGCCGGCGAGCCGCAGGGTCACCGTCTTGATCTGGCCGCGCTCCCTCGAAATCAGCGCCTCGGTTTCGGCTTTCGATCTTGGGTAGGCCCAAGCCGGGTCAAGCGGCGAGTCCTCATTGATTTTCGCGCCCTTCTCCGGGCTTGGCGCATGGACGAGAAGCGTGCTGGAAAACACGAACTGATCAGTCTCGACCGCCGTCAGCGCCTTCAGCAGCCGACGCGTGCCCTGCACGGTGACGGCGTCATATCTGGGGTTGTCCTCGCCGGTCGTGTCATAATAGGCGGCAAGATGGACGACCGAAGCGATGCGGCCGCCGCTGCGCTGCCGTGCCACCTGCACAGCCCTGCTCACGCCCTCATCGGAGGTGAGATCGATCTCGATCGTCTCCATGCCGGCAGGGGCATACTTGGGTTTTGCGACGTCGAGGCCGATGACGCGGTAGCGGTCAATCAAGCCTCGCGCGATCGCCTGCCCCAGGAAGCCGCTGCTGCCGGTGACAAGAACCGTCGGAAGGGTCGTGCCGTTACTCGCCACAGCTCAGGCCTGTTCGCCAAGCCGTCTGGACTTCAGCCCGGCAACCTGCCGGTCCGGATCACGGTTAGCCGCAGTTCCTTTCAGCCGGATGTGGGCGATCTGCAATGTCTTGTCGAAGCTCATCATTGCCTCAAAGAAGGAAGCGCCTCGCGCCCCACTCAGTGAGTAACACCGGCATGGCGGAAATGTTTCCGCGTCAGGTCGGGAAAATTGTTGCTATCCATCCGGAGAGACGGATCTGTTCCGCCTGCCTATTCGGCATTCCATTCCGCCTTGCGTGCCCGCGCTTCCTCGAAGATCAGCTTGAACTCCCGCATCGTCGCACTCTCAATGGCGAATGCACGGCTTGGCACGGCGCCGGGGTCTTCCTGATTGTTCTGGAATTGAAAGCGGGCTTCCAGTTCGGCCCATATTCGCTCGGAGGTCTTGTCGGGGCCGGCAAGCAGCGCGACGATCAGCGCCAGAGTCTCTCGCTGGGCATTGAGCCGACCCTCGATCTCTTCATTCGTCAACTCGGACATGTGGGATCGCTTCCGGTTTCAGGCGAAACGGCAAAATCGCATCCTTGTTCCGGAATTCAGCTCGTCGGCTCGCAGAGAGAGCCTACTGCTCCCTGAAAGCTCGCTGGATCTGATCCGCCAAAGGTTTCACGAGATAGGACAGCATGGTGCGGTTGCCGGTCGAAAAGAACACCTCGACAGGCATGCCTGGCGCCAGGGCCACGCCCTTGAGCCGGCTAAGCTCTGTGCGCGGTAAAGCAACATGCACGGTGTAAAAGCCGGTGCCTGTTTTCTCATCGACATTGAGGTCGGCGGAAATCTTGCTGACCGCACCATTCAGTTCCGGCGTCGTTTGCTGATTGAATGCCGACAGCCGCAGGGTCGCGCCTTGCCCTGGCGTCAACTGATCGATGTCTTGCGGAGCCACGCGCGCCTCGACGGTCAGGTCGTCCGTCACCGGGACAATCAGCATGATGAGCTCGCCTGGAGATATAACGCCACCGACCGTGTGCACGCCGAGCTGATGAACGACACCGTTCTGCGGACTGCGTATGTCGATGCGTTTGAGCTGATCTTCGGCCGAAACCTTGCGCTCGACGGACTCGGAGATCTTTGCCTGGACGTCTCGCAGTTCGCTTGCCACTTCGCTGCGCAAATCCTGGTCGATCTGGATGATCTGCAAACGGATTTCGGAGGTACGACCCCTCGATTGCGCTATGGCCGCAGTCAGTTGCCCATGCTCGCCTTTAAGCCGCACGGCATCGCGTTCAAGCGCAGTAATACGATCGATCGAAACCAGCTTGCGTTGCCAAAGTCTGCGCATGCCTTCGAGCTCAAAGCCGATCAACTTGATTTCCTGGCTCTTGGCATCTCTTTGCTCGGTCAAGCCGGAAACCTCTTCGGCAAGCTGCGCAATGCGCTCCTGCAACTGAGCCTTCTGACCGGCGCGTGCCTGTCGGCGAAATTCGAACAGAGATTGCTCGCCGGCCATCGCCCGACCAATCTCAGGGGTATCCTGGCGTGACACAAGCGAAGCTGGAAAGACGATGCTTGCCTTGCCGTCGCGCTCGGCCTCAAGGCGAGCCAGCCGCGCCTCGAATTCGTCCAGGCTCTTTGAGACGATCGCCAAATTGGCCCGGGTGATGGTCTCATCGAGGCGGATCAAGACCTTGCCCGATTGCACGGCATCGCCTTCCCGGACGAAGATTTGACCGACAACGCCACCCGTCGGATGCTGCACCTTCTTAACGCTGGAATCGACAACCAGCTTTCCCGAAGCGATGACGGCTCCGGAAATCTCGGTGACGGCAGCCAAGCTCCCCGCCCCCCCAACCAGCAGGATGCAGGTTGCGACACCGCCAAGCAGATAGCGTCGAATGGTGCGATCGGCCGCGAATACTATGCGTTGCGCCATCAGGATGCCGTCTCTTCTAGTCCGGAAACGACTTTCAAGGGAACGCCCGCTGGGCGGGTTATCTTGTTCAAGATCTCATTTTTTGGGCCAAAGGCCTGAACACGGCCGTTCGCCATCACAAGAACCTGATCCAGGCTGGCCAGCGCGCTCGGCCGATGTGCGACCACGATGGCAATACCGCCTCGAGCGCGAACAGCTTGAATCGCCACCGTCAACGCGGCCTCGCCTTCCGCATCGAGGTTGGAGTTAGGCTCGTCGAGAACAACCAGAAACGGGTCACCGTAGAGAGCCCGGGCAAGCGCCACCCGCTGCCTCTGGCCAGCCGAAAGCGCCGAACCGGCCTCGCCGATGCGCGTCTCGTAGCCTTCCGGCAGGTGGATGACGAGTTCATGAACGCCGGCCGCGCGCGCAGCCGCCAATATCTTGTCGGAAGGCGCTTGCGGCTCGAAGCGCGCGATGTTCTCGGCAATGGTGCCGTCGAACAGTTGCACATCCTGCGGCAGATAGCCGACATGCTTGCCCAGTTCTTCCGGCGACCATTGGTCGAGTGTTGCGCCATCCAGCCTGACGGTGCCGCGAACCGGGAGCCATATGCCGGCAATCGCGCGCACGAGCGATGACTTGCCCGAAGCGCTCGGCCCGACGATGCCGAGGCCGACGCCCTTTTCAAGTGCAAAGGTGGCTTCCTGCACGACCATACGGCGCTCACCCGGCGGTGCGACACTGATACTTTCGACCGAAAGAGCAGATCTCGGAGCAGGCAGCGAGACACTTGTCGCAGTTTCGGGAAGCAGGACCAAAAGCTGGGTCAGCCGGGCCCAGGCCTGGCGGGCGGTGACGAAGCCCTTCCAGTGGGCGATAGCCAGTTCGATCGGTGCGAGCGCCCGGCTCATCATGATCGAACTTGCGATCATGATGCCGCCGGTCGCCTCCTGATGGATGACCAGATAAGCGCCGATCGCCAGGATGCCCGATTGCAGCATCATGCGCAGGATCTTCGCGATCGTTGCGAGCGTCCCGGCAAGGTCGCTGGCCGTTGCATTGGTGTCGAGATAGCCGGCATTGATCCCTGACCAGCGCTCGGCGATGCGCGAGCCAAAGCCCATGGCCTGCAGAACCTCGACATTGCGACGTGTCGCTTCGGCAAGTGTATTGCGCGCTGCCGCTTGACTGTTTGCCTTTTTGGCGGGCTCTCTCGTGCGAATTTCGGCAAGCAATGCCAGGCTGAACAGAATGACCACGCCGGCCAGCGCCGTCATGCCGATCCAGAAGTGGAACAGGAAGCAGATTCCGAGATAGAGCGGCACCCACGGCAGGTCGAAAAGCGCGGTCGGACCGGCACTCGACATGAACGATCGCACCTGGTCAAGATCCCGCAAGGATTGAAGGCCGTCGCCTGCGAGCTTGGTTCGCAGCGGCAAACGCATGAGGGCGGCATAGACCTGTCCGCTCAAGCGCGCGTCCAGCGCCATCCCGATGCGCACCAGCAAACGCGACCGGATGAGTTCGAGAACGCCCTGAAAAACGAAAAGTGTGCCGGCAAACACGGCGAGCCCGACGAGCGTCGGCACGCTGCGGCCGGGTATGACACGATCATAGACCTGCAGCATGAAGAACGAGCCGGTCAGCGCCAGGACATTGACGACGCCGCTCATCAACGCAATTCCGGCCAACGCTCGCCGGAAGGAAGCCAAAACCGCCGCGAGTGTCGTTCGCGCCGGCTCGGGTGGAATGGGATGCGACGTCGGCTTCACATCAGTTCCAGTTCGGTCTCAGGCGGCAATGGCCGCGCCCGAAATGATGACGAACGTGTCGGTGCCGAGTCCATCTGTCAAATGTCAGATAACCCAGTCTTGCAACGCATAGGCATGGATGTAGTCGATCTGCATTTCGGCAGGCGTCGCAAGCTCGTCGGCGGGCTCTCCCGCCTGGCCACCGATCCCCATATTCACCAGCATATACATCGGGTCATGCATGTCGGCAGGCGTTGCGGCACGAGCGACTTCGACGTCGTCGAAATACCAGACGAGTTCGTCTTCTGTCCAAAGCACGCCATACGTGTGGAACCCTTCGGTATCCGCGGCATAGGCCGTCGTGCCTACTGTTGTATGCGTTCCCGTCGCGTTCGAGTGGCCTGTCAGGATGAGCTTGTTTGGATCTTTACCGAACATCTCGATGACGTCCAGTTCCGGTGGCCAGGAGCCGTCCGCCGGGAGAAGCCAGAAGGCCGGCCATGCCCCTTGTGTTTCGGGCATGTCGGCGCGAATTTCAAAATAGCCGTAGGTCTGCGCGAAGGATTCGTAGGTCGTCAGCAACCCTGACGTGTATTCGTAGTTATTTATATAGGGACGGATCGCCTCAGGAGCCCGGGCGGCGGTAATGGTGAGAACGCCGTCCTCGATGCTGAACGGATTGACGGAGCGTGTCGGGGCGTAGTCGGTGTCGATGTACCATTGAAGATCATTGTTGCTCGTGAGCGTGCTGCCGTTCTCGGCCCCCCACCAGTAATTCGAATCCCAGGTGCCGCTCGAGCCGTTCCACAGGTCCAACGTATCGAACTCGTCCGAAAAGGTCAGTTCCAGGGCAGACCTGTCCACGGCCAGCTTGAACTGGCTTGCGGTGAAATCGCCGATGGTCTTGTTGGCGAAGACGAGAAACTCGCCGTCGGACAGATTTAGGCGGACGTTGGCTCCCGACTGGACCATGTTGGCGCGCACCTCTTCGAAGGAGGTGAAGCCGTAGCTCCCGACGCGAACCGTATCCGTCGCGCCAAGGTCCAGGATCAGGTCACTGCCGTTGCCGGGGTTGACGACGAAAATGTCCGCCCCGGATCCGCCCTTGAGCACGTCATCGCCCTGCAAGCCGTCGAGCGTCTGTTGGCCGGAGCCGCCGGTAACGATGTTGTTCAGCTCGTTTCCGAAAGCATAGCGCTTGTCGCCAGTGACCGTCAGGTTCTCGAAATTCGCCGGGAGTTTGTAGCTCATCCAGGTCGAGATGGTGTCCACCCCTTCGCCGGACAGCTCGACCGCCTTGTTTTTCGCGGCATACAGATAATAGATGTCGTCGCCCTTGCCGCCACGCATTGTGACGGTGACGGCAGCGTCGCCATACATCGAGTCGTTGTATGTGCTGCCATAAAGTGTCGGGCCGGAATTCGTCGCCGAATACCACTTTACGGAGGATCCGCTGTAGGGAAGTGGAACGCCTTTGGCGTTCAGTACCGTGGCCATCCCGGTCCTTTCTCCTTTGTCTCGCTCGATACCAGCCCTAACATCTATCGAGGGCAAAAGTAGCCAGTACTTTTTCACTTTCCAGTTCGGAAGGTTACCAAATGGTTATCACGTAGTGGGAGCACTTGCAGGGGAGCTTCACTGCCTCGAGTGCATAAGGTTGGGCCACTGCAACATGATCGAAGATGTGGTGAGGCAGATCGAGACCGACTCTCACCGCATTTCGCATCTCGAATAGCATTAACGCTGACCGGTGATGAAGAACTGCTAGTAGACTTTGAAAGCGCCCGCATCGGCTCGTGCATCGACATCGGTGATCAGCATGTGCCCCGGCGATACCGTGATCGAGGTCGCCAGCTCGGCACGAGCAAGTGCATCCTGTGCGGTGATGCTGCTGGCCCAGAATACAGGGACCTCCCCGTCGATGATTTTGACCGCATCGCCCCAGTCGGGAGCCATCAAATCGGCTATTCCGATGACCGTGGGATCTCCGACATGGATGGGAGAGCCGTGGGCATGCGGGAAGCGTGCGGTGAGAGCGCGAACCCTGTCGACATCGCAACGGCTTATCGGACGCATCGAGACGACCATTTCGCCACCAAACGGTCCGACGCGGCACGTCTGAATCCTGGTTCGAAACTTGGGCGAGGCCTTGCCGCAGCCGATGCGGCTCAGTTTCTTTTCGGCAAGTGCAGCTTCGACGGTCAGCGAACTGCCGAGCGCGAAAGCGGCAAAATCATCCTGCCACAGGTCGATGATGTCCGTCCTCCGACGGGTCAGCTCGCCGAAATGATAGATGTTGTACTGGGGGGCATCGGTGCGGATGTCGATGTCGCCCAGCGCTGGGATCAATGGGCTGCCGGCGCGATTAACGCCGACCAATGGACAGGGTTTCGGGTTGCGGATGCAGAACTGGTGGAAATCGCTGGCAAAGCTGCGCGGCACAATCACAACATTGGCCTGGAGCTTGCCGTGCGCCAGCCCCCCCGTATGCCCCTCATAGGCGCCCATTCTGACAAGCCTGCGCAGCCTGTCCGCATCGACCAGTCGCAGGTCCTCGAAGATCGGTGAAGTGGTCAGGCGAGCCATGGCTTCCGGTTCAGAGACAAGTCGGGAGGGCGTAAGATCGTTGGCGGCTCGGCTGCTTGTCAAATTGTCAGAATCTTTCCTCAACGATAAATTGTATTTATTGGCCGGCCAACGATTGCTTCATCTTACGAACGACGCTTGCGCAAACCTTCCTGGTGTCATTAACAGCTGCGGCAGCCGATCGCTTCTATCTGTCGGCCTGCCTCGCGCAGGAAGCCAAGGTCCCGCTCCATGTAGAAGAGCAGGAAAGCAGAATAGAGGACAAAGACGAGGCTAAACACCAGCGTCTTCACGATCAGCGAAAGCGCAAAAACGTTGAGGTGCGGCGAGGCGCGCGCCAAAAAGGCCAGCACAAGGTCGGACAACAGCATGCTGATGATGAGCGGGAAAACCAGGGTCAATGCCATCATCAGAATGCGGTTCAAGAGATCGAGGAAGATGCCGGCTGCATCCTTGCTGAACACCGGCAGAAGCTGGTCGATCGGCCACAGGCCATAGCTGTCGTAGAGGCTGGTCAGGGAAAGTTCGAGGCCGCCGGCGGCCAGGTAGACCGTGACCATGATGACGGCGAGCAAGGTGCCGGTGGCGCTCGTCTCATGGGTCATCATCGGATCGATCAGCGTGCCCATCGTCGAGCCGCGCTGCAGGTCCAGGATATCGCCGGCAGCCTCGGCCGCCCAGAACGGAATGCCCATCGCCAGCCCGAGCGTTACCCCGACGACGACCTCCTTGAGCATGTAGGCGACGATCATCGTCGTCGCGATGTCGGTGTTTGTCAGCTTGTCGACGATCATCGGAAAGACCGGAACCGCCAGCGCCAGGGCAACGCCGTTGCGCAGAAGGCCCGACAGCGGCACGCGCGAAAAGAGCGGCATCAGCAGCATGAACCCGGTCATGCGGGCGAGCGCGAAAGCTCCCGCCAGAAGAAACAACTGAAGCTCCTTGACCGACGCGAAGAAGGGTTCGACCGGCATCCGCGCGCCTCAACGCGTGACGACGGGGAATTCGTCCAGCGCCGTCGAGGCCTGCTCGGCGATCTGCTGGCCAAGCAGCGGGCCGAAGACGATGATGACCAGCAGGATCACGACAAGCTTGATCGTCTGCGGCAGCGACTGGTCCTGAATTTGCGTCAGCGCCTGGGCCAGCCCGACCAGGATCCCAACGGCCAGCGCCGCGACGATCGCCGGGCCCGACGCGAACAGCACCGTCAGCAGCGCGCCCTGGACCTTCGCCAGGATGAAGTCATTGCTCATGCAAACCTCCCAGCGGCGTCAGACGTAACTCAGGATCAGGCCGTGCATCAGCCGCGACCAGCCATCTATGGCGACGAAAAGGAACAGTTTCAGCGGGACCGAAATGAGGACCGGCGAGACCATGATCATGCCGAGCGTCATCAGGATGTTGGCAACGACGATGTCGATGATGAGGAAGGGAAGATAAAGCAGAAAGCCGATTTCAAATGCCCGCGTAAGCTCTGACGCGACAAAGGCAGGAACAAGTATCGAAAGATCGTCGTCCTTCAGATCTTGTCGTGCCTGTTCCGGCCACAGGCGGTTCGTTCCGTCGAGAAAGAACTGCCGCTCTTCCGGCTGGGTGAACTTGATCAGGTGCTGCTGCAATGGTTCCCTCACCAGTTGCGTCGCCCTGGCGAGGTCGTCGGTCGTCTGGAACTGAACCTGCCCTTCCTGGAGCCGTCCCGACATCTCGCTCAGCAACGGCGTCGTGACATAGACCGTGAGCACGAGCGCTATGCCGTAGAGCACCAGATTGGGCGGCATCTGCTGGACGCCGAGCGCATTGCGGATGAGGAACAGCACGACCGAGATCTTCAGGAAACCGGTCATGGTGACGACTGCCAGCGGCAGCAGACCGACAAAGCCGACGGCAATCAGGATCCCAAGCAGGTTGGGCGAATTGTCAAGCATTGTCGAACATACGGGCGATCCGCACGCCCAGGCTCTCCCCAATCCGGACGATCTCGCCACGGCCGACGCGTTTGCCGTTGGCGATGATCTCGACCGTCTCCTTCGTCACATTGGCGAGCGGAACGATGGCACCGGGCGCAAGCTGCCTTACCTCGCCGAGAGGCATCGCCGTGCGGCCGAGTTCGAAGGCAAGCGCAACCGGCAGCTCGTCCAGAGTTGCCTCCTCCAATGCCTGATCGGCGTGCGGCGGCGTGTCTTGGTTCATGGTCCACTCCCATTTCGATCGAGCGATTGCAGTCGGCGCGGCAAGCAGTTGCGGCCCGCTGGCAGTCAGCACCGCCGGGGCATAAAGCCGCTCGGCAATGACCAATGCCGCGTCTTCCTCTTCGTCATCGAAGAGCACCACATCGCCAGGTTGCAGGCTTTCAAGATCACCGTGACTGATTGTAAGCGCGTGACGCCAAAGGCAGACGGGCAACGGGAATTCGGCAGGAACCGGGGGCCTCGCTTTGCCGATCGCGTCGAGAAAGCGCCCGGCCCGCACCGCCAGACCGACGCTGTCGGTGTGCAAGGCGCAACCTATGGTTTCGTCCTTGCCGGCCAGGACGAAAGCCAACGCGGTTTGGTCCAGAACGCTGTCTTCTTGTTCGATCGACGTAATAGCGATCGTCTCGCCCAGCTTGCTCTCGATCCATTCGAGATCTTTTTCGAATTCGGACTCCAGCAGCAGTGCGGCGTGAGCGGGTGCCGGTCGTTTCACGTCGATCAGCTCGTCAGCCTTGGCAAGGCCTCGTTCGACAACAGATAACGGCAAGCGCAATTTGCCCGCCATGTCTCCGAGAGTGAACGCAATCGTGCATATTGGCTGGTCCACAGGGTTTGGCGCCGGCCAGACGGCGGCGATCGCCATGGTTTTCCCGGCAATCGTGATCTGCGCGGCAGCACGACGGCGGTAAAAGGCGTTCAATGCCTCAACCTCCCCAGCCTCAACAGATTCCAATGTCAGCGGCTCGCCAACGCTCGAGCGTGTGCGTCTCGCCGGCTCTGCGCGCGCTTTCTTTTTTGCCGACGCCAAGGCCTGAGGCATCACACTTCCATATTCACGATCACGGATTGGACTATCGTTCTGCGGGCAAGCGCATTGGACTGCGCTCGTCTTCCTCGGAAAGCTCGGCAAGCGCGAGGCTGCGACGCGCAGTGCGTTTGGTCAGGTGCTGCAACAGCCCGTCCAGCTTCGTCACCGCATTCATGCTGGCGCGATGAACGTTGCGGGCGGCCGACAACTCCGTTTTGCGTCGTTGCTCGGTGACGCCGGCCATTTGCTCGTTTTCCCGGAGCTGCTCGGTTTGCCTCGCGGCGTTCTCGAACTGTCCCTGAAGCCGGTAAAGGCTGGCGGCCTTCACCGGTTGTCCAACAAGCGAAGCGAATGCTGCATCCTCTGCGTCGGCTGTCTGCTGCAGGTGTTCGCTGACCGCGGCAGCTGCCTCCCGAACCGTCCCGGCGGCCCGCTGCGCAGCGGCGTATCGCCTTATGACCAATTCGTTTGCGCGCTGTTCACCGTGGCGCCTGAGGTCGCGCAATCGTGCGATCGTGTCACGATCTTTCATTGACGATCCCCCGCATGCGTTCGCGTGTCTGCTCGATTGTCTCGTGGGTGGCGGACGGCTGTCGCAGGAAGGCGTTGATGGTGTCGATCTTCGCAACCGCCTCGTCCGCCACCGCATCGCTGCCCTTTTCGTATTCGCCGACGCGCAGCAGCAATTCGACGTCGGCGTAGCGGGCGAGCAGCTCCCGCAAGCGGCCGGCGTCCGACCGATGCTCAGCCGGCACCACCGTGTCCATGAGGCGGCTGCGGCTGCGCAGCACGTCGATGGCCGGGAAATGGTTGCGCTGCGCAAGCTCGTTCGACAGAAAGACGTGGCCGTCGAGAAGCGCCTGGATTTCTTCGGCAACCGGATCCAGCGTGCCATCGCCCTCCAGAAGGACGCTGTAGAGGCTGGTAATGGAGCCGACGCGGCCAGGCCCTGAGCGCTCGAGCAATCGGGGCAGAACAGCAAAAAGCGAAGACGGAAAACCGCGACGCGTCGGCGGCTCGCCTGAAGCGAGGCCAATCTCGCGCTGCGCACGGGCAAACCGCGTGATGTTGTCCATTGCCAGCAGCACATGCTTGCCCTGGTCGCGAAAATATTCGGCAATGCTGGTTGCCACATAGGCGGCCTTGACGCGCTCGATCGCCGGCCGGTCGGACGTCGCGACAACGATGACTGCACGCGCCAGCCCTTCCGGCCCAAGCTGATGCTCGATGAATTCGCGCACTTCACGTCCGCGTTCGCCGACAAGCGCAACCACGGCAACATCTGCGTCGGTGCCGCTGACGATATCCGAAAGCAGGATCGACTTGCCGACGCCAGGCTCGCCGAAGATGCCGACGCGCTGCCCACGCGCGCAGGTGAGAAGCCCATCGAGGGCGCGGATTCCGAGCTGGATAGGCTCGGAAATCAAACTGCGCTCCAGCGGCGACGGCGGATAGGCATTGACCGGATAGCTGCCGGTAATGCCATCCGGCGCAAGCGGCTTGCCATCCAATGGCTCGCCGAACGCGCTGATCACCCGACCAAGCAGGCCGGGGCCGACGGACACCGTCTGGGTCTTTCCGGTCGCAATGACCTCGGTGAGGCTTGAAAGGCCGGTGAGATCGCCAAGCGGCACAAGGATCGCCATCTCGTCCATGAGCCCAACGACTTCCGCCTTGGTCGCCGTGCCGGTCCTGGGATCGACGAGTTCGCAGATCTCGCCGATCCGAACCTCCTCCACCGTCGCGTGAATGACTGTGCCGGTGACCCGCCGTACACGCCCTTTCCTGGGCCGGCTGGCATCGTCACGCAGGCTAGAACGCAGGTTCGGCACAATCGATGCGAGGCGGCTCTCGAGCCTGGTGGCGGGACTTGTCATGCCGCCGCCTCGGCCTTTGATGAAATCGCTGCGGCAATGGCGTTGAGCTGTGCCTCGATGCTGGCGTCGATGACGGCAATGTCGGTCGAGAGGATGCAGGCGTCCGTCGCCAGCGTATCGTCGGCGTCGATCTCGATCGTCATGCCCAGGTCACTCTCGCGCAGGACCGCGTTCAGTTCGTCGCGAACCCTGTTAACGGAAGCAGGATGAAGTCGGACTTTTAGATATTTGGCGCGGCGAATGTCAGTGACGGCCTGCGCGGCCGCCTTGGCGACCAGCATGCTCGCGTCGAATTCTCCCAGCACGCGCCTGACCACATCGAGAGCCAGAGTGATGATTTCGGCTTCCAGCCCACCGAGATAGCGATCCACCTTGACCGCGGTCTCGCTCACCAAACGCGCGGCATCCGCGTCGCCTCGCGCCTTGCCATCTTCATAACCCTGCGCATATTCGGCCGCATAGGCTCGCCGAGCGGCGTCACGCAACTGCTGCGCATCACGCCTGGCTTCGTCGAGAAAAGCGTGCCCATCCTGCCAGGCGCGTGCCTCGGCAGCGCGCAGGATGCGGGCGACGGGGCGCCTCGGCACGGCAGTAGTCACTTTGTCCGGTTCGACCATATCGCCTAACCTATCGCCCGTCGAACGATCGCCGGACCAGCTTCGGCAAATGGTTCGGCTGTCGGCTGGTCAACAAGCGCATGCGGCATCAGCTTGAGACGGACCCGCATGCTCGTTTCGCCCGGCATCGCCTGACACCAGGCGCCAAGGCAACGCAGGCCATCGGCATGGACACGACGATCAATGTCATCCAGGGGCTCCAACGGCTGCATTGGGCCGGCCAGATCGCGGTTGGCGACTGCGAAAGCGCAGATTTCCGCGCCGAGTGCTGCCTGCAACGCAGCGGCCTGGCGTCCATCAATGACGGCGGCCAGACTGCCGGCCCAGTAGATCGCGCCGGCGCGAAGCGCAAGTTCCTCCAACTCCTCACCCGACGACAAGGCAATCGCCAGGTCTGTCTCATCCGCTGGCTCGTTGGAGACGGCGCCGCTGAGGGCGTAACGCTCAAGCAGAAGCACTGACAATCGCTGATGCAGGCGCTGCGACCGCAACATACGCTCGCAGGCAGCCTCGCCGATCGTGCCGTCAAAGCACTGCGCCAGCCGGGCCGCATCCGCATAGCCTGCGGGATTGGACATGAATGTCTGCCATTCCGGGCTGGCAGTCCGCTCCGAGCCGGCCTGGATCATGTCTTCTTCACCGGCATTGCCGAAGCGTCGAGCGCATAAACGCCGGGTCGTCGATACCACTGGACGTAAGCCAGGCGGGCAGCCAGCGCCGCTATAGCCGCCATCATGCCGTAAAACAGCCACATCGCGGCGGCGACGCTGTCGGGATGCAGCCAGAGGCCGAGGAACGTCGTGAAACCTGGCTCGCCGGTTGCGTGCTCGGGAACTGCCGCGGTCACCGGAATGAGCGTGACGGATACATTGTCATAAGTCAGCCCGGCGATGCCTTTGGCCACCAGCATCTTGACCTGAGGGATCAGCTCATTCATCGGAACGGATGCGCGATGCCGGATGAAAACGGAAGCGGACGATGGGACCAGCCGCTGTCTCAGCGGATCGTTTTCGGGCAGGACGAGATGAACGCGCGCGGAAAGCACGCCGTCGATGTCCGAAATCGTCTGCGACAGTTCCTGGCTCAGGCCATAAATCATCGTCGCACGCTCTTCGACCGGCGAGGATACCAGCCCGTCGCGCTTGAACACGTCGCCGAGCGTCTGGAATTCCTGTTTGGGCAACCCGCTTTCGTCGAGAATCGCCATGGCTTCGGCGAAACGGTCCTTCTGTACGGAAACCGTCATTTTGCCGTCCTTGCCCGCCTCGCGTTGGGCCGGGATGCCATGACGCATCAGCGTGGCCACGATCTCGTTGGCCTGCCGCTGGTTGAGGTCGGAATACAGCTCAACCGAGCACGCCTGGAGCACAAGCATGCTCACCACAACGAGCGCGACGCGGCACCGGACGCCGAATCGATTCAATAGTGTCGACCGCCGCGGCAAGGTTGTCGTGTGCACGAACACTCCGTAGGCTTACTGTTGCTTGATCAGCGTGCTGGTGGACGACGTAACGGCCGTTACGCTGCTCGTGACCACTTCGAGATTGGCGGCTGCCCACATCACCGAAATGGATCGTTCGAGCAATTGCTCGGCATTTTTTGCGGTGGCGTTTTCGTCTTCCTTGCCTGACGGGGCCTTGCCTGACGGGACGGTCTTCCCGGCGCCATCCTGCATGGCGGCCGTTTCAGCACTCACGGTGGCATTTGCCTGGGGGGCATTTGCCTGGCCAAGGGCCCTCTGGACCTGCTGCATGGTCCCTTCCAGCGACTGAACCGCAGAACCGAACAATGCAGACGGATCCGTGAGCGCTCCGCCCCCAGCCTTCTCCACCTCGGCCAGATAGTCGAACAGCTTGTGTTCGGCGATCGGCTCCGGCTTTTCCAGTTTGGACGATTGTCCGGCCATCGCCGGATTGGCTCCCGAAGACGACTGCGCCACCTGCTGGCCTGCCCGCGCGGCGACATCACCGCGTTCAGGCATACTGACCTTCGCGGCATCATGTTTTTCCTGATTGGCACCCACCATCCGGTTACCCGGCTGCGCTGTCGTGCCGGCGGTGATCTGCTGCTGCGAAGCCATGCTGGTGGTCAAGTTCGTCAGCGTGGCTTCCAGGGCTCCAATCGGCGCGATTTGCATGAACCTGCCCTCCTGCTTGCTTAGTTCGGTTTGCCGGAGGGAACATTCTGCGCCTCCGCCTGCCTGCCGCGGAAAACGCGGACCGGAACAACTTTGCCAACATCCTGCTTCGCGCTCGGCGCCGCAGGAACTCCCAGTGTTTTCCTGACAAGTTCAACATAGGACGGCGGCCCCGATACCGAGACAACATCGTCTTGCCTGGACACCTTGATCGGAAACTTCGGGTCGATGACCCCCAGCCGCGAAAGCCGATCTTCCGCACCGGCAGCCGTGTTGGCATCAAGCGCGATCATTTCCGTCCGGACCTCAGCTTCGGTCGCGACGTTCATGACGATGCCATCGAAATGCCAGACCAAGCCGTATCGATCGCAAATCTCCTGCAGGAACTCGCGCGCCGTTCCAACCGGCATGCCGGCGCTTAAACGCCCCTTTACGAGTTTGCTGACTCGCATGGGCACCCGCATGTTGCGGCCTAGCTCAACCAGCGCGTCGGCTACCGACTGATCGACGGTGATGTATTTGTACGGGCCGGCAGGCCAGCGCGGTTCGGCGGCGTTGGCCTGCGACGAGGCAAGGCCGAACGCCAGGATCATCGCAAGACCGCAGGCGACAAAAGCAGCCCTGGCTCCCGAGAACCGATCCGCATGGCAGGTGTCGCGTCCCGTCAACATTGGTCCTATCGCAAAGGGACGCACGAGCGATGGCCCGCGTCGCTGGTTTCATGATTTACCCGCCGATTCACTCTATCGTGCACATTGCAGAATTGGAAGTCCAATTGGATTGCGCACGAGCATTTGGTGCCAAATGTTGCGAACCGCCTGCAAAGCGATATGGTGCGCGCTGGAATCAGGTGATCGTCAGCTGGACGCCTGGATGCAGAAGAGATCGGTCTTGGCGGCAATCATGATCCTGCTTGCGAACCTGCCTGTTCCCGTCACGGTTGCGGGACGTAAAGCCCGGGTCGCCCCGCGCCTTAACCAGAGGTTGCGTGCATTTCTGATCGCTGCCCTATCGATTGCCGCGATGGTGCCGGCGCAGGCCCAATCGAATAGCGGTTATGACCCACGAAGCTGGACTTACGATCCGGCAAGAAATGTGCTGGTCTCCCCTTCCGCACCCGACCAGACTTCCGATGGAGAAACCCGGAGCGACTGGTCAGCAACCCCCAGGGAGATCGTGCATTTCAGTGAGGCTCAACCGAAGGGATCGATCGTTATCAGCACCACGGAGCGGCGGCTTTACTACATTTTGGGCAACGGAAGGGCGCTGCGATACGCGGTGGGCGTTGGAAAGGAGGGCTTGGAGTGGGCCGGCCGCGACACGATTTCGAGCAAGAAGACCTGGCCGGACTGGCGGCCGCCGGCCGAAATGCGATCCAGGGAAGCGTCAAATGGCCGCTTCCTGCCTGCCCATGTCGAGGGAGGACCTAACAATCCATTGGGCGCGCGCGCATTGTATATCGGCAACACGCTTTATCGCGTCCACGGCACCAACCAGCCATGGACCGTCGGACAGGCCAACTCCTCCGGTTGCATTCGCATGACCAATGACGACGTCATCGATCTTTATGACCGCGTGAAGATCGGCAGCCAGATCATTGTGCGGCATTGATGGCCGTTCCCGAAAGCCGCAAATGAGTGATTCCCACGTGATACCTTTCAATATCAAGCAGCTCGAAACCTTTCTCCTGGTGGCGACGTTCGGAAGCTTTCGCAGGGCGGCTGAACGCCTGAACACCACGCAGCCGGCGGTGTCCACCCGAATTGCTGGGCTGGAGGAAGCGCTTGGCGCCAAGCTGTTCGAGCGACAGAGCAGCACGGTCAGGCTGACCGCCGAGGGACAACGGCTGCTGCCGCCTGCCCAACGGGTTCTGCGTGTCGCAGAGCGGCTGCAACTGATGGCCAGCTCTCTTTCAGAGACTTCAGAGACGACGAGGGTGCTGAGGCTTGGGGTCGCCGAAACGATCGTGCACACCTGGCTGCCGGATTTCCTCACGGCACTGAAGGCAAACTTTCCGCTTGTCGATACCGATATCGTCGTCGATGCGACGACGACCCTTCGCAACGAACTCATGTCACACCGGCTCGATCTTGCGGTGCTGATGGGCCCTGTCCTGGAGTACAGCATCGAGAATATCGAGATGCCGTCCTTTCCGCTTGTCTGGGTCTGCTCGCCGCAGCTGGAATTGCCTCACCGGCGCAAGGTGACGCTGAGCGACCTGATGCAGTTTCCCATCATCAGCTACGCGCGCACCACGCGACCCTATAGCGAACTCTACCGCAAGCTCACCGGCGAATTCGAGGAGACGCCGCGCATCTTTCCGGCCAACTCGCTGGCCGCTTCCATCACCATGACGCTCAACGGAATCGGCATAGCCTCGCTGCCCGAGGGCGTCGTCCAGGACTATCTCGCAAGCGGAAAACTGCGCATCGTCGAATGCGAATGGCACCCGTCCGACCTGCAGTTCACCGCCTCCTACTCTTCCGAACCCTCCAATCCGATAGCGGAGCGGGCGGCAAAGCTGGCCGGCTGCGTTGCGCATGCCTATGCTGCGAGAACCGACAAGCTCAGGCCCGCGGTTTCTCAGCCGACCAAGGTGGCCGGCAGGTAGATGCGGTCGCCTGAGAAGATCACATCCGGGCTCATTATATGATCCATGTTGAGCACCACCGTCTCGGCCACATCCGCAGAATGGGTCCTGGCGATCAGGCGAATGCTGTCGCCGTTCTTGACCTCGACCCACTGGTAGCCGTCTTGCTCCAGCGTTGGATTGGTGCGGCCCGCAGGGTTGCTGCTGCCGTCGGCATGCGCCTCGACATGATCGCCGGAAACCCAGCCACTATGCATTTCGCCGTCCGGCCCGAAACCTTCGACCGGTATCCAGGCCTCCCCTGACTCGTCTGCCGAAGGCGCGGCGGTCTGCTCGACGAAGCTCCCGGGTTGCAGAACCGTCACCACGGTCGAATCTCCGTCAGGCTGGGTCCGCAAGTTCAGGCCGTCATCGGCCAGCACGGCGAGTTGCGGGAAGTCCTGCGGCGGGGTTTGCGTCCCGGGATCAGGCTGCTCGGTCTGTTCGTCCGGCGGCGCGCCCTCGACACCGGAAGGATCGTTACCCGGCGCGGTCTGTTCGTCCGGTAGCGCGCCATCGACGCCGGAAGGTGCGTCGCCCGGCGCGGTCGGGTCGGTCGGCGGCGTCTTGCCGGTGTTCCATGGCTGGTCGTCCAGCGTATCCCAGGCAAACAGCAGCATGCCGACGCCGAAGGTCACGCCAAGCGCGATGCGATCGGCGATCCCCCAGCGCGCGTCGGACTTTGCCCGGGCGTCGATCTGCTCTGGCGTCCTCGGCACGGCCCGGCGATTGAGCAGATCGGTGCGCGCGGCCGACACCCAGAACTCGGCGCTGCCGACGGTGAACAAGGCGCCCGCCGTCGCGGCCAGCGGCGAGTGCAGGTTCTGTGCCGTGTAGAGAAGGGAGCCGAAGACATAACCAGGACCGGCCAGATGCTCGGCCACGTTCCGCAACACCGGCCGTCCGGCGATCGACTGCAGCGCGGATTTCGTGCCGTAGATCACATTGCCCAGCGAGAAGGAGCCGTTCAACCAGACATTGTCGCCGCGCAGCAGCCCGGCGGCCGAGCCTGGAGACGAGAAGATGAACGACGCCCCGCTCGCGGCATTGAGGGCGCGTCCCAGCGGCTTGTGATTTGCCGTGGCGTTCGGAAAGACCGATTGCGCGCTGAAGACGACGCCGCGCACGCCGAACGCAACGCCCGCAGCCGTCGCGGCCCAATGCGGTGGCAGTATCTGCCATACCGTGTAGGAGGAGCCGGCCATTGGACCAAAGGTCGCGACCAACTGCGCGTTCTCCTTGATGCGGGCGAGGGTCAGCGCCTGATCGACGGCCGCAGTTTGATCCGGCGTCATGATCTTCTTGTGGGTCGCCCGATAAGTGGTCATCTGCAGCACCGAAAGCGCGTTCGTTTGCTCCGTCGACATCCAAGTAAATTGCCTGGGCGTGAACTTGCGCAACTGGCCGGGGCTCAACTCGCCAAGCTGCTTCGGCGTCAGCGCCGCTATCTGCTGTTTCGTCAGCGCCTCGATCTGATGAATGGTCAGCGCGTCAAGCTGCTCCCGCGTCAGTGCCGAGACGTGGCGTGGAGACAGCTTTGCCATTGTCGCAGGATTGCGTGCCGCGACGAGAGCTGGGTCCAGCGCCGCAAACTGGGTGGCATTGAGATGGCTGAATTGGGCAGGCCGCATGGCGGTGACCTGTTCCGGCGTAAGGGCGTTGCGCTGCTCGTCACTGAGCTTGGCGATCTGGTCGGGCGTCAGCTTGCGCACCTGCTCGATGGTCAATCCGGCGAGTTGCTCTTGCGAGAAGGCCGCGACCTGATCCGGCCGCAAGCCGGTGATCCGGCCAGAGGCAACAGCCTGCAATTTGCTTGGCCTGATCGCCTGGAGCTGTTCGCCACCCAGCGCCCGCAACTGCTTCGGTGGAAGCGCGGCAAGCTGATCGAACGTCAACTGCCGGATCTGCTCGGGGCTCAGCGCAGCCACCTGCTCAGGCGCCAGCTTGGCGATGTTCTCCGGCTTGATGGCGTGCAATTGCGGACCGGTCAGCCCGGCAATCTTATCGGCTGCAAGCGCTCTGACCTCCGGCCCGGTCGGTGCCCGCACAGGTTCGGCAAATCCCGGCTCCGCGGCGAAACTCGCCGGAAGCTCAAGGCTGATGATGTTTCCGCTGACGGGGTCAAAAACCGCCCTGCCCCGGTCAGGCGCCGGCGGCCATGTCGCGGCTGTCGGCGTTTCGGCAGCACTATTCTCTGTCGGCGGCGTTTCGCCGGCCACGGCCGGGGCTTCGTGGCCGACCACCGCGGCCACTGGCGGCGGCGGCGCTTCGGCCTGTTCTGGCGCATCCCAGAACTCGTCGGCCGGCCGCAAGATCACCTGCGGGCCTTTTTGTGTCGATCCGCCAGGCGCGACGGCATCCTCATTGCGCGTGAACTCACCGACGAAATTGCCGTCCGGATCCATCATCCGCCAGCCATGGACCTCGTTCCATGGTATGCTGCCGTCGATTGCGGTCTCGTCGACGCGGGCCATGCTGTCGCTGACCGGCCGGCCCGTCGCCTCGAACTCGGTCGGGACGTGGAGGCGCGGCCTACTCGGATTGAGCGTGTAGAGATAGGTATAGCCCTGCTGCCGTGCGGCCCGTGACTCTTCCGAAACGAAAGCCTTGGCGCCCGAGATCGACTGGCTGGTGCCGACGAAACGGCCATGGGTATTGCCCAGCACATAATTGCTCAGGACAATGCCTTGCGGGTTGTCCACCCAGATTCCGGTCGGCGGCGGCGGCGAGAAGCCGCCGGCGTCCCTGATCTCGGTCGGCGCGCGTGTATCGGCGCGGAAAACATAGGGGCCGACATTGCCGCGCAAGGGCCTTGCCGGGTCGCCGGCGCCTTCGACGGGCAGATTGCCTTCGTCGGGAAGGCTCCCCGGCACATGGTCATCGGAAGCACCACGTATCCAGGGCAGCACCACCGGCTCGCCGGTTTCCGGATCGCGATGCAGAATATGCGACTGGTGAGCCAAGGTCGGGTCGTCGCCGCGGAGTTGCGGACCATCCGCAGGCGGCACGTAAACGTTCTCCGCGCTCTTGGGCGGCGTCCCGAGATACCTCACGGTGGCCGTTTCGCCATTCTCGTCCACGATCCGAACCGTTTTTTCCGACGACCCCGGGCCCAGTGCCGGCGGGGTGTCATCCGATGGCCCCAGGCCCAGTGGCGGCGGGGTTCCATCCGGCCGTCCCGAGCCCAGTGCCGGCGGGGTCGGCGGCGAATTGTGCAGCACATCCTGTTCGAGCAGCCGGTTGAGGTAATGCGCCTGCGTGGGCGTCAGCTCGCTGCGGGCCTGCTGGTCCAGCTGTTGCCGCAACGCTTTCCATGCTGGCCGGCTCATGCCGCCTGGCCGTCCGCCGGCGAGTTGGTCCGGATATGGCGCCACGCCCAGTTCCGGGAACACATCCAACACGCGCTGACCAGCGAACCTCAAATCGCCGTGCGGCGATGCCGCAACCTCGGCGAGATAGGCGTCGAGATGCTGCAGAACGTCCGGCGTCAGTTGCCCCCCCGAAGTCTCCAGCGCCGAGAAAACCTTTTGCGCGCCTTCGGAGGATCCGGGATGCGCGCGGGCGGTACGGGCATGCGGGACAACATCCTTCCTCACCGAGCCGAGTTCCACCGTCGTTAGCGGCAATGGCCCATAGTTCAGGGCGAGACCGGCGCCGTGGTCCTTGCGGTCCAGGCGGTTGAGCGGCCCGGCGCCCGTCTCGCGCGGAACGCCCTCGAAGGCGGGGGTGCCGCGCCAGGGTTCCTTGCCGCCTCCGAAGGGCGCCATGACGTTGTAGTTGCGGTAGAGGAGACGATCCTCGAAACCCGGCACCTTGCCTTCGGAGCTATAGTGGCTGGCGCCACCTCTCGCCGCCTCCTCCCAGAAAGAGGCTGCCCGTTGACTGAGCGGGCCAGGCTCCCTGTGCGTATATCCCGGCCGGCCGCCTTCGCCGCCGAGATAGCGCAGCGTGCGATTGACGTAGGCCCCGCTCAGAGAGAAGCCAAAGATGGATAGTGAAACGCCAGCGGCTTTTTCGTTCTGGAACGTGTTCTTCGACAGCATCGGCGCCGATGCGACCCACTGGGCGGAGGGAGCCGCCGCCTCATCATAAGCGAAATTCGGCCGGTATCCATTGACGAAGAGTTTCTGGCCCTTCGCATCGTTGGGATGGACCGGGAGCAGGAAGCCTGTGCCGCCGTCGGGGCCGTTGTTCTTCAGGCTGAGTTCGCCATAGACCTGACGGCTGGGCAGCGGCACTTTGAGGCCGATGCCGAGCATCGATCCGCCGAGCGTGATCGTGCGGCCGCCGGGGCCGAGGATCCACCCGGCAGCCAGCAAGGCGCCGTTGGTCACCACGTCGTTCAGCACGGGGCCGCCCAGGACCTTGGCTTCGTGTTCCTGCAGGAACCAGGAGACAGTGGCGCGGTCGGACCGCCAGACCCCTTGTGCATCGGTGAAGAATGTCGGGGCGCGCCACGAACTCGCCTTGTCGGCATCCAGCAACCGCTCCAGCAGGACGGGCACCTCGCTGTTGATCTCGGTCCCGGCCCTGGGCTTGCTTGCGGGCAGCGCGTTCTCCAGCGCGTGCGCGAGCGACTGGACCGCGGGGTCCGCAGATTTCTGCTGGTTGGCGGCGTAACCGCGCATCTCTCGCCAAAGGTACGACGTCCAGGTGTCGTGGCCGGACAGGACCTCCTCATTGTAGCGGCCTTCCGGCGAAAGCTTGCCGGCGGGTTTGAACGAAGAGCCCGGCTGAAGCTTCGGACCGAAAACCCACGTGCTGCCACTGTCGGCCGCCAGGACCTGCATGAGCGCATCCTGCTGCGCGGCAGTCACGGCCTTGCCGGGCTTGGTGGCGCGCCCCTTGAAAAACGGCGAGGCGGCATTTGCCGCGGCGGCAAGGTTCGGATCGGTGGAGCCTGATGCAGCCTTGAGGTAATCGCCGACGATGCCACGGCCGGGATCGGTCCAGCCGGCTTTTCTTGGCAGCGCCCCTGCGGTAAGGAACTGCTCCCCGCGGGGCAGCCTGGCGTCGGACGACAGGCTGAGTTGGTCGATCACTTCTCCCGGCGACAGATGCGGCAGCTTGCCCTGTGCGCTGAACACCTGGAGGGTCGTCAGGCCGTTCATCGAAAGCTGGCCCGCCGGCTTGGAGCCGGTGAACGGGCTGTTGTGGTCGGCGTTGAGCATTTCGACAAGCGCATGATGCTGGGCCGGCGTCATGTCCGTGCCGGACTGAGGCAAGGCCCTGCCCCCGAGTTGCACTCTGGTCATGGTCACCGCATCGCGGACGACAGGATCGCTGGAGCGTTCGAGAGAATTGAGGTAATCGCCGACGAGTTGCAGCTGCTCGGGCGTCCATATCGGCGCGGGCGTTGCCGCATCGTCGGGAAGCGCCGGCAAGGTCGTGGCCATGGTTTCGCCGAGCGCCGAGCGACGGCTGACTTCAGGATTCTTGGCAGGATCGAACGCATGGACTTCCCGTGCCGGGGTGTTGACCCTGAGCTGGCCGTTCGGCGTGGTTATCGACCCGCGCTTGGCGCGTTCGACGGTCGGGCCGGAACCCAGGTAGCCGGCATCCGTCGCATGCTCGCCCAATGGGACGATGTCGGGGACGATGTCGCGGGTCATGCTCGCCTGCGGGCCGGCGACGACGACCTTGGCCGGCAGGTATTCGCCGCCGGCCTCGACATAGATGTCCTGTCCGGCGGTGACGCCGTCCTGCGGAACCGGCCGGTGATAGATGCTGTCGACCAGTTCGCCGAGCTTCGGATAATCATAGCGAGGCTCGGTATTCAGGTAACGCGTGCCGATGCGCCGCAGGCCGGCTTTGACTGCAGTGAACGTCTGGCCGAAGCTGTACGGGTTTGACGAGCGATTGTTGATGATCGGCGTGCCGTCGGGCCGAACCGGGCTGGGGTGCTCGGTGTCCGTCACGGGCGGTGGCTCGGTGCGGGCCTTATCGGCTGTCCAGCGGCCATCGGCGCCGAGATAAAGAACCGGCAAGGAAGGGTCGAGCTCGACAGGAGCCGGCTCCGGCTCCGGCGCCGCCGTGATCGCCTTGGGTTCGGGTATGGCGACAATCCTCTGCCCTTCCGGCAGGTTGAAATCGACCAGCATCTCGCCGGTATGGCGGTTACCGAGAGTGTAGCGCATCAACGGGCGGCTGCCTTCCGCCCCGCGTGTTTCCGTTTCGGACTGGAGCAGGACCTCGTCCGGGGTGGCCAGCACGGCCGGGTCGGAAGGGCGTGCGCCGTCGAGGTAGCCCGTCTGCTGCGGATCCTTGCCGCTGGTGTAGACGTATTCCGCGGGATTGGGGCTTGGCATGCCGGTGAACGTCTTGGTCGCCGGGTCCCAGACGAGCCGCAAGCCGCTCTCGGCCGGGCGCGTCGTTCCATCGCCGCGGACCGGCGGAACCACAATCGGATCGCCGTCGGCGGGGACGCGCACATTCTGCTCACGCGCTCCCTGGGCGTCTCGGTCGCTGGCATTCTCGGGATCGCCGCGCTCACCCGGGGCGCTCGGCCCTTCATCGTGGACGTTGATAACCGTCCCCTCGATAACGGGGTGACTGGGATCGTGGAAGACCAGCTTGTCGGTCGGGCGATGGACGCCGTCGGTGCCTTGCTCATGCACAACCATCGGCCTCGACGATTGTCCGTCGCCTGATGGATCACCTTTGCCGCCCGTGGGCGGCGGCGGGTTCGGACCGTCGGACTCGCCGGCCGGCAGCGCCCGTGGACCGGTTGGACCGTTAGCCCCTCCCGTGTTGTCAAACCCGTCCCGGGCGCTGAAACCGGCTCCCTGCTGGCCGGATGTTTCGCCGGCCACATCGCCGTCGATGATGATCTCATCCGGGTCCGGCATGACCTGCTCGCCGGTCGGCCTGTAGACACCGTCAGCGCCCATCTCGTAGACGGCCCGCGGTTGCGGCCCCGAATCCGGAAAAGTTCCGCTCCGAGTACCGCCCGTTCCAGGCATGTTGGACAACAGCGAACGGCCGCCCAGCCCCGTGCCGACAGTGCCGACGCCTATGCCCACGACTGCGTTCGCGAGCTCGAGCAGGGACATCTCGCCGCCATGCGCCGCCAGATCTTCCACCGATTTGCCGAGCAACGGAACACCGGCAACCACGGCGCCGGCATCGAGGCTCCACGCAGCGTTGGTCAGCTTGTTGCCGCTTTGCATAAATTCGGTGACCTTACCAGCATAAGAGGCCTCCTCTACGTTCACCTGGAATCGGCCGATTCCCCAGCTGGCATCCTTCATGCGGGTCATCCCGAAGCCGCCCGCGAAAGCCTGGGATCTGGACAGGCTTGTCTTTGCCAAGCCGAATGTGCGCAGGGCACCCGCGCCCACCGGCAGGAACGCAGTTACGCCGGTGGCGATATTCCAACCCGACTGGCTGTCGAAGTCGCCGCCTTGAAGAAGATGCTCACCCTCCCTGACCAGAGCCTTGCCGCCAAGGATTGAACCGGAGCCGATCGCGATGGGAATCGCCCATTGGCCGCCCGGCACGAACGAGACGATGGTGGAGACACCGGCGACGATGCCAAGACCAATGTCGGTAGCCTTGTCCCAGAAATCCACTTTGCGGGCGTCGGCCACTTCCAGTTCGTCGAGCGAAAAACCATCCTCGCCGAGCGACATGTCGCCGCCCTTGGCCATGACCAGATTGCCCTTCTCGCCGAAGAGGCGATTCTCGTGCTGGAATTCATCGAAGGTGCTGTAATATTTACCCGCCCTGTCGACATAGCCGATTTCGTCGCCGCCGCTCTTGATCGCGAACAAAGCCGTCGTCGATTCCTTGCCGCGGTCAAGGGAGAAGATCGGCACGATCTTGACCTCGGCGTCGTCGCCGCCGCGGTCGGTGATTTCTTCGGTGACCTTTTGGACGTCTTCACTCGACGCGTCGAGCCCGAGGGTCTGACCAACGGCAGTGCTGAGTTGGTCCGGCGTATATGTCTCGTATTCGCCGGTGAAGCCGGCCTCGTAGAGGTTCTCGAACTGGACCTGATATCCAGCCAGCGCCTGGTCCTTGTGTTCTTCAAAATACTCGTACTTGAGTTTCGCCTCATGCTCGGCGGAACCGTATTCGAGAAGCTTGGGGTGGCTTGCGGAAAAAGCGTACCAGTCGCGCCCAGCCACCATCGCCGGCCGCACGTTTTCTTCCCAGTCCTCCAATTGGTTCTTTTCGGTCTCCGCTTGGCCTCGATCGATTTCCGCGGCCGCAACTTCGGGGTGCACCCACAGTTTCTGGCCGTCTATTTCGATCTGGACCCACTTGCCGCTGTCGCCGATTGCGCCCGGCCCCTGCTCTTCGTATGCCGCGGCAACCTCCGGCGCGACCCACAGGGCGCGGCCGTTCACCATGATCTTCACCGCCGTCTCGCCCGGCTTGAGCGTGCCAGCGGGCGCCTCTACGGTTCCCGGCCCGTAGTCGGTGATCGCCTGGTCGCGTGCCGTCGTCGCGTCGACGAGCGCCGTTTTCGCATCTCTCAATCCGGCATCAAGCTGATCGACCTGCACGCCGACAACCTTCGACTTGGCCGCGTCCAGCGCCGATTGCGATCCCGTTCCGTTGGCTGTGCATACCGGCGCCGACGATGTGTCTTGCGTCGAGGCCAGCATCTCCTGCCACTGCTTGTTGAGCGGATCGTTGCGGAAATCTTCCCTGATACCCTCGTCGTTGAGGTCATATGTCAGGGCAGATTTATGTACATTGGTGTCATCCCCGTTCTCGTCGGTGAAAGTATAGTTCTCATAGACGGTAACGACATAGAGTTGACCGTTCTCCTCGACTATGTCCTGCGATTCTAGCTTGCCGGTAAAGTCACCATGTCCATTGGTATACCCTCCCCAATCGAAATGGTGCGGGTTCCTTTCCTGTGCCTGCGCAAGCAATTGCTGCTTGAGAGGCTCCATGATTACGGCAAGATCCGCCGCCTCTGCCTGTGCAACCCCATACTCCTGATATGCCTCGGCCAGGGTCACCTGATTGGCCGCGGCCCCCTGGAGCGTTTGCAGACCTTCAAGCCGCTCTTCGATGGCCGTGTATTCTGGGCTTCCAGGCTTGGCATCGGTAAGCTTCAGCTCCAGCTCGGTCGAGCTGATCATTTGATCGATCGTGGCCTTGTTGCCGTTGGCGGTGTGTAGCGAAACGTTTGTAAAGAGCTCGGCGACCTCCGCGTGCGCGGCCTTTCCTTGTTGGTTGGTTTCCTCGGCACTGGGGCCGTCCGGGCTGCTGACAGCCGTCTGGTTGGGATCGCTGAGCGTCGGCAGGTCTACCTGTTTGTCGATCGCTTCGAGAAGTGACGTCTGGCCCTGCTCGTATTCGGCCCGGGCGGTGCTGGCGCTTTCAAGCGCATTGTTGGCGAGGATCAACCGGCTTTGCGCATCTGCCAGTGTGCCCTTCGGCTCGGGCGGCTTCCAATCCAGTCCATAAGGCGCCAACGCCTTGTCGAGCGTTGACTCGGCACCCTCCATGGCGTTCTTGAATTCAGGGTCCAGCGCATAGACGTCGAGCTGTGCCGCGCTCTGCGCAGCCTTTGCTTCTGCGTCACCGAAGTTCGCAATCGCCACGTTCTCGGCTGCGATCGCCTTGGCCACCTCCGGGTCGAACCATTTCCAGCTCCCGTCGACCAGCAATGGCACCCACTTCCCGCCCGAAGGAGCCGTGGGTGACGGTGGGTTGCCGTAGGGACCAACCGACGTGGGGCCACCGTCGAGAGTCGCGCCGGTTGCGTCTTGTCCCGGACCATACAATTCCATTGCAGCGACCACGGCCTGCTGCTTTTCAAGCGCCTCCGTGGTCAGCTCTGGCGTCGCTCCGCCGAATATGCCGTCCAGCATCGTCTTGAGTATCTGGTCTTCCTTGGCCTGTTGCGGGTCACTGCTGTTCGGGTTGATGTCCAGCAGCAGCTCGGCGAGCGCCTGTTGCGCGGTGCCGGCCGCGATATCGGTGACGGCGCCGGTCGTTGCGTTGGTCAGCGTGATCTTGCCGTCCGGCGACGTGGTCATTGTATAGCCGTTGAACGTCACCTCGACGGTGGTGTTGGTACCGCCCTCGATCACCACGGTTTCCCCGGGATGAATAAGGTCGGGATCGCGCGGAGAGGTGAACAGCTCCGGATTGCTCTCGGCGAGATCCTCCAGCGTCACACCATGCGCCTCGGCGATGTCGCTCAGATTGTCACCGGGTTGGACCTCGTAATCGATCGGCTCGCCATCCCCCAGCGTCTCGACAATGGTCTCGGTGCGCCGGCCGTCCTTGTCGACGACGATCGTCGTTTCGGTGTTGTTCTTAGGGTCGACGATGGTGGTGGTCTGCTCGCCGGTCTCGGTGTTGCGCTCGGTGTGGCTGGTCCTGCCATTGCCGTCGACCGTATCGGTCGTCTCGGTATTCCCCTCGATGGTCGTCACCGAAGTCGAACCGTGTTGGTAGTCGTTGTTGTAGGTGACCGTCTTGCCGGTCTCCGGATCCGTGACGACGATCTGCAGGGTTTCGCCCGGGTCGCCGCCCTGCGTCACCTCGAGGCCGGCGGCGTTCAGCTCGGCGATCACCTGCTCGGGCGTGAGATCGCTCGCCTCGGCGATCTCCTCGATGCTCATGCCCTCGGCAAGCTGCTCCTGGATCGACGCCGCGCCCGAGCCGTCGGCGGTCTGGGTCTGCGCCAGGATTACTTCGTCGCCATCCGGCCCCGTGACCGTCGTTACCGGCAAGGCGACGCTGTTGTTGGGCGTTACCGTCTCAACCTTTGCGCCGTTCGGCAGGGCCTTCTCCACCGTGACGGTGCCGTCGGCAGCCGTGTGGGTGGTGGTGGTGATGCCGGTCTGCGGGTTCGACGTGCGTTCGGTGACCGCGCCGTCGCCGAGATCGTCCACCAGCGTGGTCGTGATCGCGCCCGTCTGCGCGTCGACGCTGGTGGTTTCCTTGCGGCCGAGATCGTCACGGATCGGCGATGACGTCGCCTGCATGTCGGGGCCGGTCTCTTCGGTGTAGTAGCCGCCGTGCTGATAATCCTGGTTTTCGGTGATCGTGCGGTCTCCGGCGGTGATCACCACCGTGCGGGTGTCGCCGTTGGCATGCTCGGTCGCTACCGCCGTCATGCCGCCGGCATTCAGAGCCGCCACCACATCCTCGGGAGCCACGCCCTGCTCGGCGGCGATGTTGTCGATGCTTTTGCCACCATCGATCGCCTTGAGGATGTCGTTCGCCTTGGCGTTCGGCGCCTCGACTTTCGGCGCCTTGACTTCCAGCGCTTTGACTTCCGGCGCCTTGACTTCCGGCGAAACAACGAGGTTTGGCGCGCCGCCGAGATCCTGCGTGAAAAGCGCCGGCGCGGCGGTGGCGCCGCCATTGCCGTTTGCCTTGATGACCGCGGCAGGCAGCTCCGGTCCTGGCTGCGCCGGGGCGGTCGACTGTGGCGACGGGGCAGTCGGCTGCGCCGTCGTCAGATCCGCTTTGACCTGCGTCAGCCGCTGGCGGGCGCCCGCGGCCGCGCCGGCCTCGCCCATCTTGTTGGCGAGCCGGATTTCATTTTGCAATTTCGTGGCTTCCGCCTGCAGCCGCGTAATCTGCTCGGCATTGGCCTTTGGATCGACCTTGGGCGGCGGCGGCGGCTTGACGGTGTTAATCGGGCGGATCATCAAACAACCTCCGGAGCCGGTCCAGTCCTGGTTCAGGCAGTCTGCCTGCCGTCAACGCCCCCGCGCCCGACAGTGGAAGCCCCAGAAGCTTACCGGGGCGGCTTCCAATAAATGCCGAAAGCAGCGAGTTGCTCTTCCGACTGTCTTACTCGTTCGGCAGCATTCACTTCAGACTGCACAGCCGTCAGTGCCGCCAGAATCTCGACGGCGGCGAACGCCGGCGCCATGCTGCGAAAGAACGACTGCGAATTTGCCGTAACGATGATGGTCTCCCGCGCGATCCGGGCCAGCGGCGACACGCTGCTGTCGGTGATTGCCACCACGCCGACACCCTGCCTGGCCGACTGGCGCGCCACGTCGATCGTCGTTCGTTCATAAGGCGACATGCCCACAGCAAGGAGCACGTCGCCGCGTCCCGCGCCCTGCAAGGCATCCAGACCATGTCCGCCCATCTCGCCGACAAGCGTCACCTTGCGGTCGCCGCCAGCCAGAAACGACATGATGTGAACGAAGTGGCTGGCGACCGGATAACCGGAGCGCGCGCCGAGACCAAACAGATTGCGTGATCGTGCAAGGAGGTCTGCGGCGGCGATGAATTGCGAGGCATTGCCGTACTCACCCAGACTTGAAACCTGCGCCGCGAGCGTGTCGGCGACAACCCCTGCAGTCGAATATCCGGGAACGCCACCCTGGTCGGCACCCCGTCGCACCGGCTCACCGGCGCCTGTCTCACGCAGCGCGCGCGCATAAAGGCTGCGCATATCCTCATAGCCTTCAAGGCCAAGCCATCGCGCCAACCGCATCATCGTGCTGTGCGAAACGCCGGCCTGATGCGCCTGCTCGCGCATCGACATCAGTGCGACATCCTTAGGATGGTCCAGCACGAAACGCGCGGCGACCCGCAGCTGCGGCGGCATATTCTCGAACCGTTCGACCAACAGCTCCGCCAAAGGACCTTGTTCCATTCTGCCATACCCCATTTACCCCGATGGCAGGTTACTCCTCCAATGGTGGCAATGCAACAGTTGGAACCGAACTGGTTCATATATTCCAAGTGGACTTTCATTTTCGATCACGCTGCCTTAAGCTGCTTTCGCAACCTGTCGGATCGCGTCGACGTGATTCCGGAGTTTGTAACTTGAATGGTCCCTCAAGGAGACAACGATGGCTACCCCTCCCATTACGTCCGGCGCTGCCGGGTCGCCGGAACAGAACCTGGACAAGATGATCAAGCATCAGGAGCGCATGTTTAGCCTCGAGATCACAAAAGAGATCGCGAAGTCCCAACATGACATGCTGATGAGCACCGCGAGGACGCTCGGCCAGTCGGCCGAAAAGGCCTAAGGCGGGATTCTCGAACCATGCGCCGCCGCAAGCACCCGGCGGCGCACGTCCACGGCACGAACGTTTCGATGCCGTTGCCAGGCTGCGTCTGAATTGTCATCAGCGGGAGATGAAGTGGCATGACCGCTCATTCTAACGGCAAAGATTGGGCTAACGGCAAAGATTGGGCTATCGGCCGAACCCCGGCATCGCGACATTCCGTTGCGCTCAGCGTAACGCAGGGATTTCACGCGGGCGCCCAACTTAGTCTGGTCGAGCCTCTGTATACGGTCGGCTCCAGCACGGAGTCCGAAATAGTCCTTAGGGACGCCGGCATCGCGCCGGTCCACGCAAGGTTGCGGCGCAAGGGCAGCCAGATTGAAATCGAAGCCGTCGGCGGCGATGTCACGCTCGCCACCGGCGAAGTCATCCGTGAAGGCCAGGGCCGCCGCTGCAAGCTGCCGCTGTCGATAAGCCTCGGCGATGCCCATATCCGGCTGGTCAACCCGGAACGCCCGCCGAATCGCTGGTCTGTTTCCAATCGCCCCCTGCTGGTTGCGGGCAGCGTTCTCTTTGCTGTCTTCGCTGTTTCCGTCGCCGCCAATGGGTTCTCCTTCGCCGAGCCCGACATTGGCAAAAAGTCATCCGCTCAAGTCGATAAACCGATCACGTTGGCCTTCGCTGGCGAGGCCGGGCAGAGTGTTCTGGACGATCCATCGCCGACACAAGCCCCCAGCGCCGCCGACGCGGAACGCCAGCTCAAGCTGCGCCTCGAGCAATCCGGCATCAGCACATTGACCGTTCAGCAATCACCTGGACGGCTCGTGGTTTCGGGCATGATCGCCAATGACAAGAATGCTGCCTGGGCCGAAACGCAATCCTGGTTCGACCAGGCGTTCGGCGCGCACATCTCCCTCGCCTCCAATGTCATGATCGGCAACGCCGAGCAGGCTCCGCGCCTGAGGCTGCAGGCGATCTGGTATGGCGAGCGGCCCTATGTCATCGCCACCGACGGCGCGCGCTATCATGAGGGCGCATTCACCAATGACGGCTGGACCGTCAAGCGCATTGGCGAGACGGAACTTCTCCTGACGAAGGGCGGCGCCACGGTCGCGCTGAAATATCCGTGAACCGCCGGCTTGAAGGGCCGCGATTCGATACGGCAAGGATGGATACAACTGGCCGCGAGGTGCGGCAGGCGGAAGGCGTGCGTGGTCAGGCAATCAACCGTCGGCGGATGAACGGCGTCGACAAGGCCGCAAGCCGGGCCCAGGGGACGACATCGGCCGCTGGTACGGAAAAGCCAGGAACCGCGGAATTCCAGTCCTCTCGGGGCACGAATAGCGAATCGCTCGACGAGGCGCTCATCAACTTCGTCATGCCTGGTATTCCCGAGCCTGCAATCCTGCGTCGCTCGGTACCCATTCTCCAGCATTTTGTAACGCATCTGGTTGCCGGCCTTGAGGGAGGCGAGCCACTCAAGACACTTGCCAGAACGCTGATGGAGGATGAAATCGAGCGTCATCGCGATCTGCTTGCCCGGATACAGGAAGGAATCTAAACCTGACTGATCCGCATGAAACAGTGCATCTGCTGCATGTCCTGGGTTATCTCTATGGGTGTCACGGGCAGGCAAAGCGGGGCGCGGCCTACCTGCTAATCGCGGCGCAGCTGTCGCCGGGAAATGCCGGCGTTCTGCGCACGCTGGCGCATCTGCTCATACTCGATGGCGAAGCGGACAAGGCGCTTGCCACCATAGCCAGGCTGGAGACGCTGGAGGAAATGGACCACCCGACGCTGGCGTTGCTGAAGAGCCGAGCATTGCTTGTGGCCGGCCGCAAGGCCGAGGCGCACAATGCCTTGCGGAGCTTCCTGTCGCATCGAGCCGCCGAATGACGGTATCGGAACGCCTTCTGGACTTTCTTGCCAAGCTGTCACGCCGCAGCGATCTGGTCATCGCCATCCTGATGCTCGTTGCAGTGGTGATGATGCTGATTCCATTGCCGACCTTCCTCGTCGACATTCTCATCACCGCCAATATCGCCGTCAGCGTGCTCATCCTGCTGGCTTCGTTTTACGTTTCTCATCCGCTCCAGTTCTCGTCGCTGCCATCGGTCATCCTCATCGCCACCTTGTTCCGGCTGGCGATCACGATCACGACCACGCGACTGATCCTGCTCCAGGCCGACGCAGGCGAGATCGTTTCGGCCTTCGGTAGTTTCGTCGTCGGCGGCAGTATTGCCGTGGGCCTCGTCATCTTCCTGATCATCACCGTTGCGCAGTTCATCGTGGTTGCGCGGGGTGCGGAACGCGTTGCCGAAGTTGCCGCGCGCTTCACGCTCGATGCGCTGCCCGGCAAGCAGATGAGCATCGATGCGGAGTTGCGCAACGGAGACATCGATCAGGCGGAGGCACGCAGGCTGCGCCAGCAGCTTGAGCGTGAGAGCCAGTTGTTCGGCGCGATGGATGGCGCCATGAAATTCGTCAAAGGCGACGTCATCGCCGGCATCGTCATCATTCTGGTCAACCTGATCGGTGGTTTCGCGATCGGGACGCTGCAGCACGATATGTCGCTGGGCGACGCCGCCGTGACCTATTCACTGCTCACGGTGGGTGACGGGTTGATCGCGCAGATACCGGCACTGCTTGTCGCCGTGGCCGCCGGCACGATGGTGACGCGCGTCGGCGGTTCGGACGGCACGAGCGACCTTGGCAAGCAAATTACCAGCCAGCTACTACGCGACCCCCGTGCGCTCGCACTCGCCGCGGTGATCATGGTCGGCCTTGCCGTAGTGCCAGGCTTTCCGTCCATTGTGTTCCTGATCCTTGGTGCCTGCTTCGGCGCGGGCGCCTATGCCATCAATCGCCGCACCGCGGGGGAAGCGGAATTCAACGACCTCGGCCAGACCGCCATGGCCGAACAAGCTGGAAAACCGGCATCGCTTTCTTCAACGCCCGTCGCAGCACTGCCTTCTTCATCCCGCATCGTCGTACGTTTCGGAACCGAACTCGGACGCTCGGTCCCGGAACCCGAATTCGCCACGCTTGCTGATGGCGTGCGCCGCGAGCTTTTCGGCGATCTCGGTGTCGACGTTCCGGCTGTCGGCCTGCAGGTCGACGAGAAGCTTTCAGCGAGAAGCATGCGCATCGATCTGGAGGGCGCACCCATCCTGGATGCCGAAATCCCCGCCGGCCGCGTTCTTGTCGAAGCGGACCCAACGCATCTCGATCTGCTCGATGTGACTTACGAAAAGGGTTCTCCGATTGCCGGCCAGCGCAAATTCATGTGGGTCGACGATCGCCACCTTTCGGCGTTGAAGGAAGCCGGATTCGTCTTCTCCACGCCGGCGCAAACAGCGGCCAGATGGACCGGAAATGCACTTCGGCTCTATGCCGGCCATTTCGTCGGGATCCAGGAGACCCGCAGGCTGCTGTCGGACATGGAGCCGGACTATGCGGATCTGGTCAGACAGGTGCAGGAGATCGTGCCGCTGCAGAAAATCGCCGAGGTGCTTCGGCGACTTGTCGGCGAAAACGTGCCGATCCGCAACCTGCGCCTGATCCTCGAAGCGCTGATCGAATGGGGTCAACGCGAACAGGACGTCGTTCTGCTTACGGAATATATCCGCACGTCCTTGAAACGCCAGATCAGCTTCCGCTTCGCTGGCCGTAACAACATCATCGCAGCCTATGTTCTGCAGCGCTCGGCCGAGGATATCCTGCGAAACGCGGTGCAAAGCACATCGACCGGCACGTTCTTGAACCTTTCGGATGACGATGCACAGGCATTGATCGCCGAAATCGAACGAGCCTTGTCGCAGAACGCCACCGATGTCTCACCCGTCGTCCTCGCGGCGATGGATGTACGCCGTCATATGCGAAGCCTGCTCACGCACAATGCCATCGAACTTCCGGTCCTTTCCTTCGGGGAAATCGCACAGGAATTCAACGTCCAGCCATTGGCCACGATATCCGGCCGCTCGGGCGTGGCACGCAACGTCTCTCGGTCGCTGCCATCGGCTGAGGCGAAAGCCGGACAAGAGGCAGCCTCATGATGCCAGCCGGGCGGATTGGGACAATTGGGGGGACTACATGCTCAAGAGGGGAACGGCATGACAATTCACGATACCGCAGCAGGCGTTCGATCCGCCACTTTCGCCGGGCGGATGCGCTGGCTCGCTATCGCGACGGTTGCCGTCTTGCTGGCGTTTTTGTTCACATATACCGACGCTATGGCACAGGATGTGTCGCCATTGCCGAGCCGGCCAACGGTCGACCTGCCGGTCGGGCAAGGACGCCTGCTGCGCTTCAATGAACCCGTCGAATCCGTCCTGATCGCCGACACCACGATCGCGGACCTTCAGGTCGTGTCGCCGGGGATGGTCTATGTCTTCGGCCTAAAACCCGGCCTGACCAACCTCATTGCAATCACGGCCGATGAGCGGGTCGAGGCAACGGCCCAGTTCCGCGTCACCCCCGACGTCACGCCTGCCAACGAAGCGAAAGACGCAATGCAGCCGAACTCGGCGACAAATCTCTCGATTTTCGGGACCCGCATTGTTGCGACCGGCGAGGCACAAGGCGTCGAGGAGGCAACGGATGTCGACAATATCGCCCGCACGTTCTCGCCGCCGGAACAGCCGCCGCTGAACAACATGACCGTGCAGGGGTCGCAGCAGGTCAATATCCGGGTCCGTTTCGCCGAAGTCTCGCGCACTGAGCTGCAGTCCTACGGCGTCGACTGGTCTGTCGGATACAGGAGCGGCGGTTTTGAGTTCAACATGTTCCAGGACAATGGCGTGCCCTCCGGCACCGGCAATCTTGGTTTGAGCATGGACCAGGCGCAGGGCCTCAACTTCGACATTCTCATCGAAGCGCTGCAACGCAACGGCGTTGTCAAGATACTGGCCGAACCGAACCTGACAGCGATGACCGGTCAGACCGCGAGCTTTCTTGCCGGCGGCGAAATCCCGGTTCCGATTCCGCAAGGAACGGACGTCGTTACCGTTCAATACAAGTCGTTCGGCGTTTCCCTCGGGTTCACCCCTACGCTGATCGGCCGCGATCGCATTGCGCTCCATGTTCAGCCGGAAGTCAGTTCCTTGTCGGAAGCAGGCTCAGTCAGCGCCAATGGCTTTGCCATGCCGAGTTTCGTCGTGCGCAGGGCTGACACCACGGTCGAAGTGGCGAGCGGCCAGACCTTTGCGATCGCCGGTCTTTTCCAGCAGCGGACCTCGCGTAATCTGGAAAAGTTTCCGGTCCTCGGCGATGTGCCAGTGCTTGGCCCGCTTTTTCAGTCACAGCGCTTCCAGCGCGAAGAGACGGAACTGGTGATCCTGATCACGCCCTATCTGGTCGAGCCGGTGCGCGACAGCCTCGCCACGCCGCTCGATCGTCCGGCGGCCAAGCGCCACAGGAAGCGCGCCAATGACGCATCGGCGATGGGCCTGATCATCAAGTAGCGGGGAACCGGACATGACATTTCGCATCGCATTGTGCTCTGTTCTTCCGGTGCTGCTTCTGGTCGGCTGCGCGAACGGCCGGCAGCAGCCGCAGGAATATTCTCCCGGCTACAGCTATGTTTCGACCGACACCGGCGGCTCGCAGAAGGGCGTCGGCGGCTCCATCCTTGCTCCCAATGCATGTCTGAACCAACCGGTCGATGACGACCGTTCTGCCGCTGCGACCAATCTGACGATCGTCACCGGCGTCGGCTCCCACCTGCCGCCCGGCTGCGCCAACGCCTACAATCTTCAACGCATGGCCGAAAGCCAGCGGGACCTCGTCGAGGGCCGGCGCATGGGGGCGGCGGCTGCCGCGCCGACGGCAAATGCCGCGCGGCGCTACCTCAATGGCGAAGAGGCGCCGATCGGTGGAGCCAACAGCGGGCCGCCGACGCCGCAAACAACGCTGCCAGTCGAGTGAGCCGATGCGGCGTTGCAAAAGCGCGTCGCGTTTGCGCGACATGCATTAGTTTGTCCGGTTGTTTGCGCGTCGGGCTCGACCCGACTTGGCTTTGCGCTTTCCGGACCGATGCGCTAGAGCGGTTCATCGTTTCACGGAAACGCCGAACCGCTCTATCTCCTTGTTTTTGCGCAATTCCCAAGGGAAAGCGCTATGCGCTTTTCCCGGGAAAATCGTTTCACACTTTTCCTGGAATTGCTCTAGCCGAGGATAGAGCCGAGCGCTTTCGCCCTTGCCTGTGTGCTGCCCTTCGACCGGATGGTTCTGGCACGCGCAAGCAAGGTATTCACCTCCTTGGTCGCCAGGCCGATCGGCGGCGAGGCCCTGACCTGATCGGCCTGGCCAAGAAGTCCGTAGACCACCACGACGTTGCGCTTGTGATGCAACTGCGCATTGGGTGCGGCGGAGATCTTCTGGACCAGCGGGAGTGCTGTGGCGGAATTGCCTTCGAGCGCCGCGGCCAACGCCATGTTGCTCTCGACGTCGAGATCCCCCGGCGCAAGTTTCAACGCCTGAGCAAAAGTGGTCTGCGCCTCCGCCGACTGGCCGGCGAATGTCTGCGCCACGCCCAGCCTGATATAGGCGCTGCTGGTGTTGACCAGCGGCGCGGCCTGCGCGAGCGCGCGCATGCCGGCATCGATATCGCCCGTTTCCATCATCGCCGAGCCAAGCCCGAGCATTGCCCCTCCGTCATTGGGCGCTTTTGCCAGCGCGGCCTGATAGGCTCTAGCCGCCTCGGCGGGATAGCCCGCTCGCATATAGGCCTCGCCCGCCTTGACGAAGGCGCTCGGCTTGGCATCCGGCATCGCTGCCGCGCGCTGGTAGAGCGCGATTGCGGTGCCACTGTCTCCCTGCGCATGGATATCGTCCGCAAGCTTGATCAGACGCTCCGATTGCGACGACGGGCCCTGTGCCTTTGCCTGCTCGGTGTCGGTTTTGGTCGTCTGACAACCGGTCACCGCCAGCATGGCGACGACGGGCAAGAACACGACGTGCAGCCGCATATCCACCTCTCCGTATTCAAGCCCGCCGCACCTTACACATGGCCCTGGCCGACTGGAACCACAACAGTGCGATAAGATTGCAACATGGCCGAAGAAGCTGAGGAAAAGAAACTACCGGCGTCCGACAAGAAGCTTCGCGACGCTCGCCGCAAAGGCCAGGTTTCGCAGAGCCGCGACCTGGCCTCCGGCTTCACGCTTTTCGCAGCGCTTGGCTGTCTTTATTTCGCCTGGCCGATGCTGTTCGGGCACCTTTCGGAACTCGTGCAGACCGTGACCACCCCCGGCGATTCGTTCGTTGAAGTCAGCCTGCAGGCTATCCGCCATTCGTTGTCATTGCTGATGCTTGCCACCTTGCCGCTGGTCGGAATCGTTGTCGTTCTCGCCGTGGTCTTCGGCATGCTGGGAACGTTCGGGCCGGTCTTCTCGTTTGAGCCGCTCAAGCCGCAATTCGATCACATAAACCCGGCGAAGGGTCTTCAGAAGATCCTGTCGCTGCGCAACGTCGTCGAGTTCACCAAAGGCCTGGCCAAGGTGGTGTTGCTGGCCGGCCTGTTCGCATTCCTTTTGATCGCGTGGCTGCAGCCGCTCTTCGATGCACCGGGATGCGCTCCGTCATGCCTGGAGCCAATTATCGAAGCGGTGCTGACACCGCTTGGAATTGCCGCCGCCCTGGCCTTTGTCGTCATCGGCGTGATCGATGTTCCTATTCAGCGCTGGCTGTTCCTGCGCGACATGCGCATGACGACAACCGAATACAAGCGCGAAAACAAGGACCTCGAAGGCGATCCGTTGATTCGACATGAACAGCAGCGACAGCGGCGTGAGGCCGTGATGCAACCGGCGAAGCTGGGCGTGAAAAACGCGGTCATCGTTTTCGTGTCCGGTGACCGCTCAGTGGCATTGCGTTACGTCAGGGGTGAAACGCCGGTGCCGACGGTCGTCGGCAAGGGCCAGGGCCGAGCGGCTGACGAGATGACGGCTCAAGCACGCCAGGCAGGTATTCCGGTGATCGAGGATGCGGCCGTCGCCGGCCCACTCTTCGAAAATACGAACACCGGAGCTTACATCGGCCAGGAGATGTTCCCACCGGTCGTACGCCATCTTGTCCGGCTCGGGCTCACTTGAGCCATGCGCGAACCGACCTTGCCGCAATGCCTGAGCAGCGCGGCAAGGTCAGCAGCGACAGCCGACTACTTGGCTGAACCCAACAGGACGTCGAGATCGACCGCGTCTGCCATTGCCTTGTATCCCGCGTCGTTGGGATGGAGGTTATCGCCGCAGTCGTAGTCGTCGCGCAGATACCCCGGCTTGGCCGGGTCTTCCATCACCTTGTCGAAGTCGACCACGCCATCGAAGCCGCCGCCGGTGCGGATCCATTCGTTCACCGCGACGCGAATCTTTTCTTTCTCGGGCGTGTAGTAACCCTCGGTGGGAAGTCCTTTGAAGGTTTCGGCGAAGGGGGTCAACGTCGCGCCGACAATGCGTATGCCATGGGCGTGCGCGCGATCGATGAGTTGTTTGTATCCGGTGATGATGTCTTGCGCCGTCGGTTCCTTGTCGTCCGGCGTGATTGCATTTTCGCCGGGCCAGCCGATATCGTTGATGCCCATCATAAGGACGACGGTCGAGACTTTGGGATGGCTCAGTATATCAGAATCGAAACGTCCCAAGGCATTGACACCCATGCCGTCGGTCAACACGCGATTGCCCGAAAAGGCTTCGTTGACCACCGCGACCGTGCGGTTGGCCTCCTGCAATCGCTTGGCGATATGGTCCGGCCAGCGATTATTGGCGTCAGGGGTCGAGCAATTCCCATCCGTGATGGAATCCCCGAAAAACACGATCGCCTCGGATTCCGGCACGGCGTCAACCCATATGTCGCTCAGAAACAGGCGCGATTGGAGTGTGCTGTCAGCCTTGAACGCAGCCTCGTTTGTGAAATTGCCCGGGCCGGAGATGTAGGCGGTTTGCACGCCATCCCAATGCACCGACGACAACGCCGTCTTCTTCGGCAGGAAAATGCTGACCGAGATTTCGGAAAGCGCTTCTGCCGAGAGAGCGATGGGGTCGCTGAGGATCGGAGCTCCCGGCGGAACGACCACAGAACTATTGCCGCCCCAGGTCAGAGGCTTCAAGGTCGCCTGATCGACGTTGCCGCCCTTGCCTGCTATTGCGACGCTGCCGGCACCGATGGTCAGCGGCTTTTCGCCGAAAGCATTCGACAGCACGACCCGCACGCTATTGCCGCCAACGCTGATGCGGGCGACCTGGCGGACGGTCTGGTTCTCCAATACCTCCGGCACTCCGAAAGGCGCAGGAAGATCATCCGACCAGCGCGGAGCAGGTGTGGCAGCCCAAGTGGTGATCCAGGCTGCCTTTTCGGCGCCTTGTGCCGAAAAACCTGCAATCGCGGAACCGGCCGCCGCAGCTGCACATATCAGGATGATCTGACGTCGACGCCGTTTCCTCCCTGCGGCGGTAGAAAGCTCCGATGAAACCTTATCCGTGAAAACCAAAGGCCTGTTGAGCCGCATTTTTATCTCCTCCTCGAGACATGCTGGTAATGCCGCCGCCGGGCTCATTATGACGGGCTGCCTAGGGAATGAAATTCGACTTCCGTGGCAATTTTGGACCAGCGTCAGGAGCAAGGATTTGCGAGCGTGGAAACTGGTGCTGCCTTATAGTCAACTCGCGTGCTGAACGTCCGCTGCGCCCTCGCCGGATTCACTGGCGGACATCGATCCTGGGGCCCAATGTCTGGGTCATGACCCGCCGCACGACCTTGCCATCCGCGACATCGAGGCAGACGGTATCGACCAGGTATCGATACGCCACGATGTCGCGAGGCTCCAGCGCCTCAAAAGCGCGGTGCAGGAACGGCATGGAATAATGATGGTGTGGATAGAAGTTATAACCGACCGCAACAGCCGAGCTCGCCAGGTTCACGGCGCGATTGTGCTGGCCAAGAATAAACGGCGCCGGGCGGGCCGCATCGTAGTCAGGCGGCGTGATCGGCTGTTCGACTGGATAGGCGCACTCGTTCGTAAGCTTCATGATCTCGTAGTTGGACGAGGCAATTTCCGACGACTTTGGCTGCACCTTCCTGATCCCGATCTGGCCCCAGGCTGAGGTCGGAACGTGGCCGGATTCACGACGATATTCCTGATAGCCGAAGTGACGGGCATAGAGCAGATAGGAAGCGTCGCGGAAAAAGCTCGGTGCGACCCGCACCCAGTCACCTTCTTTCGTCAGCGCCTCGAAATGTGCTTGCCGGATTTGCCTTGAATCGTACCAGCCGAGCCGCGCGTTATAAAAGACCGCGTCGCCGAATATGGTGACAACAATCCCGGTTACGATGGCAGTCGTGGAAAACGAACTTTCCTTCATTCTCGTCAGAGCCGCGACGATCAGACTGTTCAAGATGATCCAGTGCAGAAAAAGGGCGCCGCTCAGAAGGAAGATCCCGATATGCATGATATCGAAGAACGCGGTCAGCCCGATGAGCCACCGCCTGCGCAAAAAAGCGAGAAAGCATAGAAGCTGCGCAGCAAGGATAACGACATTCATCGGAACCTGGACCGCCCTGACCGCTTCATAAGCATGAGCGAGCAGCGATTCGGAAAAGCCCAGCGGGGCCGCGCCCAACCCGTACCCGGCCAGCATGATGGAACTGGTCGGGTTCTCGAGGATCCAGCTCAACGGCCCTCCGTCAAGCGTGACCTTGGCCATCCCGGATATGAAGTAGTTGCCAAAATGGGCGCCGATCCCAGCCAGCAGCAGTATGCCGGCAGCCTGGGCCGCGAACTCCCTGGTTCCGAGTTCGCCAACGCTGGGCAGGTTCCTGGTGAAGAGCTTCAGCCGGCTCAAACTCTGCAGCAGGCCAAGGGCCAACAGGCCACAGGCCAGGAAGAGACCGACCTCAATCAAGGGCGCATAGTCGTTGCGGCCCAGTTCCGCAGCATCGGAAACTGCCCGCGTGACGTTCTTGTGGAAGGCGAAATAGACCATCGGGAAAATGGCGAAGGATGGCCGCAGGATCGAAAAAAGCGCCGCCACAAGCGCGATCAGGCGAGAATAGACGAGTACATTGCCCAACGCGTCGGCGCGAGCTGCGTCGGCAATGCCGAGTTCGTCTCCAAGCCCGAAGCTGAAGAGCCCCAGCGTTATCGACAGTCCGACGACGATGATGCGCGCAGCCCGCGCCTCGGCGGGATAGCGCACGAATGCAAAAAGGCAGCAAAGCAGAGCCAACCCGATGGCGCTGACCATGGCGAGGGCAGGATCGTGCCACGCCACGCGGGATGCCGCCTTCTCGTACAACAGGATCGGAACGACCCCGCACAGGACCGGGAAAAAAAGAAAGGCTGCAAGGACATAACGCTCAACGGGTGAACGGTCGATGCCGACTGACGGCCAACGCCGGGCGCTGCCCGCTCCGATGCTCATCCCATGCTTCTCCCGTCTTCCGGAATTTTCGCCTCACCTGTTCGGTTTTCGGTGCTCACCTTCCGGGGGACGGGATGAGCCCTCACGCAACCGCACGTTGCCGCCGGATATTGCTGCACTGCAACAGGATGCGTACTACAACCTAAACGCACAGGCAACGACGAAAGTTCAAGATGTCTCTGGCTCAATGCGCGCGCACAATTTGTGCCAATTACCGACTAAATGCCCGCGTTAAATTGCCGACCTGTCGCAATTTGGTACAACAATAGCAACAGCGATCGCCGCCCGCGTCACCGTGCCCGGTGTCGAGCCAGGGTATTGCAGGCTCAAAAAAATGTTGCCAATCTACCCAAAGTAGTGGCAAATATTATGTTGCAGTGCCTAAGAGTGCGATGCAACATTGAATTTGTCTCGCTGACCTGCAGAAAACCGATCGCATCGGCGTCAGGTGTAGGGTCAGTGGCTTAAGAGGCCATGGACAATGGTACTCGACACCCGGGCCAAACAGGTTGCCGACGAGCACCATGGTGTCGTCGCGATCGGCGTTGGTTTCGATTCAGCCTTTTTCTTGCACCAGTTCGTCGGACGGAGGAAAGGTCGTGTTCTCGCCCTCGAATGGGACGCCACAACACGGATGATCGGCAGCTCGAACGCCGCGCAAACAGCAATATCCGGGACAAGGACGCCGGCAGATCGTGGAATTACACGATCGGCCTGGTCGGCGGCACCAACAGCTGGTTCGGGCAGACACCGCGGTTCCTTGCTTACGACTTCGACCGGCCGACCAGCCATGACGATCTCGAGCCTTTCTGCTGCGGCCCAGGCGGTCATGCCCGTGAGCAGCTTTGCCAGGGGGAGAAAATACTATGACGGTGTTCTATGACAGCAGCCGTCCGGACGCTTTCATCGGCGGTGCCGGTTCGGACGCAGTCAATTACGGCGCTTCGCCCCGTGGAGTCATCGCCGATTTGGCTTCCGGCCATGCTTACAAGTTGCTGTCGATACTGCCGCTGGGCGATTCCATTACCTATGGAGTGATCGCGAGCTCTTCCGATACCGAAAGCGGCGGGTATCGGAAGTTCATGCTGGAACAGTTGGCGGCACTCAATGTGAAGATCGACTTCGTCGGTTCCTCGTCCAACGGACCCGCCAGCATGGGCGATCGGGATCACGAGGGTCACCGCAACTGGACGCTCAATCAACTGAACGGCATCGACAACGATGTTGTGGCCGCTACGAAACCGGATGCCGTGCTGCTGATTGCCGGAACAAATGACAGCTCGACCGATAGCGTGCCAACGATGTTGCAGGATCTGCGCAGTCTTTTGCTCAGCCTGACCTCCAGCGATCCCGCCTTGACCGTCTTCGTCGGTTCCTTGCCTCCCGTTCGCGTCGGCCAACAGTCGCAAGCGCGTGCAGACCGTGTCGATGCGTATAATGATGCAATGCCCGGTCTGATCTCTGAACTGGCCGCCCAGGGGCACAAGATCGCCTTTGTCGACATGCGTGATCTGACACCAGATGACATCACCGCGCCGCCGCTTGACAGCGGGCTGCATCCGACTGCCGGGGGCTATGCAAAAATCTCCTCACATTGGATGGCCGCACTGGAACAACATTTCGGCCTGGACGGGACCGGTATCGGAAGCGACCGCGACACCTTCACCAGCATCGAAAATCTTACTGGCTCTTCCTTTGCCGACCAACTCGGCGGAAACGAGGGAGCCAATGTGCTGGATGGGCTGGCTGGCGATGATTTGCTGGAGGGCCGCGGCGGCTCCGACCAACTCATCGGCGGGGTCGGCGCCGACACGCTTGTCGGCGGCACGGGTAACGACGTCTACTATGTCGATAATGCCGGAGACAAAACCATCGAGGCGACCAATGGCGGCGTCGACGAATCGCATGCTTATACAAACTGGACCCTGGCCGACAACGTCGAAAACCTCTTCCTGAGGTCGGCTGCCAATCTCGCGGCAAAAGGCAACGGGCTCGCCAACACCATGGTCGGCAACGGCGCAGCGAACACGCTCGAAGGCCTCGGCGGCGACGATCGGCTGGAGGGCCGCGGCGGGTCGGACCGGCTCGTCGGTGGTCTTGGCGCCGATATCCTCATCGGTGGAACGGGAAACGACAGCTTCGTCTTCGCCGCCGGCCATGGCCACGACACCGTCACCGACTTCGACCTTTCCGGCGATGATCTCCTGGAGATTTCAGGCTACCAAAGATATAGCGAACTCCGGCAGGTCGGGAGCGACACGCTGGTCGTCTTCTCCGACAGCGACACTGTTCTCCTCAAAGGCGTGACCAGCGTCTCCTTGAGCAGTTCGGATTTCGTCTGGATCGATCCACTCGACGAGCCGCCGCCGCGGTCAATCGTAGGCAACGACGGCAACAATACGCTTACCGGCGGTCCCGGTGGGGACGTCATTTATGGAATGGGCGGCAGCGATATCTTGAACGGAAAAGCGGGCGCCGACACGCTTGTCGGCGGCGCGGGTGATGACGTCTTCCATGTCGACAATGCCGGTGACAAAACCATCGAAGAGAACAATGGCGGCTTCGACGAGACGCATGCTTATATAAACTGGACCCTGGCCGACAACGTCGAAAACCTCTTCCTGAGGTCGGCTGCCAATCTGGCGGGAAAAGGCAACGAACTCGCCAACACCATGGTGGGCAACGGCGCAGCGAACACGCTCGAAGGCCTTGGCGGCGCAGATCGGCTGGAGGGCCGAGGCGGGTCGGACCGGCTCGTCGGTGGTCTTGGCACCGATATCCTCACCGGCGGAACGGGAAACGACAGCTTCGTCTTCGCCGCCGGCCATGGCCACGACACCATCACCGACTTCGACCTTTCCGGCGATGATCTCCTGGAGATTTCAGGATACCAAAGATATAGCGAACTCCGGCAGGTCGGGAGCGACACGCTGGTCGTCTTCTCCGACAGTGACACGCTTTCACTAAACGGTGTCCTCGTCGCAAGCGTCTCGAACAGCGATTTTCTCTTCGTATAGAGCGGCATCTCGCTGACATGCGGTCTCTTCGCGCAAATTGCCCTTCGTCGTTGGCTAAAGCGCGTCGCGTTTGGCCGGGCCTCATGCGACGCGCTTTAGGTTGTTGTTTTTATGCATGTCGTTATCGCAAAACCGCTGCACACTTTACGCGACATGCATTAGACCTCTTTTGCTTTATTCGCCCGTTTCGGTCTCGATCAAGACAAGGCGGTCGGTACCGGACTCCGCACCCCATACCTCGCCGGAGCGCCCGCTGAGCTGGCGCACGTTGGCGTTGTCGCGGTCGGACGGGAAGCTCGCGAAGGTCTGCGTTTCCGGGTCGAAGCGGACGATGGCGTTCGCGCTGAGATCGGTGAGCCAGACCTTGTCGCGTTCATCGACATAGACGGCATAGGCCTGGGGCTCGTCTCCGGGCAGCTTCCAGCTGCGCCAGTCATTTGCGGCCGGGTCGAAGACGCTAACCTGGCCGGCGTTCCATTCGCTGACCCAGATGCGGCCTTTGGAATCCGACCAGACGCGGCGGGCGCCCTGATCCGCGGTCGGCGGGTCGATCGGGGAAGCCTCGCCGGTCGAAACATCGATCCTGGCGATATGGTTGCCGGCGAGCGAGGCGTAGTAGACCTCACCGGACGGCGTGGTTGTGATCCCGTAGGGGCCGCGACCGCGCGGAGCGTTCCAGACCTCGACCTTGCCGCTCGCCGGATCGAGCCTGCCGTAGATGCCCTCCTGCCCGGTGAACCAGAGCCTCCCGTGTTTGTCGAAGGAACCGGTGTTGAGGTTCGCGTAGCCGTGCCCCTCGGGGAGTGGAAAGGCCTTCACCGCTTCTGTTTCGGCATCAACGCGCACGATGGCGTTGAGCCGCCGTCGGTCACCCAAGCGGCGCCGTCGGGACCGACGATCACGCCGTGCGGCGCCGAGCCGTCGCCAAGGGTGATGTGCCTGACGGCGCCTGTATCAGGATCGAGCCGCCCAAGCGCGCCCTGTCCCTGGGCGGTGTACCATACGGAGCCATCCGGCGCCGGAGCGACATCGTGCGGGCCGGCGCCCTCCGGAACGGGATAGTAGCGGACCTCCTCCGAGGCGGCACGCGCGGCCACCGAGCAGAGCAGCGCGGCGAACAGCGCCGACGCAATCGTACGAAACATGGCGAACTCCTCACATCGCGCGTTTCAATTTGCACAGCGAGCGATCCACGTATCCTTTTCGCGCCACTGCGGCGGCCGAGCCGCAGATGGCGGGCTCGCCGTGTCCCTTGCCGATAAAGTCAGGAGCTAGTGCAGCCCCTGCCCTCGCCTAGGCCTGCAAGCCCAGAATCGTCGATAGGCGGTAGCATCGTGGGAAACCTGCGTTACGACGACGCAACCGCGGCTCGCAATTGGACTTGGCGTGCGGAAGGCGTCAGCTTTGCCGCAAAAGTTCCCGCGCCAACTCTTGCCATTCCTCATCAAGCGTCAACGTCGACGGCACGGCGTCGCAGCGACGATACCAATACTCCGCGTTCGATTGATCGCCTTCCTTGCGATGCAGGTAGGCATGCACGCGCATACCCGCCGTATCGTCGCGCACCTGTGCGCGCTCGTGCGCCTTATCCCAATCGCCCTTCGCATCCCACCACAGCGCCTGCAGGGCAGGGCTCAAGCCGGCGGGCGGCTGCGATTTCGCAATCGAATTTCTGAAGGCTTGCAGATCCATTCTTCCCCCGACGTGAGGTACATGGGCGGAGCCGATGATAGTGTAGTCCCGGATTCTCCAACAGCAAAGTCGTGCCGAGCACAGCAAAGAGGCGGTGCCCTGGTGCCATCGTCCAATCTCGGGCGCAGTCGACGCAGTCTGCACGGCAGTGAGCGGTGTCTCGTTACCTACGAAGGCGCTCATGTCCGGTGCGGCGACCTACGACGCCGACGTAAAGGACTTTACCGTGAGATCCGAGCACGACCGGCACCACTTCCGGTTCATTATCTTCCCGGAGGATGGCGTGGAGATGCCCGAGCACACGGGAAAGGCATCATTGAACGATCAAACGCGAGTAGCCAAGAGCAACAGACTCTAATGCGGTGCGATTGAGAATCGTCAGCGAGCCGTGGTCGTATTGGGTCAGATACCGCCGTTCCCATTCTCTCAGGCAACGATTCACTTTCGCTCGAGACGCCGGGATCATTGCCGCGAGGTCGGTCTGCGAAATGTGGATGCTCAGAGCTCCATTCACGGTAGCCGTGCTGTGCGGGGTCTCAGTCAATCGCAGGAGCGTGCTCGCCAATCGAGTGGACAGGGCATTCGACGCACTGTGGATCACTCGCTCTTGCGCGTCGTGCGTTGCTTGGCATAAGTGCGGGATCACCTTCAGTGCGAGATCTGGGTGCTTGTCGAAGACACTAGCCATGAAAGCTGCTTCGATTTGGAGCAAGTCGCTGTCCACAACTGATGCAGCGTTCATGTTACTGTGTCGCGCGATGAACAATCTAGTCAAGTCGAAAGTGTCACCCGGACCGAGATCGGAATAGATGAATTCTCGGCCATCTGAGAGGGGAACACTAAGACGAACTTTTCCATGGATTATGTAGTAAATATAACGCGGTATGTCCCCAAGGTGAGTTAAGACTTTATTCTTTGGAACCCTCCTTAGGATGGCTGCTTTCGCCATTTCACTAAGAGTATCTTGCCCAAATTGCCGAAATAAGCGTATTTTGTTCAGCTGTTTGACCCGAACCTCAGCGCCATTTTCTGCCATGGCTCCCTCTCCCTCCCTGATAGGGTAAGCGCCCCGGTCCCCTCAAGCATTGCCTTGACCACCTCTTTGAACGAGTCCGATTTCCGGTCCGTTCTCGCGCAGACGCGTTAAGGCAGAAAATATTAGCACATTAGGATACGATAAAATAGCGACTCGTCTGTGCCCGGGGTAACAGCGGCATGTCTCTGAGACATTTAAATCAAATCTAACCGACTGGAAGCCGTTGGGATAATCCCCTCCTTATGGGTTGGCGTGTGCCATGACCCAAAGAGGAGAAGGGATGCAACAGGATTCGGGGGGTCGTCTTATGCGGCATGCACCAACCGAGGCGTCGCGTGCGCTCTGGAAGCGGAGCGTAGAGCCGCTACGGCTCCCCGTGGGAGCAGTTTGCGTGTTTCTCGCAACTGCTGATTTCCTCCTTGGACAGACAATACTTCTTGCGTCAATTGAGCTCTATCATAGGGCCTTCGAGGTGAGGCCGCCGGATATCTGGGATTCGATCTGCCTAAGTGTTACCGCCGGCCTATTGTTGGTCGCATTCATGACCGCCAGGGGCGCCTACACGGTTAGTGGCATCCTGGACGATCACTGCAGGATCAAAACACTCTTTAGCGGCTGGCTGTTTGTTTTCTTTTCAATTCTCTGGCTCGCCTTTCTCACGAAGACGACGTCGACGTTCTCGCGCGGCTCCTTGACGCTGGCGTTTGCGGTCGGATTCCCAATCCTGCTGCCTGGCCACGCGGTTCTAGCGCGTGGGCTGAAACGGCTTCTGGCGGCTGAGAAACTCGTGTTGCGCACAGTTTATCTGTTTTACTCTGGCGTTCCTGGAAAGGAACAGGGGATAATCAACAAGCTTGGGCAACAGGGCATCGCGGTTTGTGGTGTTTCGAACATCGAGAACGATGATGGCACGATCGCAGCACGATCGGTGCATGCCGCCGCCGCAGCTGCACAGGCTGCGTTCCGTAATGGCTCGTATGGGGCAGTTTATCTCTTTTGCTCTTGGGACCAGCGGAAGTTGATCGAACGCATCCTGGAGGAAATGTCCCGCCTACCACTGCCGATCTATCTTTTCGCCGACGCCTACATAGATAGAATTCTGGCTGGATGCCCGCTGCACACCGGCTGGCAGCGAGCCTTCGAAGTCCAGCGTATGCCGTTGAGGCCTGCCGAACGCCTGCTCAAGCGGTTGTTCGACATTGCTGTTGCATCCCTGCTCCTGCTGTTCCTGTGTCCGTTGATGGCCTTGGTCGCATGTGCCATTGCGCTCGAGAACGGTCGCCCTGTGCTGTTCCGGCAGATGCGACGAGGTTTTGGTGGTAAGCCGTTCAATATTTACAAATTCCGATCGATGACGGTGCAGGAGAACGGTACACAAATTCGCCAGGCTCAGCGTAATGATGCGCGGGTTACCCGACTTGGCCGAATATTGCGCCGGTCAAACATCGACGAGCTGCCGCAATTATTCAACGTGCTTCGAGGGGAGATGTCTCTGGTTGGGCCCCGACCTCACGCCATCGCTCATGACGATACCTATAGTGTGATCATTGCGAGCTATGCTTATCGTCATCATGTAAAACCCGGTTTGACAGGCTGGGCTCAGATCAATGGCTTTCGAGGGGAAACGAAGGAACTCTGGAGGATGGAAAAACGCGTTGAGCACGACCTCTGGTATATAAAATCCTGGAGCATGCTTCTCGACGTTAAGATAATTTGGAAAACTGCTCTACTGATCTTTTCGGATCGTGATGTCTATTGATGTATAGCAGCTTCTCAGGAAGCTAAATGGATTTATGCAGTCCATCCTCCGACCGATTGAACGGACAATTTTGATTCTGATGCTTCGGGCGATCCGCCGCCAGCGAGTACATCGAGCCTCACAATCGGGTTCGCGCCCGTTCAGTCGCCGGACAGTGGCGCATCTCGCAGGCTAAATTTAGCTCAAATGCGAAAATCAACGCGACGCGGGGAGATGGTCGGAGCAACACATGACGGAACCTCAGCAAAAAGCCGGGGGCAGTCGGATCTTGCCACACAACGGTTCAGGACGGACCACGGGCTCATTGCGGCGAACGAAAGCAGGCTTGCTGGGCGGCGCAGCCGCCTTCAACACGAGAAATTGTGCAGTCCTATGAGCTTCCGCTCGACGGCATCCGGCTCTTGATTTCCTCTAGAATGTTGGTTGCGCGCGCGATGCGGCTGTTAGAAGGCATATCTGAAGCGGTCGATGTCTTCCTCGTATCGTTTCTCGACTATTGCCCGCGTGTAGCTATTGTACACGTCGTGACGAGCACGAGTGTTCCCGAATATGTTCGTTCGCGGCATCTGGAAATCTGGTTCACCGAGAACGTCACGCAGTCGATCGATCTCGTCCGCAATCTGCTCAAGTTTGAATACGTGATCGCATCTGTACTCGTTCTTTACGCGCAGGAAAGCGCTCTGAGATACCCAGTGGCGATCGGCAGATTCATCCGTCCCCTCATCGGAGCCGAGCCAGCTAACGAAGTCATCGAAGGGCATGAATGGGCGAAGGCCCCGGTAACGTGCGATTCGGTGCGCCCGGCGACGTCCCCGGTCCAGTCTTGCAATCTTATCCCTATAACAGCTGTAGACCCTGTCCCAGGGATTGCGAACGACTGCCATCACGCGAAATTTTCTTCTGATCGAGTCCTTGTGCAAGAGAGACTGGAGTGAAGTTGTCTCAGACCACACGCCTTCCTGCTCGGACCAACGGTCGAGAAACGCTGCCATAAGCGATCTGCTGCCGGATTTGGGGATTGTTACGACTATCGCCTCATGCCGGAGAGAAACGAGTACGTCAGTTTCGAGAGTGGGCACAGGTCGGTTCTGTAGTGAGAACAATATTCGTCTTGCTGCAATGTAAGCGAGTTGCGCTCTGGTTTGCCAGGGGTCTGAATCGCGCGTGAGATAAACGCTCTCCCGTAGGGGATTCTCGTGAGAGTACTTTGCGGATATAGTCATCCCAGGTTCAGCGCGTTGTTTATTGAACATGGACCTTCGTCCTCTAAATGTCCATCTGTTCCAAAAAGAATTGAGTGGATTTCAGCAGGTTGTGATTCCGTCGGATTTGCGAGATTCGATGGAGATCACGATGGCCTGGACTGAAATCACCCATGCGCATTATGAGCGGCGTTGTGCCCGCTACGCAAGCGACGCTCATCTGCCTTCGCTGCCTCGATCCGGAAAAACGCCCGAGCAACATGATCGGTGCGCTCGAGGCAAAGAGCCTTATTGCAGATGATGCACGGAACGGGAAGAAGCTCCGAGTACCCCCTCAAGCGACCGTGACAGTCGTGTGTAGTGTTGCATCGCATTTTCTACAATCACGGGGTTAATAGCCTCGCTACCGTCTCGTATGATCTTTTGTATGGCGCCTGGAAATAGAAACCCCAGAAAAAAGAGGATCTGTTGATACGCTTGTACAAGAGTCTTGTTTTCTCCACTCCCGAATATGCAATACATGGCACGCCGTAGCTCACTGCAATTACGCCAAAGTGCAGTCGAGTAGTAATCAGCAGATCAAGCGAAGACGCCTCGCCACATGCATCTTCCACGTCAGTTAAAATTTTGCTGCTGCAATTATCTTGTGACAGGTTGGCGCAAAACGCTCCGAAATATCCATCTTTCTTTGGATTGATTTCATAGAAAATGAAATCTATATCTTTGCGAATTCGTGTTACAATCTGCGGTATGCGTTTTGCCAACCGAGACCGACGGGACGAACCAAGGTAGATGTTGAGCCCCACACGTAGACGCGAGCGCCCTTTGTCATATCTACTTCCAGAAATTCTGCGGGAGGTCGTCCATACGACATCGGGCCCAGCGACAGCACACGCCGCCCTTCACCGGACAGGTTCTGACCACAGCCGTCATCAAAGCCCCAGCCAGCCAGCAATAATGTTGCGCTGTATCTCAGAAGTTCCGGAATAGAGTTTGCTGCCGATGGCATCTCGCACGGCACGTTCGACGTCGAATTCGCTCAAGAAACCATAGCCGCCGAAGACCTGGACGACATCGAGCGTGGTGCGAACCAGCGATTCGCTCACAAAGAGCTTCGAAACGGCCGCGTCGAGGGATACGGACTGGGATCGCTCAAGGCCCCACGCCGCCTTGTAGGCGAGCAGTCGGGCCGCCTCCACCTGCATCTTCATGTCGGCAATCTTATGGGCGACCGCCTGGTGCTTGGAGATGGCCTGGCCGGACTGACGTCGGGTGCGCGTATAGTCCACTGCCTTTTCCAGAAGCCGCTCCATGGTGCCTACATGACTGGCGAACAGGCACGCCCGCTCCCAGTCCATGCTATGAGCGAACAGCCTGGAGCCGCCGCCCACTCCACCGAGAATAGCGTCCTTCGAAACAAATACGTTTTCGAAGACAAGCTCCCCGATCGGAGACGTCCGCAGTCCCATTTTTTCGAACTTTTGCGCGACCCGATAGCCGGGCAGCGCACGGTCCACGAGGAAGCTCGTGATGCCGCCGAAATACCCCTTGGCGCGGTCAGTGACAGCAAAGACGACGGCAACATCTGCCACCGGCCCGTTGCTCACGAAGGTCTTCGTGCCGTTGATTAGAAAGCCGTCGCCATGAGGCTCCGCCCGGGTTTGCATCGCAAATGCATCGGAACCCGACTCCGGTTCGCTCATCGCATTGGCTGCGATCAAGGTGCCATCACAGAGCCCCGGAAGATATCGATTCTTCTGCTCTTCAGTGCCGAACTTCCAAATCGGCACCACGCAGGCCAGAAGGTGGGCGCAGATCGAGAAGACCAAGCCGGAATCCTCGCAGCCGTAGCCAAGCGCATCGATTGCAATGGCCGTGGACAGGGAATCGAGACCGGGTCCCCCGTAGGCCTGGGGGACTGGCAGGCCGGTCAGGCCCATCTGAGCGCAAGCCCCCCACAACTCGCGCTGGAATACTTGGTCTCGGTCGCGCTGCCTGATATCTTTATTGAGCTTATCTTGCGCGAAGCGAAGGATCTGGCCACGCAGGATACGCTGCTCCTCGTTCAGCGCGAAATCCACTACTCCATCCTCATCAGATGCTGGTAGTCGATTTTATCTGTCGATGTCTTGGGAAGTAACTGCTGATGCGAGAACCAGTCCGGGGCCATGTAGGCCGGCAAGTTGTGGGCGCAGAACCGCTTCAGCTCGATGAGCGACAGCGCATGGCCGTCGCGCGAGGCATAGAACACCGTTATGGAGACGCCCGACTCCTCCGAGCGAGCGATCGCCGCTACCTCGGAGATCGCTGGATGGCGATAGAGCGCCGTCTCGATCTCACCGAGTTCGATCCGATATCCCCGTCTCTTCACCATCCGGTCGCGTCGACCGCGGAAGGTGTAGACTCCGCCATCGCCTTCGATCACTACATCGCCGGTGCGGTACCAGCGACCGCTTGAATCGACATGAAAAGCGGCGCTTGTTCGCTCAGGCATGTTCCAATAGCCCAGCATCACGGGCGCACCGCTGATTGCGAGCTCGCCTTCCTGGCCTCGCGGCACGTTGCGACCATTCGCATCGATCACGCGTGCCTTTACATGCGAGCAGGCGCGCCCGATCGGAAACGGCGCCGAGCGGTCTTCGGCGATCGTCTGCGGGATTTCGTAGTAGGTACAAACGTTGGTTTCGGTTGGGCCATAGAGATTCAGGTAGCGTGCACGTGGGACCACGGCCTTTAGCCTGCGCAGATGCTTGACCGGAAAAACCTCGCCGGCAAATAGAATGAACCGAAGAGCGTGGTCGTCACGAGCATCAAGGCTGCCGTGCTCGACCAGAAGCGTGAGTACGGAGGGCGTGGAATACCAGACGGTCAATCGCCGCTCGGCGATAACCGACGCCATGCGAAGCGGATTCTTGCCGAGCTCCTCACCGATCAGGAATACGGTCGCGCCGTGCTTCAGCGGTACGAAGACGTCGAGGATAGACAGGTCGAAGTGGAAGGGCGCATGGGAGGAAAAGCGGTCATTCTCGTCAGGGGCGAGGATCTCGGAGCACCAGTCCACGTAGCTCGAGCCATTGCGATGCGTCAGCATCACGCCCTTCGGCTGGCCGGTCGAACCCGAAGTGTAAAGCACGTAAGCGAGGTTGTCCGGGTCCGGCCGCGCCGATTCGTCCTCCACCGCCAAGTCGCCGGCCTCTACGCCAGCCTGGTACGCCGCGAGCGGCGAGGCACCGTCGGACCAGTCGAGCGGCAAGAGACAAGGTTCCGCAGCCAAGCGCGCCAACTCACAGCGCAAAGTTTCGGCTCGGGACGCCTCCACGAAAATCGCGCGCACGCCGCAGTCGTTAAATATGAACGCGTTACGCGCGGGCGGTGCCAGAGTGTCGACGGGCACATAGGCCGCGCCCACCTTTAAGATGCCGAACAGAACAGCGAGCGAGGCGATCGATTTTGGAAGGCAAATGCCGACGCGGTCCCCCAGCCGGACGCCGATCCGACGCAGATGGTCGCGGACTTGGTCCGACAGCGCGTCGAGCTCGCCGTAGGTGATCTGTCGTCCGGAGCTCGCCTCGACTGCGGCGCACGTCCCGGGATACCGCCTCGCGCTCTGTTCCAGGTACTCGTGCAAGATAGCGACCGGCATGACGGGCTCTACGTGCACGCCTGCTTCGATTGCACGAAATTGGCAATATGGGCGATGGAGTTCAGGTTCTCCGGCACGAGTTCGTCGGGGGCGATTTCGATGCCGCAGGACTTTTCCAGGTACGTAACGAGCTTAAGCGTCGCAAGCGAGTCGAGAATGCCGCCAGTTATAAGCTCCGTTGAATCCGTCAGATTCTCCGGCCTTTCACCGGGCAGGAACTCCTTCAATATGAAATCCCTGGTCATCGTCCTGATCTGGATCGTGTTCATTGTCCCTCCTTTCGTGGAGCAGCCGCAAGGTTCAGGGGAATTAGATCCCGGTGTTGCCGCAGCACCTCGTAAAGCTTGTCGGCGATAAGCCGATGGCCGGCGGCGTTTGGGTGATCATCCCAAGGTGCTACAAGAAGGGTCCGCCAGTCGTACCCGTCATACACATCGGAAAGATCGAGAACGTCGAATCCAGCCTCGGCAGCGAGGCGCCTCTCCACCTCGGGACTGGTCCTCTCGTCTACCCTGGGCAGATATATCCAAAAGGCCCCGACACCTTCTCGCTTCGCAGTTTCCACGATTCGAGAATAGATCGCACGCAGAAGTCTCTCTCCGTAGGGCGTGAGCTTTCTTTTGAGCACCTCGGGGTCGGCCCTGTGATCTATCCCGCTCTCGCGTACAATGTCGCGCACGAAGTCGTAGCGATATGCGGAGCCATTCTGCATTGCTATGATGAGGTGGTCTAGCATTCGCGTAATAAGCGCGCTGTGCTCGAAGTAAAAGATGTAGTTTGGTTTGAATGCAATCACCCGGTCCTCGATGATGGCTAGCATGTCCACAGAAGTATAAGCCCCAACGCCAAAGTTCAGCACGTCGTAGTGTGGATACCCGCTGTCGGCCGCCTGCTCATTCATCCGCTGCTCCAACAAGCCTTCGAAGGTCTCGTCATCTGCGACGCCCGCGCCGAAGATGATCGAAGCGCCGACGACTGCAATTCGCAGGGTGCCGGGAGAAGGAAGCTTTTCGTAGTCCTGGTCTCGCATGCCCCAGCGGTTGATGTGGACCCGGTGTCCCCTATATTCTGCTTGGGAGAGTGGACGCAGATAGATCGAAGGAAGCGCACCCGTAAACTCAATCAGCGGCGTCTTGTGTAAATTGACCCATCGCTCGTCTCGTCGTTGGCCGTAGACAATCCACAGTTCTGGGTTAAAAGCGCTGACATTGACGAGATTCTCGTAGTAGCCGCGCTCCAGGTTCTCGTTGTCGCGGCTATTGAGGTTCGGCGCTCTAATGTCGGCCATTGCGGTACTCACAGTCTCGCCGAGGCGATCGCGAAACCCGGGGAGCGAGATGCAAACCGCGATCAACCCGCAGACACCGACCGACGCAACCGACCGCCGAAAACTGTATTGGCGGTCGGCGGCGCCCCGCGCGAGCGCAAGGGCAGGAATGCCAATGATAGCTGCTATCGTGAGCAGCACGATGGCGGGCGTTGTTTTGCCAGGGCCTTCCACACCCACGGTTTCGAAGACCGAGAACCATTGCGGGACCGAGCTCGCGCTCCAAAACGACCAAAGGAGCGAGATGACGACGAACACGCCGATGGTCCGGCCAGCAGTTTGCAGCGCACCGTTCCAGCTTAATGCCCCGCCACGCAGGCGCCGCGTGCGACCGTGCCGCATTTCATAGTGGGCGTTGATCGTCACAAGCACGGCCAGGATCATCCAGAAGAGGAAGTCGTTCCAGGTGAATACCCAGGTGCCACGTAACCAGAACCACTGATAGTTGTGCAGCAGCCAAGTCGCGAGGAACGCGAGGAGGGTCGCGCTGACCAGCGCTACGCTCTCTCCCCAGCGTCGAAAACGAAAATACAATGGATAGTACACAATTTTCATTATGAAATCCTTCCAGTATATATTTATTCTACGCCAGAAATCTGTGAAACTTGAGGAAAGAAAGTACAAATTGTGGGTTTCTGGAAGGTTGAATCCAAATAAATGCAAAATCCCGGTGATTATGTGAAAAGTTCCTGAAACCTTCAGATAAAGTAAAAATGGCCATATGATAAATTGCAAAAGCTCAATCTGATTGTGTACATCCGCAGCATCGATCACAAACCGCTGGTACACGATACGGTAGCATATTAAATGGATAGCGCCGCGAAACATCCACTCAACACCTGTTTGATAGATATAATGCCGGTCAGCATTGTAGTAGCTGCTACGGAAAGTTCTAAAATCTACGACCGGAAAGAGCGGGAAGCACACGTTCGGCAACATGAAAAAATAGGCGAGACGTTCCGAAACCGTCGCCATCCTCTGGTCACGCCGCATTTCGTACGCATAGACAATGAGACGGAACATGAACATTGAAGCGAGCACGGGCCAGACGGCGCGCGTCCACGGGATCGCAATCCAGTCCATTCGTGCGGCGGCGAGCCCGCAGCCGGCGCCAACCAGCGCCAGCACTCTCCATCCAAAAGTGATCGGTAGGTGGACAATTCCGATCAGTACGAGCCCAATGGCGACGATCCAGGCGGCATCGATGAGGCCCTCAAATCTCCAGTGGTGCCAGTTGGGCCCAAGGTTCGCGAAAACTGCGGCGATAGCCGCGAACGAGAGCAGCACGAAAAACGGCAGCCGGTAACGCTGTGGCAGGAAGTAGTGCACGCACCAGCCGGCGAGGGCAACGAGCAGGACGCGGACAAGCGCAGTAGTCTCGAGCCTGAGGAGATAGACCAGCGCGATGAAGAGGGCCATCTCGCCGGCTATGGCGAACCAAGCCAGGATGCTTCTCGACTCAGTCCCCGTAGGATCCGCCGACCAGGGAAGAGACAATGTCTTGATCGAATGCACGCTCGCGCGCCGCAACCAGCTGCCAGCGGACATCGACAAGAAGTAGCTTCTGGGCACGCGAAAGATCCGCAAGCTGCTGGTCCCCTCCCATGGCTCCCATCACTGACGGGTAAAGCGCCCGGTCCTTAGAGCGTTGCCTTGACTTCTTTGAACGAGTCCGGTTCCGCGCAAACGCAGAAGTACGTAAGTATATCAGAGAAAAATCGCTCCGCTGTGCCCGGGGTAACAGCGACCCGTCTCTAAGACGCTTAAATCCAACAAGCTAAATCTGACCGATTGGAAGCCGATTCCGAATGGGATCGATCCGCGCCGCGAGCCGAACGCCGATGGCAGCCGACGCTCTATTTGCGTTGGCCATCTTAATCCGGAACGCTCGAGCACATGGTCGACGAGTTCGCGGCACTTCCCGCCGAGGCAGAGGCGCAACTCACCATCCTGGGCGATGGCCAATGCCGCGCCACTCTCGCCCGGTCGGGCCTTTCCAGCAGGGTCACTTTCGCTGGCGCGGTCGAAAATGTCTTTCCATTCCTGTGGGAGGCTGAATTCTATCGTTCGACCTCGGTGTCGGAAGGTCGTTAAATACATGTCGCCCTGCAGGGCGGGGCGCGAGGCTTTTCACAGTCCATATCAAACCTGGCCATTGTCACGTCAGACACAAGGGCCTGGCGAGGAAGCAATCAACGAAACCAGATTTATGTCGATGGTGCGCTGTTCCTAATGCATTCCTGTTGGCCGCGGAGGCACTTCGGCTCGTGGCTTGCCCACTCAATCTTGCGGTCGATGGTCGAGTTGAACGGGAAATTCGTGACGTAGGTCGAATTCGAGCAGGCGAGAGATTGATTGCATGCGTCGCCCTCGGCCCTATGGCAGGTACTGCCATCAGATTTGCCAGGTCGCCGCGCAGGCCGATTGATGAGTGGTCTCGTTTGTAACCGAGGAGTAAGTCTCCGCTGGCGCTTGCAGAGCGATCGAACCAAGTTAGCCTCTCGGGGAAGGGACAATGTCTTGATCGACTGCCCGCTCGCGCGTCTCAACCAGCTGCCGCCGCACATCGATAATAAGTAACGTGGAGCACGCGAAAATCCGCAAGCTGCGGATCCGGCCCCTCCCATAGCTCCTGTCCCCTGACGGGTAAAGCGCCTGGTCCCTTAAAGCGTTGCCTCCACTACTTTTTAACGAGTCCGGTTCCGATCCGATTTCGTAAAACGCGATAAGGCAGAAGTATTGGTACAAGGTATACCACAAAATAATCACTCCGCTGTGCCCGGGGTAACAGCGGCAGTTCTCTGAGACGTTTACATCCAACAAGTTAGATCTGATCGACTGGAAGCCGTTGGAATAACCCTCCTTACGGACTGCATGTGTCATGGCCCAAGAAGGACACTTAGGATTCGGGGTTCATCTCACGGCATGCACCCACCGAGGCGTGGCATGTTACTCCAATGCAGTAGCACCGATATCGGGGAGCATGGACCAAAAGCGCGGCTGGGCATGGGAACGCACCCAACGGATAAATTCAGCGCGATCGGTGCAGCGATATGAAAGTACAGGACGCGGAAGGCAAGATTGACTTGGGGCGTCGACTGCGTATCGCTCATGTCATCACCCGTCTCATCAATGGCGGTGCTGATGAGAATACTGTCCATTCCTGCAATTGGGCCGCGCAAGGGGGGCATGATGTTGCCCTGCTACATGGCGAGACGGTCCAGCCGGAAATCAGAGCTAAAGTGGACCCGCGGGTGGAACTCATTGGGGTCCCGGGCTTGACCCGATCCATTTCGCCTGTCTCCGACGTGAAGGCATTGTTGGCGCTTACGCGGACGTTCCGCGCCTTGCATGCCGACATCGTGCATACGCACACCAGCAAGGCAGGCATTCTCGGGCGGCTCGCCGCATGGGCGGCGGGAGTTCCAGCGATCGTTCATGGCGTGCATATCGTGCCTTTTGTCAATGTCGGCGTCGCCGAGCGGTTTGCTTATCTCGCCTTGGAAAAGCTGGCAGCGCCAGTCACCAGTGCGTTCATCAGTGTGAGCGAGGGCATCCGCGACTTATGCTTGAGCGCGGGAGTGGGACATCCAGACAAACATTATGTCGTCCATTCCGGATTCGATCTCGATCGTTTTCGCAACGCCGGTCCGCCCGACGGTTGGCGCGATTTGTTGCGCTTGACCCCGGACGCGCCGCGCCCGTCCGTGCTCTTGATGATCGCGGCTTTCGAGCCACGCAAGCGACACGCGGAATTTCTGGACGCTTTCAACAAAGTCGCCGTCCGGTTACCCGACGCGGTGCTTGTGCTCGCGGGCGACGGGCCGCTTCGCTCGACCGTGGAATCGCAGGCTAGGCGGCTTGGGCTCGAGCGACAAGTGGTCTTTACCGGTTATCGGGACGACCCCGAGCGGCTGATCGCGCTCGCGGATCTCTGCCTGCTCTGTTCCATGCGGGAGGGATTGCCCCGCGTGGTCATGCAATATCTCGCCGGTGGCAAGCCCTGCGTCGCTTGCGATCTGCCAGGTCTTCGCGAAGTGCTCCGCCCTGGTATCAACGGTGTGATTACACCCGCGGATGATTTGGCAGCGATGGCCGACGCCATTGCCGCCCTCCTGGAGGATCGTGCAAGACTGGCCTGCCTCGCCCAAAGTGCCGCGGCGACGGATCTTTCGAACTGGGACGTCAAGCTGATGGGCAAGCGGACCGATGCCATTTACCGCGCGGCTCTTAACCATCATCGGGCAAGCACGGGAGTATCAACAACACCTCCTGTCCGAAATGTGGCTCTTCCGCGATGAACGGGTGCAGCCTATGTGTTTGACGGTGATCGGGCAGCTTGCCGGATTGATTAGCGGTGCAAACTTTGCCGATTTCGGGGATGAGGTGGAGTGCGTCGATCTGGACGACAAGGGGATCGATGCGCTGAAAGGCAGTGAGATGCCAAAGAGGCATCTTCTTTTTTGCGCATGGGACGGGGTTGTAATCTTGGTGGCCGCCTTGGCTCCAGGAACGCTATCCGGCGGACTGATATGATTGCAGCAAAAATCCCCTCCGCTTATCCGATGAAGACCCCGCGAGCCGAAGCTCTTCCCAGCATACGTGTTCTGCTCGTGCTTCCAACCTATTTTCCTGAGTCATATGGCGGCGGCGAACAACAGGCGCGGCGATTTGCTCGGGCGCTGGTTGAAAGCGGCGTTTCCGCAACCATTCTGGCACCCAGACTGTGGCACTCGACCCCGAAACGGTCCGCCATCGACGGGGTGCCTATCCATCGCCTTCGTTTGCGCGCGGCTCCGTATTTGGGCGGGCGGCATATGCTGTCGTTCCTGTCGTGGTGTGTCCAGGTTTTGATCTGGATGCTGCGCCGTCGCGACGAATTCGATGTCGTACATATCATCCATGCCCGACTTCACGCTGTTCCGGCGGCATTGGCAGGAGCCCTCCTGCGCAAACCGGTTCTCGCAAAATTGGCCCGGGGCGGACGGTGTTTCGATCTCGACGTTGTGCGTGAAAAGAAGATCATCGGTCGCTGGGCGTCCGCCTCGATTAAACGTCGCGTCACGGCCTTCATCGCCAATAGCCGCCAAATCGCTGGTGATCTGAAGAGACATGGCATCGGCGCGGATCGCATTCATATGATTCCGAATGGGATCGATCTGCCCCGCAAGCCGCGCCGCGAGCCGAGCGCCGATGGCAGCCAACGCTTTATCTGCCTTGGCCGTCTCGATCCGGAAAAATGCGTCGAGCACATGATCGATGCGTTCGCGGCACTTCCCGCCGACGCAAAGGCGCAACTCACCATCCTGGGCGATGGCCAGTGCCGCGCCGCGCTCGAGGAACAGGCGGCCCGGTTGGGCCTGTCCGGCAAGGTCACATTCGCCGGGGCGGTCGAAGATGTGTTTCCCTTTCTGTGGGAGGCTGATTTCTATCTTTCCACCTCGGCGTCGGAAGGCATGTCAAACGCCCTGCTCGAGGCCATGAGCTGCGGCGTGGTCCCAATCATCACCGATGTCAGCGGTGCGTCCGACATTGTGGAACATGAGCGCAGCGGCTTTCTGGCCCGCTCGCATGCCGAGTTTTCCGGGCTTCTTCGTCGCGCGCTCGGCCTATCGGAAGCCGAGCGCTATGAGATGGCGCAGCACGCAGTACAGACAATCGCCGCGCGGTTCAGCATGGAGAGCGTCGCCCTGCTCCAAATGGAGCTATACTCCACTCTCATGCGGCAGCATGTGACGTCTGAGAGTAACATGCTCGGTACAAAGAGGAGATTCGTCTGGTAGCTGCTTTTGCCAGGCGAGGATCTAATGCACAGACGCTCATATTTGGCCAGTGGACGGAAAGCAGAAAGGGCGGTTTACTCCGTCCTAGTGCGGCGTCGCTTGAATGCTGCCGGTGGCGAGTTGGTCGAGGCGGCTCCCGGCAGAAATGCAGTCAAGCAGAGGCTCTTCGTACGGAAGGGGGATGTATTGGCGACAACCTTCATCAAGCTGGAATGGCAGGGTCATCGATGGCGCCAACAGGATTATATTCATGGCTGAATCAGCAAACGACGGCGGAGACGCTACCGGTGACCCAAACGGCGTATCGTGCATGGCAAACACTGAGGACAGCAACTCGACAACTAAACCGCGCAAACTGACAGAGCGCATGCTGAAGGGCGCTGCTTGGTCCGGCGTAACCTCGATCGCGCGCCTGGGACTGAAATTCATTTCGGTTGCGATATTGGCGCGGCTGCTTTCGCCGCGGGATTACGGCGTCGTCGGCGGCGCACTCATCGCCGTGGAGCTTGCGGCGATGCTCTATGGTTTGGGCCTGGCCCAGGCGCTCATCCAGCGCAAGGTCGTCGAGCGAGATCACATAGCAACTGCGCTCGGTGTCTCTCTTACTCTATCTTGCGTGATCGGTGCCGCCTTGTGGCTCGCAGCGCCGTTTGTCGCAGCGTTGATGCGTATCGAAGCTCTAACCGATGTCGTGAAACTGCTCGCATTCACGACCCCGCTGGGTGCCTTCAACTTGATCTGCGAGGCGCTCCTTGTGCGCAACATGAGGATAAGGGCGGTTTCTCTCCGCCCGCTCTTCAGCTTCTCCGTAGCGGGCTTCGTCGTTGCTGTTCCCATGGCGTTCGCCGGATTCGGCTATTGGTCGCTCGTCGCCATGCAGATTGCAGAAGTGTCTGTTGGTGCGCTTGCCTTCGGAGTTGCTGCTCGCAAGCTTCTCGTGCTGCCCGGCTTTTCAGCTCGAGCGTTTCGCGAATTGTGGCCGATGAGCCTTGGGTTCTCGCTCACGCAGCCCTTCGGATACCTGGTGAACAATACCCCCAAGTTTCTTATCGCACGGCTCATGGGCGCCGAGGCGCTCGGTCTTTTCACGCGCGCGGCTTTCCTCAGCGAGAATGCAGGGCATCTCTTCAACGGCATCGTCCGAATTGTTGCATTTCCTGCCATGGCTCAGCTTCAGAATGACCGAGAACGCCTGCGCAGCGGATACTTGAAGGGCCTATCTTTAACGGCTCTGGCCACCATCCCGACCAGTGCATTTTCTATCGTTTTCGCGCAAGAGCTTGTCGACATTATGCTTGGTACACGATGGGACGAGGCCGTCTTGCCCTTTGCCCTTCTTGCGACCAGCCTATATTTTCGACTTGGTAACAGGGTTAGTTACGCAGTCCTTCAGGCGCTGGGGCAGCCCTATCTCATCATCAAGAATAACTGCGCTGTCGTTGCTATACTCGCACTCGGCATCCTGACGACTTCCGATCATGGCCTCGCCAGCATTTGCACGGTGGTGCTACTGGCTTTCGGCGCTGCTTTTGTGATCACCGTCCGACTCGTCTCCAGAGTTATGGAAATGAGTATCGGTGCTATTCTTAGGGCTCACGTTATGCCAATGTCTCTCGCCGTGGTGGTTGTTGCCATCGGCGTAGGTACAAAGGCTATGCTTGTTGGGCAGTCGAGCATTGTCATTGTCGCAATCAGCGCTCTTGCTGTTGTGAACTCAGTGCTCGCGCTACTCTACTTCTTGCCAGAGAAAACTTTGGTGTGGTTTGATGTAGAAGGAGTTCGAACGCTTCCGTCGCTAAGGTTTGCTTTTCGCCAGTTGGCTCGTTATTACATGTGATCGGGACTAATATGAGACCTCGTGTTTTTCTTATAACGCGTCTTCATACGCAAAATGCGGGCAATGAGGGAATCTCTACAGAGTTCATACGGTACGTAACATCCCGTTTTCCTGCTGCGGATGTTCGAGCTATTGATCGTTACCCACGCTTTTTCGAACAATTTGATCTGAGGGGCATCGGTGGAGGTTCGATCAAGGAGTTTGACGCACTAGCTCACGCGCTGACATTGCGATTTCGCAGGGAGGACGCGCCTTTGCCAGCGAAAGCTGAGTTAAATTTGGTCAAGCTTGACGAGACGGGAAAGGAGCTTCGTGGTCCCTTCCGAAGAGTAAAGCATAAGCTGGCATTGCGTAGGAAATTGGCCGGCATGGGACTAATCGAGAGATCAGTTCCTGTAACCGCTGTGACAGCTTGTTGTACTTCTGATTTAGTCGTTTGGAATCCCGCAGGGGAAATTTGTCCAACCGGCGATCCTCATCAAGTGATGCGGTTGCTTCTGTTGCTTCGAATCGCTCAGTTAAGCGGAAAGAAGACTGTCGCAATCAACCACAACCCCGAGATCGGGAACAATGCTCTCGGTGCCTTGATTGCTCACGTATACAAGAACCTGTGCTATTTGAGCGTGCGCGACGCAAAATCGGTTGAAGTTGCGATAGATCTTGGCGTGCGCAATTCGATTATTCATGAGGCACCGGATATGGTGTTTCTGGCCTCACAGATATCGGTGCCGGAGGCTGCAAGCGCCATACCCCGCGGGGCGATCGGGCTTGCAGTTAATGGCTTGGTGGCTATGCAGGGCGTGGATGAATGGGCGCGTCTGGCAGAAGGTCTGAATAAGGTCGGGCGTCCCATCGTTCTTGTGTCGAATGCAATCCATCGCGATTTGGCTTTCGCCAGACGCTTGAGTCGGATGATCGATAAATCCACGGTCATCAACTACCAGCCTCGAAATCAGCAGCTTCGGTCCATATACCGAAAATGCGATGCCGTCATCAGCAGCCGCCTGCATGCTTCGATTTTGGCGCTTTGCGAGGGTGTCCCGGTCGTTAGCATCGAACCGTCGGTCTTCAAAGTATCAGCGATCTTTCGCCAATTTGATTATCCGCTCGAAACTGAAAGATTGCAGCAGGCTGGTTGGTCTGATCGGGTCCTTGCCAAGCTAGCACGGTGTCTATCGGAGGAGCGATCTTCGATTTCGTCGGCTGGTGCAAACGCAATTTCCCAACAGCTGAGAAGGATAGAAGTGGCGTACGCACCGTTCCTTGCGCTTGCATAGGTTGGGCGCGTGTCCACCTGTTGTCGGGCACCTATGCAGGTGATCGGCGAGAAGACCTGAGTGAGCGCTCTTTTGCCTCGGCGCCGGCGTCTTGTAGTTGGATCGGAGCTGGTGTCAGCCCGCGAGTTTATTGCTTGAGTTCTCGGGCGCCCCCAGGGCATTAGCTCGTCGAGACTCGAGGTGGCCAGAGGTTGACGAACTTGGTGAGTACGTCGGCGAGGTAGGCTCGTGGATCGCCGCCTTCCAATTTCCAGGTTTCGATCAGCGACGCGATGCGGGCTCTCCGATACAATCCGCAGCTTCGCTCCAATCGACCAACGGCGACGGCATCCAGTCTCGACCTCCAGCCGCCCAGCATGCTCACTTTGCGTTCTCTAAACTCAGCGCTCGGCGATGACAAGGCGCCCTCACCGTGCGAATACAAAGATCTTCCTCTCAGCTTCTCGATGTGACTCTGAGATGCGCGAATTTGCACCACCACCTGCTCGCAGGCTCGGCAGGCATATTTGGGACGGCGCGTCACCATCGCCCGGTACTGCGCCGGGATCACCTCGAGCCCCTGCAAGGTTTCCTCGCCGATCACATGCCTACTTAAGGCGTTGCGCACGGTCGTTTCCAATCCTGTGTGACAGGAAAAACCAAGTTAGAAAACACCTTTGAGGCGGTCACGCAGTGACTAGCAGAAGTCTTTCCGAATAGCTTCGTTCGCGGGATCGGGAGGCTTTTTACCGATGACATCGCGCAGTCGGGCGCAGGTCGGTTCTGTAATGAGAACAATATTCATCTTAATGCAATGTAGGCGAGTTGCAGCTCTGGTTTGTCACGGGTCTGAGTCGCGCTGGCGATATAAGCTTTTCCGTTGGCATTCTTCTTGTTATAGTACTTTGCCGATGTGGTCATCCCGAATTCAAGCGCGTTGTATATTCAACATCGATCTTCGTCCTCTAAGATTGAAGGAGTCTTCTACGTGGTGATAGCAATCATATACTAAATCAACCGTAAGCGGGGCGACGCAGTAAGACCACGGTCGACGAATAGGGTCGAAAGAGCCAGAAGTATCTATGATAGCGAGCCTTGAAACGCTCAAAGTCCGCAAGAAGGAGATACGGAAAACTTAGAACATGCCGGGTAAGCAGCCGGATCAGCTCCGGTAATGTATGCTGGCTCAGAAGATCGTCCAGATAGGTGCTGTCCGAAACGACGGCCTCTTGCAGGCAGGTGAAATCAGGAAAGAGGCGACGGATTTCGTCGGGGGCTGGCCGGTAGAGCGTATCGATGGGGTCGAGGTGATAGGGGTAGCTGTACGGGCCGGTGACCAGCAGGAGACCCTCAGGCTCCACGATACTGGCGCAGGCATCGGCAAATGCGCCCGGATCAACCAGATGCTCGAGTAGGTTGCAGCACATGACGAGCCTGGGATGGAGCGCCCTCAGTTGCTCCTGGAAGGCCAGATCCAGTACATCTCCAATCAAGTCCACTCCCTCCTCTTCCTTCATATCGATATTGAGGACACGTACCCCGCGCTCGCGAAGCGGCCGAAACACGAGTAGGTCGACGTGGGGCTGTTCCACCGTCCGGAAGTGGGCGGTCGAGGAGCCGATATTCAGGCAGGGATTTATTGCTTCGCTCGGAAGCGAAGCCAAGATCGTCTGAACGTGCTTGGCTTCATTCGGACGCATCGGCGAGCATTCCCCATCCGCTAGTTACAGTGTGCGAGGGCCTGTCGCCACAGGCCCGCATCGTTAGCACCGTTCGCCTCGTCGTTTGCTCCACCCTCTGCGAATTCAGGGGCCCGGGCTGCTCCACCGAACCTCGTACAAGGACTCCATGACGCCGGAGCCGTACCTGTTGAAGTCCTTCAGGTCGTCGCTCGTCAATCGCTCGATCGCAGCAGCATTAATGTTCTCAGCCAGGAGTGACGCCCAGTAGCTTTTGTCCACTATGCGCATGGTGCGACTTGCAGACGCGGCGGCCTCCTGACCGGGCCCATAGCTCTTTGGCTTGTGAATATAGGCGTCCTCACGGGGCCGCGGCAGCGCCAGGCGCCCGTACAGGCGATCCAGAAAGCGGAGAGGATGGGCAACCATATCCTCGAACCTGACAAGCAAGTAGTTGTCTCTGGCAGCCTGTTCCTCAAGCATCTTGCCGGCAATGTGGCTGTAGACTCGACCCGCCATCATGGCCGGCACCCCTCGGCGGTTCCATGAATCGCAAAGGCCGTAGCCGTTCCTCACCAGCCCGACGAAGATCGTCTCTTCGAACTGCTTCTCGATTTCAGAGTTCAGGAAGATGTCGTACTCAGTCACCTTGAAGAGGACGTGGCGCGCGAGCGCGAGATCGAGCCCCCTTTCCTTCCGCAGCTGGTAGTCAGCGGCGATCGACGCTTGGATGCTTCTTTCCAGACGCTTCTGAAATCGCTTCGCGTAGAACACTGATCTGGAGGCCAGCTTGCCCGCCCGGACTCCCAGACGCCGATAGACCTTTGGGGGAAGATTCCAGCCGCCGTTGTAGTAGAACTGCCAAAACTCATCGAAGGTCATGAGGACGCCGGGCGAAGAGCCGATCATATTCGCCAGAATGTTCGACCCGCCGCGGCCGAAGGAATTTATGACAATGGCTCGATCCATTCTGGGGTCCAGGGATTGCGGTTCGGTGCGCTATTGACCTGTCTGAGTGTACTGGGCGATAGTATTTCCTAACCCTCGCGTCGTAAAGGCTCGTGTCACTGTACCCGTAGCGCGCGTGTTTTTGGTTGTCGACCATCGTCAGGAGCGCGCCCGCTTCATCGCCGCGTGCCGGACAGCACTGCAAGCGCTACTCGTACCACACGAAAACGCATGGGAAATCCGATTTCTGAAAGGAGGTACTAGGACGGGCGAAGTTCATCACATTGAACTCGCGGGAGACAACCTGACCAAGTGGGTTCCGGCGCGCGGATAGACCTTCGGAACAAGCTAAGCTCCTTGTAGCAGAATTGCCAGAACTTGTCTGCGGCCATCTTATTTCGAGAGAGAGGCAGCGATCATGTTGACCGGTATGTTCGAGCCCCCTCGACCGAACGAATGACGATAACGGCTCGTTCCATAGTATCTCGATGCTCGCAGACCACTCCGTTTCGAAAGATTCTGTTGCCCTTCGGCGCGCCGCAGGGCGTCATTGAAAAGCCAGACTAAAGCGGCGAATTGTTTTTGCGAGGAGAAGCGCAATAATCGGTAACGGGCGCCGTGGTGCAGCCTTAGCTCGAAACCAGCGGATATTGGCGCGATGTGAGATAGGTAAGGCACACGATAATGACCAACCGCATTTCTCGCCGGGATCTGGCGCTGGCCGCATGCGCCGCCCTTGTGCTGACGGCATCCGGTCGCTCAGGACGGGATGCTCGCGCCGCCGGCCCGGCGCAAGGCTCGCAGCCGGAAGCTGACTCCTGGCGTCCTGGTCTGTTCCCGGAAATGATTGTGAAATCCTGGTATCAGGAGGATCTGGCCGAAGGCGAAATCTCCTCGTGGCAATCCGGCGGCGTGAAGCCGGTGGCTGCGGTGCAAGCCGAGCCCTCCCTGCGCCCAACAAAGCTTCCGAATGACGGCGGCGTCCTCTTCAAGAAGGGCACGAAACAGGCGTTGACCTGGCCAGTCGATAAGGATGCCCCCTATCTCCACCGGTGGTGGCTCGTGATCGCCCGGTGCCATTCGGTGAACAACACCGGTGCGGATAACGTTTCCGTTCTTTGCGTCAATGGCGCGGAGGGCGGCCCGGTGCATCGCCAGCCCCAGGTCTGTTTCAAGCCCCCGGCCGGCAGATTCGTTTCGCGGCTCCATGACGGCAAGCTCAAGAGCGAGGAAGGACAGTACTCGACCGACTTTAACGACTGGAATGTCATGGTCGGGTACCGCCGCGGATTCGTGATGCAGGCTGTGGTGAATGGGGTCAAGACGGCCGGCCAGGCGATCCATGCATTGAAACCCAACCTGATGAAATCGCAGAGCTTCATGGGCGATGTGAACAAGCCGATGAGGGCCGATGTCGCGATCGATTGCGTCATCATCGGGCAAAGCGAACTCAATGATGCGCAGATCGACAAGCTCGTGGGTTGGGCCATGTGGCGCGCCGGCAGGCAAGCCGACCTGCCAGACGATCATCCCTATAGAAAGAGACCGCCTTCGGCGGTGGATGCCAGCGACAATCCCGCGCGCTATGCCTTCGATTCGCAGGCTTGGGCAAGTTGGGCGGCGGTTGATACAAGGACGAACCAAGCCCATCGCGGTCAGGCGGCGCCCAATATCAGCGGCTATACGACGGTGTTCTTCGACGATTTCGAGACCAACACCATTGTCGACGATCTGACAGGCTCACAGAGCAGCGGCTGGTTCGCGCCGACGCATCTCACCAATATCGGCGGGGATGCGAAGGCACAGCGGATTTCCGGGACGCCGTCTTCATACATTCACGATGCCGAGAGCCACACGCTGTCGCTCCGTCTCGTCCACAACAAGGTTTGGAGGACCGGAGCGTTTTCTTCGGTCAACAACAACGGCCAAGGTCGGTGGTGGGGAAAAGGAATATTCGAGATCCGCGCCAAGTTCCCCAAGCTTTCCGCGCCGCGCCCGGACTTCTTTCCTGCCTTCTGGGCCTATGGCAAGGAGCACCTGTTTTGGCGGACGCGGAATCGTCTGGAAACTGACTTTTGGGAATATGGGGGGACGGACGGAACGTGGATCAATATCAGCCAGCATGTGCATAAGCCGGCGCTTGCCTATCTCGATCCCCAAATCGCCGCCGCTGACGTGCGCAGGAAGATCGCCGGCTACCCGATCGACCAGTCAAACGGCTTCCCCAACGCGATAGACATATATGACGGCGAGTTTCATACGTGGTACGCCCAGATCGAAGATAATTACACATACTTCGTGATTGATGGCTATGAAGTGGCACGTTGCCCGACGACGCCGGAGCTTGCCGCGCAAAAATACATCATGGTCGATTTGGGCATTCGATCCGGCAGGGGCGGAGTCTTGCCGGATCCATCCGAAACTTACGACATGGCCATAGACTATATTCGGGTCCGCCAGAAGGAGTCGGACCTTGCGGAGGTGCCTGCAGGCTTCGCGCGATTGCCAGAGCTTTCCAGTTCTGCCTCAATCGGAAGCACGCTGAGCGTACAGCCGAATGTGCCAGCGTCGCATCTGGAGTACCTTTGGTATCGTGACGGAGTTCCCATCATCGGCGAAACTGCTGCAACATACAAGCTCAATGCAAGGGATGCTGGGCACAGGATCCGATGCCAAGTGCGTGCGCTCTCTTTGCTTGATCAGCCGGAAGCCTGGACAGCCGAAGCGGACGTCGTAGAGAGGTAATCGTGCAATGAGCTTTCGCGGCTTGAATATGGCATTATCTGCCCGTGCAAAAAGGACAGGCGGCAGGGTCTCCTCTTAGTTCCTTTTCGCCCCGGGAGAAACATATGAGTCCGTCCGCCTATGACCGCTTGACGGTGAATAGCCCCAACCCGGCTGCACGGTTTGCGCAGAGAAGCCGGCATGAAGGGGGTATCCGACTTGTGAATCAACATCTCTCTCCAAGCAGCGCTATCCTCGACTACGGATCCAACAATGGCGACTTTCTTAACACGCTGGCCGGCGGGGGCTGGACAGGACCGCTTTACGGCTATGATCCCTATGTGACGCCAAAAGCCCCATTGTTCACGCCGGTAGGGAGCCTGGGAGAGATACCTGATGAGGTACTAGACGCGGTGCTGGCCTTTGAAACCCTCGAGCATGTCGACGACCACGTATTAGAGGAGTTCATCTCGTTCTGTGAGCGCTCTCTGCGGGTTGGTGGCGTTCTGATCATCTCCGTGCCCATCATGGTGGGGCCTATTCTCTTGCTCAAGTACCCCAACGCAGTTTTTATAAACAAATCGCGATGGCGATACAGCGCCTGGGAGCTATTCCGTGCGGCAATTCTCTGGCAACAGGTCCCACGGAGCAAGTCCGGCGCCTATCTCGATCACAAGGGGTTTGACTACAGGGTGCTTCGACAGAGACTCGCCTGCCGCTTCGCCCCGATCTCGATCGGATATTCTCCATTTCCGGTCTTGGGCCCGGCCCTAAACTCTCAGGCTTTTATGTGCTTCCGGGCGATGAGCACGAGCGATCGTATCTGAGGTGAGATTGGAACCACAGCCACGGATATGTCCCTTGCTTTTCTCCAATGGTTTGTGCGGACTGAATGGAGTCCACTGAGTCCTGCGCGGACCCATCCCTCGATGTCCCGCCAAAATTCAGCGCATTGCCGGTCTTCTCGGGCGAGGCTTCACCAATCCAAGAGCTGACTGTCGTATCGAACGTGATTGCGTCGCAAATAGAGTGTCTATGGTATCGTGACGGCGTTCCGATCGTGGACGAAACCGGCACAAGCTATGAGCTCAGTTCGCGGGATACCGGGCATAAGATTCGCTGCCATGTTCGCGCGGTCTCTGTGCTCAACCAGCCAGAAGCCTGGACACCGGAGAGCGAGACCGTCGGCTAGGCCGCATCGACCGCACGCCGTCGGGATGCGGCACCACTCTCGTCGGACTGCTGATGAGTTCTGCCACCAGTAAGCCTCCCCGCAGCCGAGGAGGGTGAGCTTTCCCAACAGGCGGAAACCTCTTCGATATGCGATTGCCACAGCGGGCGGAACGATGGGGTCGTCGGCTGGAGCAGGGTGAAGTGTTTCTCCGCGGCTGGCATTGATACATCCAACAAGTTCTGTATCCGGGAAAGAGAACATGCTAAAAGAATATCTCGCCGCGAGGGGGCTGTGATGCGTTATCTCCTCACATTCGCGATACTGAGCCTCTTCCTGCCAATCAGGCTCGAGACGGGTCTTGTATTGCTGCGTCCGTTCGAGGTGATCGTATTGCTGGCGCTCATCATTGGCCTGGCGACGGGGCGTTGGCGAAATTTGGCTTTTTCAGCCGGTTTTCTACTGCTCCTGCCCTTCTTGGGCTGGCACATGGTCTCGGCCTTCAGCGTGGACGCAGAGAACGGCCTGCGCGAGCTGTTGCAGATGTCCACCGTGGGCGCCTTTGCGTTCGCCATCGCACAGGAGGCTAGATGGCTCGAGACGCAGAAGGCCGTCAACATCTTGCTTTTCGGCATGGTGCTGATTCTCGCCTATACGATCAACTGGCATGTGGCTCATGGCTACTCGGTCGGCTGGAAGCACTTGGCCGACCCAAGGCTCGTATTCACCTTCCTTCCAATTGCGCTCGCGGGGCTCCTCCTCTTCGCCAAACGGGGCAAGCGGCGCGCCCTTTGGTTTGCATGGGCAGGGATACTTCCTTTGCTCCTGCTATCCGGGGAACGCAAGGCGTTTTTGATCTATCTCTTTCTGACCGCTGCGCTTCTGATGCGCGGACGGGTCGCTGCAATGGTACCAGCGATCGCCGCCGGCTTCGTGGGTCTTTTCATGTTATCGATCATGGTAGACAACGCCTATGTCGAAAAGCAATTGCAGACCATCGTCAATCCGTTGAGCATGGGGCAACACGAACATTTGGCCGCGACGGGGAAATATGCCCCTGGTGACACGCCGAGCAATGTCCAGCGCGCGTTTGCCTTCACTCTGTCGAAACAGCTTATCTCCGAACATCCATTAGTGGGCGTGGGCACGAACAAATTCAAGAATATTATCGATACGGAGTTCAGCGGACTTCCTGGCGAGTTGCGGCTGGGGATACATGGCGAGTTTCAACGCATCTTCACCGAGAACGGCATCATTGGGCTCAGCCTCTATGTTCTCATATGGCTCGCTGCATGGTTTCGATTAAGCCGTGCCCTAAGCTGGGCACTTTTCCACGGATTGATCGGAGCGGCCCAGGCACGGCTTCTGCCCCTCGTGCTTCTTGTTCCCTGCGCCCTTTACGTTGGAACGGAAGCCTCCGGCACACGAGCATTCGTCACGTTGAGTCTTGTCTCGCTCCTGCCGGAATTGACCCGGCACGGGCTTTGGCTATCATTGCACAGGGCGCGGAGGAGCCACCCCAGGGGCATGAGACATCCTCGATTTCTCGCGAGCCCCTTGCCAGGAAACACGAGATGAGTGTTTCGGTTATCATGACATGCCACAATGAAGAACGCTTCATCGCGCAGGCAGTGGAAAGCGTGATCAATCAGACCGCGTCGAGCCACATCAAAGAGATCATCATTGTCAATGATGGCTCGACGGACGGCTCGACGGAATTGATTGCGTCGCTGGCCGATCGGGAGCCGCGCGTACATGTCCTGACGACGGCGGGTATCGGGCTTTCATCGGCGAGGAATCTTGCCATCAGACATGCTGCCGGCGATCTTATTGCAATTCTCGACGGCGATGACTTCTGGGCCGAGGACAAGCTTGAGCGTCAATTAGCCGTCTTGGGCAATGGCTGCAAGGCAGGTCTTGTCTACGGCGATTTTGTCGATTTTTCCGCTCCGGATCTGTCCGATGCTCTACACGTCGCCGTGCGCCGCTATCGCGCGGACCAACGCGATACGCTGCCGACATATTTTCTGCTTGATGGGCCGATTGTTCCTTCCAATATGGTTATGCGGCGGGAGATGGTCGAAGATATCGGGGTATTCAACGAGGCGTTCAGGGCTGGAGAGGATACAGAGTTTTGTATGCGCGCAGCCGAGCGTTGGACATTTCAACATGTGGCCGGAGCACTCGTCTATAAACGGCGCCATGGCTCGAACATAACCCGCAGACTCGACGCGCTTCTGCCGGTAGGCGAAGGCCTCACGCGAGAATGGGCCATGGGACGGCCGGAACTTGCGCACCTCGCGCGTCGGCGCAACGCGCGTCTGTACGCAAAGGCGGGCAATGATTGCGTGGCTCAAGGCGAAATGAAACGTGGAGCGCGCTTGCTCATTCGCGCGATGTGGCACGATCCATTGTCATGGCGGGTGTACGTTTACTTTTTTCTTTGCGCCCTGCCGAGGGGCATGGATCCGCAGGTGCGCCGTGCAGCCAAGCTATTGTTCTACCGCGCCTTGCGCAAAGACTTTGCTGACGGCTCTTAATGATGCTGGCGGAATGGCGAGAGTTCGAGCATCTCATGCGGCAGCCCTGGAATCTTTCCGTAGCGATTATTCTGTACCGCGACACAGGACCATAACGGAGGCGAAATCAGAGCTCTCCGCGGTCGCCAAGTCGCTCTTAACGCGGGTAAGAACTTGAAAGGTCTCCAGACCCCACCACTGAGCCCTCACCACAAGCGCAGGAGAATTCCACACAAGATCGGGCCGTTAGTTGCGACAGTAAATACGAGGTGCAAGAGAATCGGAGCGCTTCACTATCACATGCGAATTCTTTACTTCATCAACGGATTCGATCCCGGTGGCGCCGAGCATGGGCTGCTGACCTTGCTGCAAGCAGGATTTTTCAGCGGCCACGAGCTGAAGATTCTAGCCTGTTGCCGTGGTCGCGAGGCTCTTGCCGATGAAATCGCCGCAAATATCGGAGAGCACAATCTTATCCTGACGTCGCAGAGCGAAGTGCCTTCCTTGCGCACCTTCGTGAGCACGTTCTTTGTAATGTTGCGCCTCATCCGGGAGTGGCGGCCGGATATGGTTGTGTTGTCGCTCAAGCAGGCCAATCTCCTGGGACGGCTAGTTGCGATGTTCGCTCCTCGGCTTCGCTGCGTTTCATTCGAGCACATCGCCCGTTACCGCTCCCGGCGTGCCGAAGGCGTTTATGGCCCTGTGCTCAAGGCGCTGTCCTGGCGTGTCGACGAAATCTGGGGTGATTGCGAAAATACGCTGCAGGAGACGCAAGCATACTTCCTGCCCCGCAGGCGCCGGTCGCATGTGGTGCCTCTGTTTCGTGCCGATGAGGCTTCCTCCCGCAAGCGCGACTACGCGCTTCACACACCCTTGCGCCTTGCTGCAGCCGGACGCCTTATGGCGCGAAAGAATTTTGACCGCCTGATTGAGGCCATCCGAATGCTCCAAGACCGCGGCGTTTCGGTGAGCCTCGATCTTTACGGCGACGGGCCGGAACGGCAGGCGCTTTCGCGCAAGGCGGATGAGCTCGGCATTCGAGATCGCGTGCATTTCCATGGATATGTCGCACGCTGGTTCGAGCTGGCCTGTGATCGTGACATGTTCATCAATCTGTCCGATACGGAAGGGTTCTGCATCGTCGTCGCCGAGGCGATGCTTGCCGGGCTTCCGGTGATCGCGACCGACGTCGGCGGTATTCGGGATTACGGGAAGCATGCACAGAACATGCTGAAGCTTACTGTGCCCTCAGCGGAGATGGCGGTGACCCAAGTGTTATTGCTCGCGGGCGATGAAACGCTCCGCAGAGAGATCGGAATACAGGCACGACACGATATGCTGGAGGCCTATTCGCAGGATGCTTTGCGTGTCCGCGCTACGGCGGTGTTGGGTGGCGGAATGTAAGGACCGGCAAAGCACTGGCGACCAGGCTAGCCGGGCCAATCGTGAATTCTGACTGCTCGGCATCCCACCTGTCCGACATGGTTCTCGACCTGGATGCCAGCGTGCGGCCCACCGGCTGGAGGAAGCGACGATGTATCGCCGGTCCTTCCCGACGAACACCATCTCCTGCGTCTCGCGCGGATAGGCCCGGACGGAGTTTGTTCGCCAAAGCCCTCCTTGGGCTATCTGCTCAAGACAAAACAATGACTGCTCCACAACTAGGCCTGGTAATACTGATGATAACGTTCACTGTAAAATTCGGCGCTGCCGAACTTTTGGTACCGCTTGATTCCTTTGATATCGACCTTGTTGAGCAGAACGCCGATGCATTTATCCGCCAGGATCGGGTTGTTGTCGAGAATTTCGCGCACGAATGTACGAGCGGTCACACCCCATTCAACAACCAGAACAAGGCCGTCGAGGTACTGGACAAAGGACCTCACGTCCGCGACTGGAGCCAACGGGGGCAAATCAACGACGACGTAATTGAACATAGGGCCCACCTTGAGCAGAAAGTCGCCCATTTTCTCGATAGGCTGCACGGTGTCTGCGGGTTTTTGTTGGCTCTGGTTCACGCCGGGCAGGAACCTCAATGGCAATGACTGATGGGCCAGCAAATCTCTCGGATTGAGTTCTCCAGCCAACAAGTTGGCCAGGCCTCGTTCCCAGCCGTTGGCTAACATAGGGGACAAGCCCGGATTGTGGATATCGGCATCGATCAACAACGTCTTACAACGCTGCATAGCAAGAACCAGCGCTAAATTAGCAGCGACCAGCGACTTCCCTTCTCCCGGAAGGCAAGAAACGATGCCGAGCGCCTTGGTGCTCTTCCTTGGTAACTCGACATCAACAGCGACTTTCACAGTTCGCATCGCTTCAGCGAATTCCGAGCGCGGATGTTGCTCTACCCAGTTGAAAGCGCTGTTCTCCACCTCGATGAATGACGGCTCTCCGGCCGCACGATCGTGCGTGTCTCGGCGAATTGGCTTCCCGTCCAGCAAAGGGATCATTCCGAGCGTCTCAAGTCCGAGCTCATCGCGCACTTGAGCCGTCGTGCGGAAAAAGCGCTCCCGGTACTCCCGAACTCCGCCCACACCGGCGCCAACCATGCCGCCGAGCACGACGCAGAACGCCAACGTAAGACTGCTGTTTGGAGAACTCGGTCTGCCGGGGTAGGGTGCCTCCGAGATAGTCCGCGCCTCCGTCAACGCCATCGAAAGGTTCTGCAGGCTCGCTTGGTACTGCTGCAGGACCTGTTCATATTGCGACTTGAGAGAGGACGCCTCAAGTTCGAGCTGGCGCAAGGTAACCAGCGTTTCCTTGGTCAGCGTATTGTCTGTTCGGAACCTGTGGATTGCGAGTTCGGCATCGACCGATCGCTTTCGCACCGTCTCGACCTCTTCCGCCAGCGCGCTGCGAGCTCGGATAATCGACTCGTCTTTGGCTCCGACTTGGTCAGAAATATAGATTTCTGCATACTTACTGGCTATTTTTTGCGCCATTTCGGCGCTAGGCGACCGAAATTGGACTTCCAGAATGTAAGAAAGCCCTACACGAGCTACCGTTATATTCTCAGCCAGAATGCCAAATGCCTGCCATCGAGGATCGGATCCTCGCGCGGCACTCGATTTCACCGGCGCTCCGCTTGCTTCGGAACTGCCGATGAATGGCCACCCAGCGACCGATCCTGTGAGACTGTTGAGCAATGAATATGGCGCCGACAAGAAAGAGCGATCGGTAGCAAGACCGAGGCTGTCAACAACCTTTAGCCCGATGCGGTCGGAACGCAACAATTCGACCTGACTCAGCATCATCGGGTCAAGCTGTGCGGAGCTTCCGCTCTCTGTTAACTGCGTTACGATGGATGGCTGGTTCTTGTCGATCAGGATTCTGGCCGTCGACTGGTACAAGGGCACCTCGGCCCAAAGATACGCCAGCCCCAGCACAAGACCTGCGAGCGCGCATATAAGGACGAACCTCGACTGCCGTCGCGCTGCCGCCACGAGTGTTTCGAGATCAATCGTTCCCCACTGAGGATCGCCGAATTTGAAGGCAGAATCCGGGTGCTTTTCAACTTCGCGGAGCATAAGCCTTCAAACCCGTGGGATGAGACTGGCAGCGCATTGGTAATGACAAACACCCTACCACATTATCTGCCTAAATGTCTGCAAATTCAGTATCGACGCCCGCGGAGCACAGGCGCACCGCTCGGGGCGGGCATCAGCCCGCTCTTCGCCAAGGCGCAACTCCTAACCTCGATACAAACGAAACCTCACGCGGCCCATCTCCGACTGCCGCAATTCCGCTGCATGTCGTAAGCTCCAATTGAAAGAAGAAATTGAGTCGTATTGCCAAATGTCAAAACATCTGAGCAAGAGATCCCGGGCTCCGGTTGAGCCTGTCCCGCGGGAAACAGGGAGGTCGATTGGAATGGCTCGTCGATCACAGACGCGCGATAACGATCACCGCAAGGGTCCTGCGCGCGTCTGGCGTGTCGCGGAAAGCCTCTCCGATGCCAGAATAAGACAGGCTGCAGTCTCATTTTGTTTCGTGGTGTGGGGTGTCATCTTGCTGATCGTCCTGCTCTAGCAGCCAGAGCCTATAAAGGCGGAGAGTGGCCCGCCTCACTAAGTGGCTCGGCATTTGCTCCCTTTCGGCCTCATCGCGCGATGTGTGACTTCGGAGTCACCGATTCTTTGGAGACCGAGCGCCACACTAGCAGCATGACAGCAACAAAGTACCCAATCTGTATCAAGATCCCACAAATTAACGTTTGGACAAACGTGCCCCAGACGGAGCCGGTGAGCAAATATATACTGATGGCGAATGCCAACAATACTATGATAAAGGCTCGCAAAAAAAGCAAAAAGGACATCGCCGTCCCACTAGCAGCCGCTGACGTGACGCGCTCCTTGGCTATCCAGGCCTCAGCGCGTTAACCATCATAACATATCGGAACGGGTCAGAGCGACCGATATATTAGAATATGCGAATAAATACGCCCAACCTGTGCCAGGAGGCTTGCTTCCAGGCGGGACCGGCCATGCCATGCGATGTGGATTTAGGCAGAGGCTGAATCGAGTTGTGTGCGTCAAGTTGAGCAAAATGGGATGGCTTCGACGTTGGTGTGTCCGCCGCGCAGCTTCAGTGTTTAGCGGAGCGGCGGACATGGCGGCCCCGCCTCAGACGGGCCAATGCCGCTCAGGCCACCAGGAAGACGAACGCGACTGCCATCAGCAGGTAGCGCGACCGGCCGCTCGCTGGCCGGCGGTGTCGCTTCCGATCGGCGATACGATGGTGACGTCAGCCATAGCGTTTGCGGCTCCGCGACTGCACCAGATTGACGACCAGGAGCATGGCGAACGATAGCAAAACCATGATCGCCGCGATCGCGGTGGCCGCCGGATAGTTGTATTCTTCCAGCTGGATGACGATCAGAGTGGCGCGATCTCGGAACATGGTCTGCCTTGTTGCCGTTGTTCAGAGCGTAAATTCGCCTCAAAGGAATGGCGTTGTGAGAAAGGTCTGCGTCGATGTCATGCTCGAGCATTGCGGGGTGATCGCGAATGTTGAATAGATCGGTGCGCTGGATGCGTGCAGGCAGCTGCGCTGCGCTCGCATGCATGTTTTTGTTGTTCGCATATGCGAATCTGTCGAATGGCCTTGCCCTAGCAGAGGAGTACAATGTCGGCGATTACCGTCTGCAGACTGGCGACGTGATCGGCTTCGCTGTCATAGGCTATCCCGAGATGCAAAAGAGAGCTGTGATCGACCAAAGCGGTGTAATTGTGTTGCCGGTCCTCGGCCCCCTAAACGTTCTCGGGAAGACAATAGAGGATGTTCGCAAGGAGGTAATTGAGGTTTTAAAACCAAAATCTCTTCCGCAACGATCCGCCGACGGCACTGAGACTTGGACTGGGTTTTACCCGGATCAGATTGTAGTTGATATTGAGGAATACCGACCCGTCTATATTGACGGGGACATTGCCTCTCCTGGGATTCAGCCCTTCAGACCAGGAATGACTGTCCGACAAGCTGTGGCGGCTGGCGGCGGCTACCAGCTCGGTCGCGGTGAGCTTCAAAACCCTGAAATGACAGCAGCGGACCTTGGCGGCCGCCTCCACATTCTGCGCATCAAGTACCAGGAAAGCGAAATCAAAGCTGCTCGCATAGAGGCGCAGCTGAGCGGCGCCAGAGTGATTGAGGTCCCGGACGCAGAAGGTGACCCGAGCCTCGAACCTCGTCGCGACGAAGCTTTGCAGCAGGAGGGGAAGCATCTTGAAGCTGTCTATGCGGATCAGGAGAAGGAGCGCGCTTCGATTAAGTTGGCCGCAACCAAGGCGGCGGAACGAATGGGCTATCTGAAGGACCAGCAGAAGGCGGATCAAGCGGGCGCAGCCGCAGATGCGGCGGAACTTGTTCGCCTCAAGAAGCTCTTCGAAAAAGGTCTGATCCAGATCACTAGCGTCAACAATGCTCAACGCGCAGTGCTCTTGTCAGCGACCCGCGCTTTGCAAACCAACGCTGAGATCGCTCAACTTGAACGCGACCAAGGGGATTTGCAGCGCAGTCTTGACAAGTTTATCGACCAGGGTCGAATCGACCTGTTGGCTAATTTGCAGACTGAACGCGCGGCGATGACGCAAGTGCGCGCTGAGATCGATTCCCTGACCAAACAAATCGCCTACGTGATGCAGATGCGCAGCGACCTTGTAGGCGAAGGGGACCGCATTACGATCGGTGTAACCCGCTCCACTGACGGACGGGCAGCGACGACCGAGGCGACTGAAGATACTCTGCTTTCTCCGGGTGACACCATCACAATTACGCTGAAGGTCCCACTAGGAGCGGCGGTCGCGAATTAAACAATTAAATATTGTATAGGGGCGGCGCGTAATTGCACGTGTCCTATGGAAATGTGGTCAGGGCCAAATCGTTCTGGTGGCCGCTCAGGTTCCGGGCAGTGACGTGATTGCCGCGTGCGCCGCCAAAGCCCGGCATCAAGCATCTAGCTTCAACAGCTCCGGCTCGGTACGTCCGAACAGGGACGCGCTCACCTCTCCAGATAAATCTTTTCATAAAGAGGCCGAGACTCGGCGTTTCGCATCCGGTTCACTCGAACCTTGATCCAGCGAGGAACCAGCCCCCGGCAGTAGACGTCGACCGTGTGAGGCAGACGTGAAACGACCGTGCGCGGCTCCAGGACAAAGAGCTTCTTCGACAGGTACCAGGCTGCGGAAGGCCGCCCTTGAATCAAAGCCCTCACGGCAAGCCCATTGATCGTGTCAAGCAGATGGGCATTGAGATCGCTCCCAAATTGCGGATATTTCTCGCGAAACTCGGCTAGGACAATTTCATACGAACGAAACATCTGCATGACATCGCTCGACATGTTGCCAATCGTCCTCCGGTAACCCACAAGATGTTGGGGCACGACACGAAACTCGTAATTCTCCGCTATTCTGAGGCACATTAGAAGATCTTCGCAGCCTTGTGCGTTCCTCGCCCTCAGGGAAGGATCAAACTGTCCCGCCCGCTCGAATGCGGAGCGACGTACAAGCATCGAACTTCCGTTACCGACAAAGTTGTTTCTGCACATGCGTTGCAGCACGCGACCATCGGCATCGGGCTGTTTGAATGAAAATATCCGACCGTCCTCGTCGATCTCCGCAAACCAGCAATATGCCAGACCAGCTGACGAGCCTCCTTCCTGCAGGACGCGCAGTTGCAGTGTGATTTTGGATGGAGCCCAAAGATCATCCGCGTCCACGAACGCTAAAAACTCCGCATCGGTGGCAGCGGCGCCGCTGTTGCGTGCGTGCGCAACACCCGCGTTCGGCTGCCTGAAAAGGCGTATACGCCGATCTTGCTCGGCATAGGCGGCCACGATTGACGCGGACCGGTCCGTCGACCCATCATCCACTACGATAATGTCCAGCGCCTGGTGGCTCTGCTGGCAGATGCTGGTCAGCGTCGGGAGAATGGTTCTCTCGGCATTGAACATGGGCACCACGACGCCTATCACAGTGGCATTGTGCTGGCTCATTTGCCTTCGTCTTCTCTCACGACGTGGTAAAATGGCACATCAGGGCCGGTAGTTCCATCAGATTTCACTACTTTAGCTGATGAGGATTCAACCACGGCGGCCGAGCGGCAAGGCAGAGGCCCCGGCGAGTTCCACTCAGCACTCCTGGAAGCGATAAAGTAGCGGCTTCCGGACTTTAGCTGGATATTTAGGAACCGCTCCCGTCGAGATCGCCGGCTGCCCACGCATGCACGCGATCCAGCCGTTCATCCTTCAATCACCGCGATCCAGGACATACCGATATAGCGGCATGGCATCGGATCTCCAGGGCCGCCGCCGATATCGACCAGACGCAACGCCAAAATTACCTCCGGTCGCCGTGGGCCACCCGCAACTGGAAACGATGACGGGCGTTGCTGTGACGAACAGGATATAAGCGTATCTGGCAGCAAGCCTGGTTGAAGAAAGCCCGACGGTCATGAAGCCAATGAACGAAGAGCATCTTGCAGTGCTGCGCCGGCACATGGTCGAGATGATTGCAATCCATACCGACCTTGCACGCGAAGAGCTCGGCAAGGCGGCGCTCGATGAACGGGTGATGGCATCGATGCAGCGGGTGCCGCGCCATCTGTTCGTGCCAAGCTCGGTCGCGCCTTATGCCTACCAGGACATGCCATTGCCGATCGGCTTCGACAAAACCGTCTCGCAGCCGTTCATCGTCGCACTCATGACCGATCTCCTTGCTCTCCAACCGCACGAGGCGGTGCTCGAGATCGGCACCGGCCTGGGCTACCAGACCGCAATCCTCGCGGAACTCGCCGGGCAGGTTTGGAGCGTCGAAATCATCGAGGAATTCGCAAGCCATGCCGAGGCTCTGCTGCAGGACCTCGGTCTATCCAATGTCAGCATTCGTGTCGGGGACGGCTCTCGCGGCTGGCCCGAGCACGCTCCATTCGACAAGATCCTGGTCAGCGTCGCGGCGGGGCGGGCGCCGCCGGCTTTGCTCGAGCAGCTCAAGCCGGGGGGCCGCCTGGTTATGCCTGTAGGCCCTGAACAAGGGCAGTTGCTGACGGTCATCGACAAGGATTCGGCAGGACAACTGAAGACCCGCAAAATCATCCCGGTTCGGTTCAGCCGGCTCGAAACGGTCTAACGAGGGGTGCGGACAACAGGCACGCAGGGAGCGCCAGGCGCCTCATCCTTATGGGATTTCGCCGTCTCACGGCTGCTTCGCGTCGGCTCGTTTGAGCATCGCAAATGCGCGATTGATCCGTTGCAGCGCTGTCGCGTTGGCCACGAGTGCGTACAGCGCGAACCCGCCCGCCAGAATCCAGGGCGAAGCGGCGCCCATGGCGGTCGCCAATCCGTCGGCGACCAACAGCACGCAAATGAACACCAGGCGTTCCATCCGTTCGAAGAAATCCGGCCATGCCTGGTTTTCTATGGGGATTTCGATCGCAGTCCGCGCCTTGGCGTAGCTGGTGAGGAGTCCGCCGGCGAACGCGATCATGGCGATTGCCCACATATCGGCGACCCAGCCTATTGCCGCAAACACGGCGAATTCCTGATAACGGTCGGCCATGGCGTCGAAATAGCCACCCGCCTTGGTGCTCATATGTCTGCGGCGAGCAACCGCCCCGTCGAGCGCGTCGAAGGTGAACGCAAACGCCAGGCAAAGGCCAAAGGCAAGGCTTGACTGGTGGTACAGATAGGCGGCGCACGACAGGGCGACGAGCACCAGCCCGCCTGACGTAACCTGGTTCGGGGTCATGCCGATCCCGATCAGCGGAGAGGCGGCGTGCTCCCATAGCGGGTCGATACGGCGTTTCATGAGACCGGCGATCATGATGACTTGGCTCCTCCGATGATGTCGCCCCGCGACGTTTAACCGGCAAATTGAGGGTTCGTTCCAGCCGGTCGGCGCCGATCGAGGTGGTCAGCGCAATGTCCGTCTGTGTCCGCTGTCGCAAATCGACTGGCGATCTAAGCGTCGCGGCTGAATGGATTCATGCGAGGCGCTTCAAGTTCTTGTTTTTACGCACGTCGTTGTCGCAAAACCGATGCGCACCCTCGGGTCAGGCCTGCTTTTGCGCGACATGCATTAGCGGCAGTAACCGGAAAGACTGATACAACGCATATTCGCAATTCACCGGGAAGCCGTCCGAAACGCCATGCGTAGATTTCTGCCCAGGTTTGCTTACCTGCTCGCGACCTCTGCCGGCGCGGGATTATCTCCGGTATGGCCAGGCACCGCCGGCGCAGGCGTCGGAGTGGCTGTTGCCGCGGTCCTGATACCTGCATCGCCTTGGCTGATCGTGCTAGTCTATATGGGCTTATTCGCCGTGGGAGTATGGGCGTCGTCGCATGTCGTCTCCCATACCAGGACGGAGGATCCGCAGATCGTCGTCATTGACGAGACCTTCGGCACCGCCGCAACACTTTCCATGCTGCCGCTAGACCCGGTCTGGTGGGCAGCAGGTTTCCTTGTTTTCCGGTTTTTCGACGTCGCCAAGCCTTGGCCCATCGGCATCGTGCATGAGAAGGTAAGGGGTGGACTCGGCATCATGCTGGACGACGCGGCTGCGGCTGTCTTCGCCGGTGCGTCGCTGCTTTTGCTGAACGATTTGATTCACCGTTTGCCGTAAGGAGGACAACTCAGTCTTCACCTGCCACCCAGCGCGAAGAAAGACCTCCTTCACTAAAATCTGCCGGAGCAGCGCTAGACCGCAGCGTCGCGTGGCCGCGCCAGGTCGTTCGTTCCCTCCGGGTCCGGCGCTTGGCCATAGCTCATCTTCCTCATCTGCTCGATCACCCGCGCCATCTCCTCGTCGGAAAGGACCGGCGGCTCGCCAAGGCTAAGCGCCTGGACATACATGCGCGACAGGGTTTCGACCTCGTTCGCCAGCCACAACGCCGCTTCCATGGTCTTGCCAAGCGAAATCTGGCCGTGCTGGCCGAGCAGGCAGGCGAGGCGATCCTTGAGTGCAACCAAGGCATTGTCGGACAAGGCCTGCGTGCCAAAGGTTGCGTATTCCGCGCAGCGGATGGTGGTGCCGCCCGCCACTCCCGTCATATAGTGGAAGCTCGGGATCGTCTTGTGATGGCAGGCCAGCGTCGTGGCGTAGAGCGAGTGGCAATGCAGCACGACGTCGATCTCCTGCCGCTCCCTCAAAATGTCACGGTGGAAGCGCCACTCCGAGGAGGGCCGTCGGCCGACATAGGTGCCGTCAAAGCCCATCTCGACGATGTCTTCGGGCGTCATCGTTTCGTAGGGCAGCGACGAGGGCGTGATCAGGAAACCGTCGCTAGAGCGCACCGACAAATTGCCGGCATTGCCCTGGTTGATGCCGCTTGAGTTCATCCGGCGGCAAGCATCCACCATCTCGCGGCGCAGAGCGCTGTCATCAGTCATCGATCGTTCCTTTTGCTGGTCTTGGCCCGTTGCAGGTTGTTTCGCTTCGCCAGGTCGCGCCACCGCTGTGCATAGGCTGCGAGCGTCTCACGATCGCCGGCAAAGGCAGTCGGCAGGCTGAGCGCGATCGGAGCCGGCGTGTCACGCGTTTCGTGTTCGCCAAGTAGCGCCGCACCCGAGGCGGTGCCATAGGAGTCGAGGTTGTAGACCGTTTCGGCGTTTGGCCGCAGCGCCGCAACCAGCGTGGCGTAGAGCGGGTCTCGCAGGAAGGTGCCATCCAATGCAACCAGCCCGGTTTCGTTCAGCGCATCGATACATTCTACCGTCAGCAGCGCGGCGTAGAGCACCGCGAGCGCCTTGCGCTCTGCAGGGGGTTCTGCAGGCGGCCCTTCAAACCGGCCGAGCCCAGCGCTGCCTGGAAACAGGCCGTCATCGTCGCCGAACGACGGCAATGCGAAAGTGCCGCGCTCAATCAGCAAGCTGACCAGCGCAGCGTCGGCCGCAGTTCCTTCTTGCCCCTGCCCTGCTACATGACTGAACTCACGTCCGCCCATGGTCAAAACGCCGCCGACCGGGCGTCCTGTCACGTCGCTGTTCAGCACCATTCCGCGATTTTCATCGAGTTGGTCGAGAGGTGTCGCCGCGCACATTCCGACAATCCAGGTTCCGGTAGAGATCACGCAGGCGTCGCGCATGCCTGCCGCCTGGTAGCGGTAGAGGTTCAGGCTGCTGTCGTGGCCGCCTGTCAGGACAGACAGCTTTTCCGGTATGCCGCGCCGGCGCGCCAGATCGTGCCGGATTGGCCCCAGCCTCTCCCAGGCCGGATGGAATCGTGGCATGAGGCGCTGCCATCCCTGCCCCGCCACAATGGGCGACCACTGCTTGCGCACATTGTTCCACAGATGGGATTGCGCCGAGAGGATCGTCGTTTCGGCCGATGGCACGCCTGACAGCCGCCAAGCCCAATATTGAGGCAAGCCCAGATACCAACGAGCCTGAGCGACGCGCTCCGGATCAACCTGCTGCATCCAGTACAGCTGACGCGCCTGGTGGGCAGCCTTCAGCATGATCGCGCTGCCGCGATCGAAGAAATCGCCCGAAAGCGGCGCGTAGCCATCGCGAATTGCAGGCGGCAGATCCTGCTCGTAGTCAATCATCGGCAGGGCACAAGTCTCGTCGGGATCTGCGTTCACCAAGACCCCTGCGGAGCCATGTCCGGTGCCGACCAGCTTTTCCAGCGGATGGTGTCGGCACAAAGTGGCGAGCGAGCCGAACAGCCAGTCGGTAATGCCGTTGAGATCGTGCCGCCGCCAAGGTGGACCGGGCCGCACTTCGTTGCGGACAGAGAGGCTCTCCACGAGCACGCCGTCGAGCGTCATTGCGGAGAGCTTTATGTTGGTCTTGCCGACATCGAAGACGGCGATCCTTGCGCCGTCCGCCTTCTGCCCGTCACCCATCGTCTCAGATCAGACCGTATTGGCGAGCCTTGTTGCGCAGGAACGGCAAGCCATTGCCCATCACTTCGGCCTCGTCCTTGGCAACCGGCCGCCAGACCGAGAGGCCGTAGGAGACTTCCGGCGGCATGTTGATGAAGCTTTCCATGGCCAGTCCGCCCTTGAAGCCGATCGCCGCCAGCGTCGCGTAAATCTCGTCCCAGGGGCAGTTGCCGGTGCCTGGTGTGCCGCGATCACTTTCAGACAAGTGGATGTACTTCAGGTGGTCGCGGGCAGCCAGAATGCCGTTGGCGGCCCCTTTCTCCTCGATGTTCATGTGGTAGGTGTCGAGATGAACAAAAATGTTGTCGGCCCCGACTTTCTCGACCATCCAGACGGCCTGCGCGCCGGTGTTGATCAAATGGTTCTCGTAGCGGTTCACCGCCTCGATTCCGAGCTCGATGCCGCGCTTCCTGGCGTGCTTGGCGGCGACGGTCAGCACGTGGGCGATATTGTCGTATTCCTTTTCGGTCGGTGGCAGGCCGGTGCGTTCGCCGATACCGCCAAAAATCACGCCGGAAAGCGCCAGCGCGCCCATTTCAGCAGTCTTGTCGATCGCCACTTCGAGATGTTCGATGGCGGCATCCGGCCGCACCGAGGCCCAGGCGCGCTCCGGCAGGCCAAGTGAGCAAACGGCAGGAAGATTGTGCTTTTCGAGCAAGGCACGTGTGTGTGCGGCATCGACCGCCGGCGCGTTCAGAAGCGCGATCTCGATAAAGTCCATCCCGTATTTGACGGAAGCCGCGATCGCCTTCTCTGCGCCGGCCCGGTCCCAGTTCATCGTCCACATCGAGGTGTGGATCCCAAAACCATGCATCTAACTCACCCTCTGTTTGTGTTCAGGAATTTGAGGCGCCCGGCAAGCCAGCGCAGGATCATCACCGTGATCATCAGGATGCCCCAGACTGCCGTCGCAAGATGCTGGCTTGCGCCCATCAGATTGAGTCCCGAGGACAGAAGCTGGAGCACGACGAGCGCAACGAAGACCGGGATCACCCGACCGAAGCCGCCGAACGGATTGACCCCGCCAAGGAAGCAGGCAAGCACGGTGATCAGCAGGTAAGACTCGCCGTGGCCGACACGCACCGAATTGAAGCGCGCCAGCATGATGATGCCGGCGACCGCGCACATCGCGCCGGACAATGTGTAGACGAGAACCTGCACCTTGCGCGTATTGATACCGGAATAGCGTGTGGCCTCGATATTGGAGCCTATCATGTAGGTGTTGAAGCCTAGCTTCATGCGCGTCAGCAAGACGTGCCACATCAGCACGCAAGCGATGAAGATGAGCAACGGCACCGGGATGCCAAAAATCGAACCGTAGCCGATCGGCGCCAGGAAGCCGGGAATGCCGGACACGTCGCCGCCGCGCGTCAGGAATTCGCCGAGACCGCGCAGGAAGATCATCATCGACAGCGAGACCAGGATCGGGTGAGCCTTGGTGTAGGCGATGACGAGCCCCATGATCAGCCCGCTCAGTGCGCCGACCGCGAAGGCAAGGACCGAGCCAAGCACAAAGGCGCCGACGCCCGCTTCGACGCCTCCCTGGCTTTGCAGTACCCAAGCCAGCGTCAAGCCGGCCATGTTGGCCGTGAAGGTGATGGCCAGGTTCAGGCCGCCGGTCAGGATCGGCAGCAGCATGGCGAGTGTGAGGAGGCCGAGTTCCGGCAGCTGGAAGGCAACGGATCCAAAGGTAGCGCGGGAAAGAAAGTTCGGCGCGGCAAAACCGAACACGATCATGACAGCTACGAACGCGGCAAACGGACCTGCAAGTTCGGGGCCGAGCGCGTTGCGGACGCGTTCAATCAAAACCGTCATGAAGGCACCCGTCGGCTTTTCAGGAACGGCAGCAGGCGTTCGATGCTGGTATTCGAAAGCGTGATTGCGGCAAGAATGATGGCGCCGACGATCATCTTGAACGCGAAAGGCGACACGCCCATCAAATTAAGTCCGTTCTGGGTAATCGAGACCAACAGAACGCCCAGAATGCAGCCGAGCACGCTGCCCTTGCCGCCGCCGAGCCGCGCACCGCCAAGGACCACCGCTGCCAGGACGTCGAGTTCGCGCCCATAAAGGGCATTCGGCACAACCTCCTGCGCGTAGTGCGCCTGGACGAGACCGGCGATACCCGCCATCAGGCCAAGCCAGCCGAAGGCGATAAATTGCATGGCACCGATATTGATGCCGAAGCGGCGCGCGCCCTCCGGGTTGTCGCCAAATGCGTAGAGTTGGCGGCCAGTGGTGGTGCGCGTGATCAACGCCCAGGTAGCGAACACGCATATGGCCATAATGAGCACAGGCAGGGTGATCTCCGCCCAGGTCCCGTCAGCCATCTCTCGCTCGAACAGCACGACGCGGGTGGTGAGCCAGTCCGGCAGGTTGTAGATCGACACGCCGCCTGTGAAAAACATCAGCAAGCCGAAGAAAATGTTGAAAGTCGAAATCGTGGCGACGATCGAGATGATCCTGAACCCGTGGATCAGGAAGGCGTTGATGCAGCCCAACGCGACGCCCAATGCGCCAGCGATGATGAAGCCGACAATCCAATTCCCGCCGCCGATCCAGCCGAGGACGGTCGCGGTCAGATATTGCACAACGGAGGCAGCAACCGCGAAGGAAATGTCAATGCCGCCGGCGATCAGCACGACCAGCAGGCCGACGGCGAAGATGATGTTGACCGAGCTGGTGTTCAGAAGGTCAAACGCGTTGCCGAGGGTGAAGAAACGGTCTGTCGCGAACGAAAGGAAGACGCAGATGACTGCGATAACGGCGAGCAAAGCCAGTTCCGTTGCGTGGGAGCGGGCAAACCTACGCATAGACCGCCCCCTCGATCGCCTGGAGGGTCGTAGCGCCCGGCGTAAATTCGCCGACAATGCGCCCCTGAGCCATGTGCAGCACACGGTCCGCGTTGAAATAGACTTCAGGCACCTCGTCCGAGATCAGGATAATGGCCAGGCCGCTGTCCGCCAGCTTGGAAACGATGTCGAAAATGCCGGCGCGCGCGCCGACATCGACGCCGACCGTCGGTGCGTCGAGGATAAGCAGCTTCGGGTCGGTCGCCAGCCATTTTGCAATGGCGACACGTTGCTGATTTCCCCCTGACAGGGTCGAGATCGCGTCGTCCTGCTTTCCGATCCTGACCCCGAGATCCCTTATCCAGCGATTGACCAGAGATCGCTTGCGATCGCTCGAAATGAAACCGCCTGAAAGGATCTTGTCCAGCGAGGCGATGACCATGTTGTCGGCGATTGCCTGGGGCTGAATGAGACCGAGCGACAGCCGGTCTTCCGAAAGATAGGCGACGCCGGCGGCGATCGCGTCACGGTTGGAACCGAAGCGGACGGGTTTGCCATCCAGGACGACAGAGCCCGATTTCGGCTTGCGCATGCCAAACAATGTCAGCGCCAATTCGGTGCGCCCTGCCCCGAGCAACCCGGTGATGCCGAGCGTCTCGCCGCGCCGGACTGTCAAGGACACGTCGTCGAATTCGCCGGGCCGCGACAGTCCCTTGACCTCAAGCATGACTGGGCTCCTGCTCAAATCCCGATGCAGGACGGAATAGTCGAAGGTCTTGCCCGTCATCAACTCGGTGATGCGCGACTGGGTCAGGCCTTTGGTTGGATAGACGGCAACCAGGGCGCCGTCGCGCAGCACGGTGACGCGGCTGGAGATTTCAAGAACCTCCGCCAGGCGATGACTGACGAACACAACGGCGACACCCGACGCCGACAGATTGCGCACAACGTCCAGCAGATAGTCGGTTTCGGATTGGGTGAGCGACGCCGTCGGCTCGTCCATGAAGACGAGCTTTGCCTCACCGACGAGGGCGCGGGCGATTGCTACGATCTGCCGCTGTGCGATGGGAAAGTGGTGGAGTGCCAGATCGACATCGAAGGTAACACCAAGACGTTGCAAGGCGTTGATCGCGATACGGCGCATCTCGGTATAGTTCACCAGCCGCGGCCAGCGGCCGATGACGGTCTGGAACGCGATATTCTCGGCGACAGTCATCTCGGGAAACAGGGCGAGATCCTGCCAGATGACCTGAATTCCGCTGGCCTGCGCCGTAACCGGCGACATATGGGAGTAGCTCTGGCCATCATAGTCGATCACGGCGCCCGCCTCGGGCTTGTACACGCCTGTAATGACCTTGATCAGCGTGCTCTTGCCGGAGCCGTTCTCGCCGGCAAGACAATGCACCTCGCCCGGCAGCACCTCAAAGCTGACATTCTTCAGCGCCTTCACGCCGCCGAACGTCATGTTGACGTTGCGGAGCGACAGCAGCGGCCGTGGTGCGGCGCCATCGAGTGCCTGATCAGCCATCGAGTCGAAACCTGGATCCAATCGCGTTTGCAATCCTGCAGCCGGGCCGGTTCGAGGCCGGGCCCGACTGCCATTAGCCTTGGGAGGCTTTACAAGCCCATCGCCGCGAGATCGTCGACAGTGTCCTTGTTGATGGGGACCAGCTGATCGACGATGATGTTACGGTTTTCGAAGTCGGGCTTGACTGCCCCTAGCCCTTCGATCGTATCGCCGTCCTTGATCTCTTTGCCCTTCATGAGATGGTCGGCCAGCGTGACGAAAACCTCGCCCGCCTGCTTCGGATTCCACATGAAGCCGCCGGAGATCGCGTCGCTTTTGATGAGCTTCCGGCCCTGGCCTGGCGAGAATGGTCCGAGCACGAAAATTTCGCCCACCTTCCGGCGCTCTTCGATTGCGCGGCCAGCGCCGATCGGGCCTTGGCTGCCGAAGGCGAGGAAGCCCTTCAGGCCGGGATTTGCGGAGATCAGGTCAAGCGCAGTGCTGCGGCTCTTGTCTACATCCTCGGCGACGCCATAACGTTCGCCGACGAGTTTCATGTCGGGATTATTCTTCTTCAGATACTCGATTGCCGCATCGGCCCAGGCATTGTGCAGCGGCACCGTCAACGAGCCGACGAACACTGCATACTCACCCTTGCCGCCCATCTTCTCCGCCAGGAGCTTGGCGTGAGCCTCGCCGAAGCCGGTGGCGGACGCGAGTTCGAAATCCCAGTCGGCGCCCTTCTGGCCAGGCGATTCATGTGTGATGACGATGATGCCGGCGTCCTTGGCCTTCTGCAGGACCGGTTCAAGCACTTTCGCGTCATTCGGCACGACGCCGATGACCTTGACGCCCTGCGCGATCAGATCCTCGATGGCGCGAACTTGCAGTGCTGGATCAGCGCTGGTCGGGCCGACCATGAATGCGTCGATCCCGAGCTTCTCGCCGCGCTCCTTGATACCCGCCTCCATTGCGTTGAACCACGGAATGCCGCCGATCTTGACGACGACGCCGACCTTGCCGGCCTGCTGTGCCATCGCAGCGAATGATCCGCCAATCATAAGGGTCACGGCAAGCGCCGCGATCAAGAGCTTTTTCATCTGTACTCCTCCCATAACGTTCCTAGTGGGAACACACTCGAGCCGTCGAACGACGGCGGCCGTTAGAAACCTCCCCGAAAGAGACGGGGCACTTCCCCATCGATCATCCACCGGTTTTCGCTTGCACAATCGATGGTGCAGAAACTATTGTGCATCGAGAAGCTCTCGTCAAGCGGGATATTGCTCTAAATAGACGCGCCGGAGGCGCCAGATGGATCAGCGGGTCAAGAAGAAGGCGACGATCTATGACCTGTCCGTGCTGTCGGGCAGTTCGCCGTCGACCGTGAGTGCCGTCCTGAACGGCACTTGGCGCAAGCGCCGCATCAAGGAAAGTACGGCGCAAACAATTCTCGGTCTCGCCGAACTCCACCAATACACCACCAATCTGCAAGCGCGAGGCTTGCGACGCTCGCGATCGGGCCTGGTCGGCCTGATGCTGCCCGTCCACGACAATCGCTACTTCTCCTCCATGGCGCAGACGTTTGAGGGGCATGTGCGCAGCCGCGGCCAATGCCCGGTCGTGGTTAGCGCCAGCCGCGACCCCGAAGAGGAACGGCGGACCGCGGAGACGCTGATCTCCTATTCAATCGACCAGCTCTTCATCGTCGGCGCCACCGATCCCGATGGCGTGCACGAGGTCTGCGAACTGGCGGGGCTGAGGCATATCAACATCGACCTGCCGGGAGCGAAGGCGCATTCGGTGATCAGCGACAATTATCAGGGCGCGCGGATGCTGACGGAAGCAATCATCCGCCACTTCGGCAACGACGATCCTCTGCGGCCGGACGAGCTGTTTCTGTTTGGCGGCCGCAACGACCACGCCAGCCGCGAACGCATCGCCGCTTTCCATGCGACCAAGAAGGCGCTGCTGGGCGCCGACCCTGACGATGGTGTGCAGTCCTCCGGCTATTCGCCTGATATAACTTTGCGTGCCTTCGAGGCGTTTTACCAATGCCGTGGCAAGCTGCCGCGCGCGCTGTTCATCAATTCGTCGATCAATATGGAAGGTCTGCTGCGTTTCATGGCCGGCCGGCCGGCGGAAATGTTCAGCGAACTCGTCGTCGGTTGCTACGACTATGACCCCTTCGGCTCCTTCCTGCCCTTCCCCGTGATCATGGTGCGGCAAAATGTTGAGGCGATGATCACGAAGGCATTCGAGCTGATCGATGAACCGCCGACGGCACCGCAGACCTTCCTGATCGCGCCAGAGTTGATCCAGCCCAGGTCTGCATTGAAAGGGCCGCTGGATACGCTGAAGGATATAGCCTGAGGGTGACCCGGCGCTATAGGGCGACACGGCCTTGAGATTTTCAGTGGTTCATCGTGCCGACTCTCACGGGAGTGTCGCCGTCCTCAGCACGAGCCAACTGGGTGGGTGCGTAGGCGCCTGTAAAAAGGTCTACAGCACCGAGCGTTAGAAGCGATAACGGATTCCAAGGGCGTTCGCATTGGAACCCTCTGTCATATCTCCAAACGTACCATCGGCGCCGGATCTATGGTGGAGTTGGTAGACGAGTTCGACGTTGGGAGCCTGCCTCACTCTGAACGAAAGCTCCGCACCAACGAAGCCGAGGAATGATGCATCGCCATCGTGGACGATTTCGCGTTCGCGCTCGATCTCGGTAGGGCCGGTAACGGCACTGAATCCAGCAGTCAGTGCGGGCGCAATCGCCAAATCACCAATGACCAGGCCGTGGTGGCGCAGTCGCGCTCCGGCCCAAAGTTCGCCAGTCGTATCATCGTCCTCGCCAAATCTTATGGCCGCGCCGGCGACGCCACCAAGAACGAAGCCAGCGCCGATATCGACGAAATCGCGACCGTATGCAGCTCCGATTATATAGTTGTCCGTGTAGTCGGCACCCAAAACATTGATCGCGTCCCCGAAGGCCCCGTGCGCAAAGACGCCACCAAAGACATAAACATCATTCTTGGTCGGCAAACCGTCTGCGAAAGGGTCCTGGGTCGCAAAATAGATAAAGGGAGAATTGTCATCGGCGAGTCCAGAACTGACTGAAATGCCCAAGATCACCGCAGCCAGGGCCACTTGCAGTCCACGCATAGACAAGCTCCGAATCAATCCATTTCCATGGTTGGCAATTGCAATGGGGAAAAACAAGGTACGAATTGTTTTATCGCCAAAATACTGGATGCGGGTGGCTCAAACCATTCTTCAGGCTTTGCCGGGCGCGCGCAGGTGACCTTCGCCACAGGCCGTAACGGCGCAGTCTTCGGCCGCCGGCCTAACAGTAATGGCATCTGCCTATACTAATTCACGTCCGTTGCTGCGTTCGACTGCCCCGATCATCTGCTGAAGTTCCAAAGAAACCACGATTGAAGACCGTAGATCTCGGAACTTTTTCGCGCCGGCGCGGGTTGTCGATGGAGATGCATCGAACGCATGGGACGCCGGTGAAATGGCCATTCTTTCGGGAAAACCGGGAACCTGTTGGGTGGCTGCAGCCACCGCTACGAACTATCCCCCGCTCGAGGGCTCAATCCATGCCGATGCCGTTGTCGTGGGCGCCGGGATTGTCGGGCTCACGACGGCGCTTCGCCTTTGCGAGGCCGGTCGGTCGGTGATCGTCATCGAAGGCCTGCGGACAGGCGGCCAGGTGACCGGCCGCTCGACGGCCAAGATCACGACGCAGCACGCGCTGATCTATCGCCATCTCATCGACACGTTCGGGCGGGACCTGGCGCAGACCTATGCCGATGCGAATTCCGCCGGCGCCATCCAAATCCGGGAATGGGGTCGCGACCACGCCATCGCCTGCGATCTCGAGGCCAAGGACGCCTATACCTACACCTGCGATGCAAGCCGGCGCGCGGAGATCGTGGCCGAGGCGGAGGCCGCGCGCCAGGTTGGGCTGGACGCCGATGTTTTGGAGCGCGCGCCGCTGCCTTTCGAAGCGGCCGCCGCTCTGCGTTTTTCCGACCAGGCGCAGTTCAATCCGGCGATGTATCTGGTTGGCCTGGCTCAAGCAGTGACGGCCCGTGGCGGACGGATTTTCGAAAACAGCCGCGCGATCTCGATCGGCGAGGCAAGCCGCTGGCGCGTCGTTACCGACAGCGGCACCGTTCACGCCGAGCATGTGGTCGTCGCCACCAACATTACGGTGAAGAGCCCCGTCGGCATGGCGAACCGGACCCAGCCGCGCTGCCACACTGCCATGGCGTTTCGGATCGATGACCCTCGTGCTGTCGACGGCATGTTCATCGGCATCGACGATCCGACGCATTCCATCCGCACCGGCCGCGACGCCGAAGGCCCGCTGCTGGTCGCGCTCGGCCCCAAGTTTGACACGGGCCAGGACGGCGACGTGGCGAAACGGTTTGTCGAGCTGGAACAATGGGTAAGAATGAGCCTTCCAGTTGGGGACGTTGCGTGGCGCTGGTGTAATGAGGACTATGATACGGCCGATAGGGTTCCGTATGCCGGCGAGCCCGATCCGGACAAAGCCTCCGGGTTTCATATTGCCACGGGTTTCAACGCCTGGGGCATCACCAATGGAACGGCCGCAGGCATGATGATCGCGGATTTGATCTGCGCGCGGCCGAGCCCATGGCAAAAGCTCTATGATCCGGCGCGGCCTTATCCCGAGGACTTTCACAGGAATGGCCGCAGCCAATCGATTGTCTCAAGCCTTGACGACATCGTGCCCGGCATGGGCGGTGTGATCGTCAGGGCTGACGAAAAGATCGCGGCGTGGAGAGACGCTGAAGGGGTGCTCCACCCGGTTTCGGCGACATGCACCCACAAGGGCTGCACGGTGACCTGGAACAATGCGGACAACACCTGGGATTGTCCTTGCCATGGCTCGATTTTCGCCGCCGACGGTTCGGTCATCCATGGCCCAGCTCGAAAGCCGCTTGCGCCGGCCGCGCTATAAGAGGCAGCGACTGGCGCGGCCCGGTGTTACCGTGCGTAGGTTCCGACCAGCTCAGTCTGCTCCAGCGCATGCTTCTGGGCTTCCTTCCAGACGAGCTGCACGCCCGCCTGTCCCGGCACACTGAGGCTCGGCACGTCGAGCGCGGCCAGCCGGAAATGATAATGATGGACGCCATGTCCCACCGGCGGCTGCGGGCCGTCGTAATAGGCATTGCCGAAATCGTTGGTGCCTTGCCTGAGTGCCGACGGGCCTGGCTTGCCATCCTGCGCCTCGGTCAGTTCGCTCGCATCGGGCGGGATATTGAACACCGCCCAGTGCCCGAAAATCCCGCTCGGCGCGTCGGGATCCTGCACGACAAGAACAAGGCTCTTGGTACCGTTCGGAACACCGGACCATTTTAGCGGTGGTGAGACGTTCTCGCCGTCGCGGGTATACCTTTCAGGGATTTTCCCGGCCGCCGGGAACGCCGGGCTGATAAGGGTGAGTGGCATTTCCATCTCCCCAAGAACAAGCGCTACAGCCAGCTAGATCTGGCGCTATTTCACGCCGCTTGCTGAGCTTCCGCGACGCGCCTGATTTCTGCTGGCAAGGATTGCCAAACCTTGATCATCTGCCCCTCTCCCACATGGTGAGCGAGAACCTGGGATACGACCCTGAATGCATCCTTGGAATCGACCGGTCGGGTGAATTCCAGCTCCGCCTTGATTTTGGCCAGGAACTCGTCGAGCGACCGCAACTTCTCGGGAGTCTTGGAGGGCTGATATTGGTCGTAGTAGGCGCCGCGCACGAGGATCGGCAGCTGCGAGCCCAAGTGGGCGGCAAGATCCGGCTGCATGCGGTCTCGCAGGGCGTGGAGCACGGCTCCAAGCACATGCCATGCGACCTGCCGATCCGGTCCAATCTCGGTCATGATCTCGTCGAGCCAGATGTTTGTTGTCTGCAGCGTCTCGTCGAATACTTCGAGTCCGGTGGCGCTCATCGAAGCCTCCTTTCAACAGGTTGAATGACTCATTGGACGAAACGGCCTTGGTCGGCTGTTGTTCCCGTCCCTAAAGGCCGCCTCTCGCGAAGGCGGGTGATCTATTCGGCCAAGTTTACGTTCGCCAAACTTAACGCGTTCCCGTCAAGAGTTGGCCCGTCAAGATTTGGCCCGTCAAGATTTGGCCGTGGCCACGGCAACGAAAAGAGATTGCCCTTGCCTGCTGATGCGGAACAACATCGGCTTGTTCAGCTGGCGGGATTTCGCCCACTCCTCTTGGATGTCCGACGGCTGTGTCACATCCCGGTTGTTGGCCGAGACGATCACATCGCCGGGCTGAACGCCGTTTTCGGCGGCGAGGCTGTTTGGAGCCACTTCCTGGACGAACACGCCTGTAGTATCCGGCTGGAGTCCGAGCTGCTGGCGTGCCTCATCCGGGATTGGGCTGAGCGACAATCCAAGACGCGTGTCGGCCGTTTCCGACTTCGGAACGGCGCTGGTCTGTTGCTCCTCATCGTTGCGTTGTTCGATGGTCAGAGCTATTTCCTGTTGGCTGCCTCCGAGGTTCCGTGTCAGCGTCGTTTTTGTTCCCGGCTTTTGGCTCGCAGCCGCGAGCGTCAGATCATGGACGCTCTGGATGTCCTTGCCGTTAAAGCGTGTAATCACGTCTCCCGCCTGTATGCCTGCCTGCTCTGCCGGACTGCCGGGTTCGACCGAAGCGACCAGCGCTCCCTTGCTGCCGGATATTCCAAGCGCCTCGGCAATCGACGGGGTGATCTCCTGGAGACGCACCCCGATGAAACCGCGCTCGATCCGGCCAAGGCGGATCAACTGGTCGACGACGTTCCGGGCGGTGCGGGATGGTACCGCAAAGCCAATCCCTATGCTGCCACCTGTGGGAGATACGATGGCCGTATTGACCCCGATCACTTCGCCGCGCGCATTGAACAGCGGGCCGCCGGAATTGCCGCGATTGATTGAGGCGTCGGTCTGGAGAAAATCGTCGTAAGGACCGGCATTGATGTCGCGCGAACGGGCCGAAAGCACGCCGACGGTAACGGTGCCACCGAGCCCGAACGGACTGCCGATAGCGATCGTCCATGCGCCGGGGTGTACTGCATCGGAGTCACCCCAGGCGGTCGTTGTCATATTGGACCGCGGGTCGATCTTCAGCACCGCGAGGTCGGTTGCCGGATCGCGGCCGACGAGCTGCGCAGGCAACGTCTCCTTGTCGGAGAATACGACATGAATTTCGCTTGCATCGGCAACGACATGGTTGTTGGTGACGATGTACCCCTCGGGGCTGATCACAAAGCCGGAACCAAGGGCCTCTCGCACCTGCGGTTGCGCCGGTCCGAGGCCGGGACTGCCGAAAGGACTAAGAAAAGTCGCCCAGCGTCGCCTGGTCCTGGATGATCTGTTTGGTCGTTATTGCGACCACGGCTGGAATTTTCTCGCGCACGATCGCCGTGAAGTCGTTTGGGATTTCCTGAGCTGCGAGCGGAGCAAAGCCGCCGGCCGAGAGCATCAGAGTTCCGGCGATCAGGCCGGCGCAAAGTCTTTTATTCAATAGCCTGCGACGCCTCCAGCGTTCAGTGATCAAGCATGCGGCCGCTCCGGCATGAGCCAGCGGTTCACCAGCGGATTACGACAACCCTGTCGTTCCCGTTGGCGAGTTCGACAGCTTCGGTGCCGTCCGGTTTCCGGCTTTCGATCCGGGCACCTTCTACCGTTTCTATGCCGGCAATGTTGGCCGCAAAGGCCTCGTCAATCTCGGCGGCACAGACGAGGGTATCCGGGGGCAGATCCTTCACTTGGTCCATCAACTCGCGAAGCTTCATGGCGAACCTCCTTGGCACAGGCCCGGATTCTTTCAGCCGCACATTCCAACCATGTGCCTCCAGAAAAGTTCCCAGACGCGATTGCGGGCATGTCACAGGGACGAGATTCCGCCAACGATGCATCGGTGGTGGCATGGATCAGGGCGCGGGCCGTGTTCACATGAATCGAGCTTCCTGCCCCCCCGACAAGGGACCCGGCCATGAGCCTTCGTCCGGCCGCCCTGAATGCAAGGCGTCGGCTCGATCAACACTGCGGCGCCGGCGATGCCACCAGCCTTTTGCCGGCCAGCCGCTAACGAGAACGATCAAGACTTGTCGTCACCGTTCTGGGCTGGCCTCAATGCACAAACCTTGCCCTCAGCCAGGCCAGAAGTCTGTTCCCGGTAATCGTCCGGCGGACTCTGGCGGCAGCCCATCGCGCTTGCATCGTAGCACCAACGTGACAGTGACAGACGATGTTGTGCAACTGCCAGTCACTTAGCTCGAAGAAGCGCTTTGCCTCACCGTAGGTATCATCTTTCAGACCCATGGCGCGCAGCACCGGATCCTCATAGGCAACGGTGATCGGCGACCCCGCGCCACGCGCTACGTCACGAGCTTCCGGACTGAGATATTCGGTGCCTGAAAGGGCTCCGAGGCAACGCCGTGGATTTTGTTCGAGAAGCTCTGCCCAACGCTCGATCCGCTGCGCCCGAGTCATGGTCGGGTATGTCGCCGAGGGCTCAACTTTCGCAACTGTCTGCAGTTGGTCGAGTGTTTGGTGTTTCATGGTCGGCTCCTTTCAACAGGTGGAAGTGCCCACGCCCTAACAGAAGATTATTGCGCTGCGACGCGCCGACAAGGCCGGAATTGACAATGTCAGGAGTTTGCCCCTCGCCCGGTTCGGATCAGGAACCTTCCCGGGGGCCTGCTTGTTTTGGCTAGTGAAAGGAGACGGTCATGAGCACAAAACCACCACCCGTTCCGGCAGAGAACCAGAGCCCAAAGGGTCCGGGCGATAACAAGTCGGTTCCTGTCGACCAAACGCAGCACAGCCATTCCGCCCCAAATCCCGACAAACAGGGCCAGCAGGGCAACACGAAGGTCAATACGACCCATCAAGGCCACCAGCAGGACCGTTAGGTGATTTCATGTCCACGTCGAAGAAGACCCGCGCCAGTATTCGCCATGGCGGTCCTGGCGCATCGCACGAAAACGCCAAGGAGCCGCTGGTGATAGAAAAGCCGCCAGCCGATTCCGATCTGCGCAGCCGCAGCAAGATCTCAGGCGGCGGAGGCGAACGCGACAGCCACCATACTCATGACCCCGAAAAGAAGGGCGGCGGCACCCGGCCGGCAAACAAAGGAAGGTGAATTGTATTCACGTCCCCTGCGAAGCGTGCGGCGTGGAGGTGCCAAGCATCATCCGGCCGTCGACTGTGAGCACCGCCAGTGGCTGTGGCCTTCTTTGGCCTACCGCCGCAACTTCCGACTGCGTCAGGCATTTTTGCTGTGATCGCCGTTCCTCCAGGCGGTCCGAGGCTGAGAAAGCCTGTCGCCCGCGGGCTCCCGGCCGGCGGGCTGTCTCGTCAGCCTACCGGCTTTTCCCGCTAGACGAGCGACAGCGATGCTACTTCCGGTGGAACAGGAAGCCCCCTCTGGGAGTTCATACCGTCATCAACAGGCGCATGGACGTGCCCTTGTACGGCGCGGCAGCGCACGAATGGGAGAACCACCATGAGCCTCGGAACCATACTCATCATCATTTTGATCCTTATCTTGCTTGGCGGGTTCAGCGGTTTGGGTGGTGGACCGTTCTACGGCACCGGCTATTATGGTGGCGGTGGCCTCGGTCTCGTGCTGCTGATCGTTATTATCCTGGTCCTTCTCGGGCGCATTTAGTACACGATTAGGCGGACAATTTGGCGATGATCCTGTGTGGGCCTGATGCCTTGCCCAGGAATGTCGCCGCGACTGCGGGCAAAGGGGGCCGCACGTGATTGTCCGGACGGAACCGAAACCGCTCAAGGGCATTATAGCCGCTCAGAAATCCACGAGAATGGCGCCATAAGTGAACTTCGTTGAACAAGCCGATGTCGGCCTCGGAGTTCCGGGCATTCCCACTGCCGATCTGATGCAGGCACTGCCGGTCGCCATCTACACCGTCGACGGGCAGGGACACATCACCTTCTTCAACGAAGCCGCAGCTGAGCTCTGGGGCCATCGTCCTGTTATCGGTCGGGACCTATGGTGCGGCTCGTGGAAGCTTCGTCATCTGGACGGTCGGGATATGGCGCATGGCGAGTGTCCGATGGCCGTGGCGCTGCGCGAAGGGCGGGATGTCTCCTGGGACCAGGCGATTGCGGAGCGGCCGGATGGCGAGCTGGTCCCATTCAGGGCTCACCCACGCCTGCTTCGCGATGAAGCGGGCAATGTAGTCGGTGCCATCAACACGCTGCTCGACCTGCGCACGCAGACGCTGGGCGATGAAGCCCGCATGCGTCTTGCCGCCATTGTCGAGTCGTCGATGGACGCCATCGTCTCGAAGGACATGAATGGCATCATCACCAGCTGGAACGATGCTGCAGAACGCCTGTTCGGCTACACGCCTGCCGAGGCGATCGGCCGGCCGGTGACGATGCTCATTCCGCCTGACCGTCTCGACGAGGAAGTCTCGATCATCAGCCGCATCCGCGCCGGCGAACGCGTCCCCTCCTATGAGACGATGCGCCTGCGCAAGGACGGCACGCTCGTTTCGGTCTCGCTCACCGTCTCACCGATCCGCGACGGGATCGGGCGGGTCGTCGGCGCCTCCAAGATCGCGCGCGACATCAGTTCCCACAAGGAGAACGAACGGCGCATCCGACTGCTCATGCGCGAGGTCAACCATCGGGTGAAGAACCAGTATTCGGTCATCATCTCGATGATCCGCGAGACAAGCAAGCTGACGAGCACACCTGAGGCTTTCCTCGGGCAAGTTCGAGAGCGCATCATGGCGCTTTCGGAATCCCATGATCTCCTGGTCAATGCCGAATGGCGCGGCGCGACGGTCGGCGAGCTCATCCAGGCACAGCTCAAGGCCTTCGCAGCGCAGTCCCGCGTGTCGATGGCCGGGCCACTGGTGGTACTGCAGCCGAACGCCGTCCAGTATCTCGGCATAGCCTTTCACGAACTCGCCACCAATTCGGCAAAACATGGAGCGCTGTCGTGCAACGGCGGACGCGTCGAGATCGATTGGCACGTGGTCCCTGCGGGCGACGGCGCTGAGACCTTTCGACTGGTCTGGCGTGAGTTGGACGGGCCAATCCTGGACGCTGTCAGGGCGCGCGGTTTCGGACTGGTCGTGCTCGAGCGAGTGGCGCCGCAGGCTCTCAGCGGCAGCGGGCGGCTGGAGTTCCACGCCCGAGGCATCACCTGGACGCTTGAGGCGCCGCTGCATTTCGTCCAGACATCACTGGCCGAAATCGCGGCCGATTGAAGGAATTTCGCCGCGCTCGTGAAGCTGAGCCCTTCCCCGCGACCGACTGTGTTCGGCCAGACCTATTGCGTTTGGTCCGGCGGGCGAAAATAAGGCGAAACAGCCCTGTCCTCCAGAACATCGACGTCGCCTCTTCCAGGCAGGGCATCGCAGCCAAGCGAGTGCCGATCGACGTTACCTGGTTCAAACACGGTCAGGCTGTCGAATTCCATGGCCGCCCCGTAGAACTGGGCGGCTTGCAACACCAGGCATTCGACGTCTTCAAGCGCAACGTTTTCTGCGAGGTTTCGCAGCCGCACAGCCTCGGCCACCGCAGTGACATTGAGTATCCCCTTATCCCGGGCGGCTGCCCAAACTTGCAGGTCAACGTCGTGACACAAATGGGCCGAATAACCGTCTCTCATGGAAACCCCTTCCTTTCAGGAGCGGTTTGTCCCTCAAGATCAGCATGTGCCATAGCAGCTCGAATGACAAGCGTAATCCATCAAACAACACACAAAATCAACAAGTTAGCATACCGCTCAGGCTACACGATCGACGCTTGACAGTAACTGTGAGCCTTTCACGCCGATGGCCAATGAGCCGGTCTTGACGGCTGACGAGGCTTTTCCTACTTCTTAGACAAATACTAACGTTGAGCGGCTGGAGGGCAGAAATGGCCGAGCTGGAAAGACCCGAACGACTGCAGATCATGCTAACCTCGGAGGAATTGGCTGCTTTGGAAAACTGGCGCTTCGAAAGGCGCATGCCAAGCCGGTCTGCGGCCGTGAGGGAGTTGCTGCGGCGCGGTCTCCACGCGGACGGATTTTTGACAGCGGCACAAGGTGCCAAGTCGCAGGATTTTGGAATTCTGCCCAGTTCCGGCATTGTCGATGGAGCGTCCCGCGACCAGGGCGGCAGCAAGCTGTAAGGCTGCCCTCGCGGCGCTGGAGATGTTTCGGCGCCGGAGCCTTGCCCATTCTGTGGAACTTCAGGCAATCGTCGCGCGTTCGGTGAGGCATGTTGTGGACCGGAACAAGGCCGGTTGCAGCATCACACAGGCCAGCAAGGATCGAGGCAGTGAGCTTCCTTTACCGCGCGGCAAAAATCGCCGAACAAGCTCATGCGGGGCAGACGGACAAGACCGGACGGCCCTATATCGAGCATTGCCGCCGGGTCGTTGATGCCGTCGAAACGCTCGACCAGAAGGCCGTTGCCTACCTCCATGACGTTGTTGAGAAAAGCGACGATTGGGATCGCGAGCGGCTCGAGGCGGCAGGTTTCGGAACCTCCATCGTATCGGCAGTCGATGCGATGACACGCAGGCCGCACGAGGACGACCTCGCTTTCGTGCGCAGAGCAGCAGCCAACCCATTGGCGCTGCCGGTCAAGCGCGCCGATCTTGCCGACAATTTATGGCAAGCACAGCAGATTGGCGCGTCGACATCGAAATATGAAGACGGACTGCGGATCCTCGACGAAGAATTCTCCTGATGACGAGAGGATTGTCGCCTGTGGCGTGATCGGCCGATGTGCGACCTTCATGCGAGGCTCTATTCGGGGATGTGAGGCGTATGTCGCTTGTCCTCGGCAGGATCGGCATCGATCCGCGCCTTGCTGGGATCGAAGGCGCCATGGCGGGCGATGGCCAATGCCGGCGTGTCGGGCGTCTCGTAGGCCCACATGAAGTCGTCGGCCGCTCCGCCGACCGCGTGGACCCGCCAGTAACTGGCCGTGCCCTTCAGCGGGGAGTGGGTTGTGGTGTTGGTCTTCTCCAGAAGGTCGAGATAGATATCCTCGAAGGGGATATAGAAGACCGGATCTTGCCCCTCTTCATGGAGCACTTTTGCCCGCTCTGTCGAGGCAATGATCGCGTCGGAGAACCTGACCGTCACGGTTCCATTGAACGGGGTAATCGTCAGCGCGCCGGGACGGCTGGTGGAATTTACGGCTAAGGGCTGCATTCGACTTCTCCGTTGGCTGCCGATCTCCTGGAACGTCGTATCGCCCGTCAGGGTTCCAACCGCGTGAGGCTCATTGGAGCCGCGACATCGGGGGAGCCGGCGACAGATGAAAAACCTCCCGCGGGGCATTCAGATTCAAGGGAACGTTACCGCCGAAGAGTTCGTTTCCTAGATTGACACCGGAACCGGCGGCGGGGCTTCGCAAGTTAAGGGAGATTGCCATGAAGGTCGGCAACTGCATGACGAGGAATGTACAGGTCGCTAACCCCGAACAGTCGATCCGCGAAGTGGCTGAGATGATGGGCAGGCTTGACGCCGGAGGGATGCCCGTAGGCGACCACGACCGGCTGGTCGGGATGATCACCGATCGAGATATCGCGATCCGCGGCGTAGCATTGGGCAAGGGACCTGACACGAAGGTGCGTGATGTCATGAGCCCGGAGGTCAAATATTGCTTCGATGACGAAGACGTCGAGCATGTGCTTGAAAACATGGGCGACCTGCAGGTACGTCGGCTCCCGGTTCTGAACCGCGACAAGAGGCTCGTCGGCATCATCTCGCTTGGCGATCTCGCGACGAATGGCGAAGCGGCAGAAGCGGGAGAAGCTTTAAGCGACATCTCGAAGCCGGGCGGCGAGCATTCGCAGACTGCTCACTGACTAACGCCGCGACATGTCGGCGCAAGGTCAACATCACTTGTTTCGCGGTGCGTCGGCTAACGCCGGCGCCCCGCCGGAGCCTTCTGCATTTGCGATGTTTTCGGCAAAGGTTCAGGAGCATCCATGACAACGATCCGAAGCACCGTGTCCTTCAGCGCCAAAAAAAGCGCGGCAGGGCGAAATCATCGTGCAGGCGCGGACGCGTCAGATCACGCGCCGAGACGTTCACCCGGATGTCGTGTCGTGATAAGCTGTTCTTGCGACGGGACCGCGCGACACCGAGGCGGGCATCTCGCGGCCGGGCAGCCCTTAGTCGCACACGATGAGCTTGAGCACCTGATGTTCTCGAACGATTGCAAGCGTCCTGCCAAACCCTGTTGCGAAGGTGGGGCCTGTTGCCAAGGTGGGGCCTCTTGCGAACGTCGGGCCTCTCGGAGTGGACGGATTTGGGTTGGTCGCTGAACCTCGGGACGATCGCCGGCACCACCGTGCGCGTTCACTTTACCTTCCTGCTTCTGCTCGTCTGGATCTGGCTGACGCACTATCAGATCGGCGGCACGCCAGCGGCCTGGCAAGGCGTTGCCTTCATCATTGCGGTTTTTGCCTGCGTGGTCCTGCATGAGTTCGGCCACATCGCCGCTGCGCGGTATTTCGGCATCAACACGCCGGACATTACGCTTTTCCCGATCGGCGGCGTCGCCAGGCTCGAACGCATGCCCGAAGAGCCGGGGCAGGAGTTCGTGATCGCGGTCGCGGGGCCGCTGGTCAATGTCGCGATCGCCGCGCTGATCTTCGTCCTGCTCGGCGGGTCGGCGGGCGTCGAACAGATGGCCGGGATCGAGGATCCGCGTATGAGTTTTCTCGCCAGGCTTGCCGGGGTCAATGTCTTCCTGGTCATCTTCAATATGATCCCAGCCTTCCCGATGGATGGCGGCCGTATCCTGCGCGCCGCACTCGCCGCCCGCCTGTCGTGGTCGCGCGCAACCCAGATCGCAGCCATGATCGGGCAAGGATTGGCCTTCGTCTTCGGTTTTGTTGGGCTGTTCTACAATCCGCTACTGATCTTCATCGGCATCTTCGTCTATCTCGCCGCGGCAGCGGAAGCGCAAAACGCACAGATCCGGGAGGTAGCCACAAGCGTCCTTGTCGCGGATGTGATGATCACCGAGTTCGCCCGGCTGGAACGGTCGGCGACGCTCGACCAGGCAATCGAGATGCTGCTCGCGACGACGCAGCACGAATTCCCTGTCGTCGACTCCGCTGGCCATCTTGAAGGATTGGTGACACGCAACGACATGATCCGGACATTGAAGGAAAAGGGACCCGCCGCACCGGTCGCGAGCGCAATGCGGCACGATATCCCGAAAATACATTACCGCAAAAGTCTCGAGGAAAGCCTGCGGCTGATGCAGCAGGCAGACGTGCCTGCTGTAGCCGTCGTGGACAGTTCCGACCGGCTGGTCGGGCTCATGACACACGAAACCATAGGCGAGATGCTCATGATCCGCTCAGCCGTGTCGGATGCCTTCCGATTTGGTCGTTTGCGTGGGGCCAAGCCGCGATTCACACGGATCTGAGCACGAGGATTCTTTTCACCGCCGGATCGGGTGAGTGCGCTCTAAATCGTAGCGGAGCGATAAGCAGAAATCGGCCGGAACGAAGGTCGTCCCGGCCCTTTTTCTGTGTCTCAAGCGCCCGGAACGTGAGGCAGAAGTTCAAGCGCACCGCGATAGATCATGTCGCCAGCTACGTAGAGGATGACCACCAGCCCGACAAAGGCGATCCAGCGGTGCTTCTGAAGCAGATTGGCAATGAGGTTTGCAGCGATGCCCATCAGCGCGACGGAGAGGACAAGGCCGAAGATCAGCACGTTCGGATGTTCGCGCGCAGCACCGGCTACCGCCAGAACATTGTCGAGTGACATGGAGACGTCGGCGATGATGATCTGCCAGGTTGCCTGGGCCAGGGTCTTGCGCGGAGCCTTGCCAGCTACGACACCATCGTAGTCGACGTCGCTTTCCGAAAGCGCTTCGATCGCCTGTGCTTCCTGCGCATGGTTTTGCCGGAGTTCGCGCCACATCTTCCAGCAGACCCACAACAGCAAAAGACCGCCAGCGAACAGCAGCCCGACGATCTGCAGGAGCTGGGTTGTCGCGGCCGCAAAGCCGATGCGCAGAACGGCCGCTGCGATTATGCCAACGACGATTGCGTTTCTGCGCTGCTCTTTGGGTAGTCCGGCCGCGGCAAGGCCGATAACGATGGCATTGTCGCCGGCCAGCACCAGGTCGATCATGATGACCTGCATGAGAGCGGTCATTGCTTCGGGACTGAAAAAATCTGTCATACGGCACCCTTGCGTTCAGCTAGGGGTGACGCGGCTTGCGAGTATAACCGTAGAGCAACGCGGACACCGCGTGTGACAAGAGAAATGCCGCTACAGCTGAGGAAAACTCAAAGCCAGGCCACCCGGATTGGAATTCCAGTCCGACATCGCAGTCCTGATGGACTGCCAGAGGGGCCCGGCCTGGCAGCACCTAGCTATTGCCCCAAGCGCAAAAACTCAAGGCTTAATTGTGATCCGCATATGCGGCATCGAGTTCGGCAAGCTGGTTAAGCCAGGTCGATCGGCCACGCGGCCATTGAACGGGCCGGCAGCCGCAAGTAGACTGATACAGTGCGCTTCGGTAAATTTCTCCAACACCCGATCTGCGACCGTCGATGGCGATGAAGGAATTCCGTCTTGGCTGCTCATCGACGATCGATCGGCAAATATCTGTTCCCAATCGGCTCCTTGGGCCTGGCCGCACTCATTCATTTCGGCGCCGCGTCGATCGAGCATTCGCCGCTCTCGATCAAAATCCTGGCGTTGATCGTCGTCGCTATCTTCATCTTCGCGACAGTGTTTGTGGTTTTGCATCATGCAGAAGCCGTCGCACTGCGGCTCGGTGAACCATATGGCACGCTGCTGTTGACATTTTCGGTGACGGCCATCGAAGCGTCGGTCATCGTTTCGATGATGCTGCACGGCGAGAACAACCCGACGCTGGCACGCGAATCTGTGTTTTCGACGGTCATGATCGTTTGCGCTGGCGTCGTCGGGGTCTGCCTCACCCTGGGTGGGCTGAAGCATCGATATCAGGACATCAAACGTCAGGGCACCAACGCCTCGCTTGCCGTCATTATGGCGCTGACAGTTCTTACGCTGATCCTTCCAAACTACACGCTTGCAACAAGCCCCGGTACGTTCTCCGCCTCGCAGCTCGCTTTCGTGAGCGTTCTTTCAATCCTCCTCTATGGTGCCTTCGTCTTTGCCCAGATGGTGCGCCATCGGGGCGATTTTATCGAAGACCTGACGTCCAGCGCGGAACATGACAAGCATGTATCTGAGGGCGAGAAAGTGACCACCAATGTGCTTCTCTTATTTGTCGGACTGGCAGGGATCGTTCTTCTGACCGAGCAGGTGGCCGGCAGCATCGAGAATGGGCTCAAGTTTCTTCAAGTTACCCAGGCGGACGCCATCGTGGGCTTCTTCGTCGCTGCGCTTGTGCTTATGTCGGAGGCGGTATCGGCGGTTCGGGCAGCGCTCAATAACGAGCTTCAGCGAGGGCTGAATGTCGCCCTCGGCTCGGCCTGCGCCACAATCGGCCTGACAATCCCGGCGATCGGTGCGGCGAGCCTGCTCACCGGACGAAGCCTGACTCTTGGTCTGGGTCCGGGGGATACCGTGCTTCTCATCCTCGCCCTTGCCATCAGCATCGTGAGCTTTGGGACGGGCCGAACAACGATGCTGACGGGGCTCGTTCATCTCGTCGTGTTTGTCGCCTATCTGTTCCTTATCTTCGTGCCGTAGGTGATCGACCCGCCGTCTTCGGCCATCGCTGCGTCCTGTCGATTTGCGGCGCACATGCCTAGCCTGCAACTACTGGACCTTCGAGCGCAAGCGATCCGTCACGAACTCCATTAACACCACGATGGCGAAGATCACGAGAATGATGGTCGAGGCATTCCTGTATTGGAAAAGATCGAACGCGACCTTCAGCTCCTGGCCGATGCCACCGGCTCCAACGAGGCCGAGAACAACTGATGAGCGCACTGCCTTTTCAAGCGCGAAGAGCGTGGTGTTTATCAGGGACGGCATGGCGTCAGGCAGTACTGCCCCGCACAGAACAGAGAATCGTCCGGCGCCGATTGCAAACAGCGCTTCCTGAGGTCTTTCGTCGGCATCCTCCATCGCCTCGGCGAAGAAGCGCCCGCAAAAGCCGATCGTATCGACGACGATGGTCATGGTGCCGGCAACCGCCCCGAGACCAACGGCTGACACGAAAAGTAGTGCCCAGACCAAATCTGGAACAGTCCTGAACAACGAGACCAGCATCCTGGAGATATGCCGGAACGGGCCGATCGGGGTTATGTCCTTGGCCGAGAGCCAGGCAAACGGCAAGCTGAGGACGACACCTATTGCTGTCCCCACGAGCGCTATCTGAAACGTTTCGACCATGCGCCAGAAAACCCTCAGGAGGAACCCTGGCTCGACATTTGGGGGTATCATGCGGCCGACGAGATGGACCATTCGGGGCACCCCGCCTGCCAGTTGTTCCAGCGAAGGTGCGACCTGCCCGGCGGAAACGATCACGAGAGCGGCCAAAGCGACGGCAAAGCTGAAAGTGACGGGCGAGATCGACGGAATCCGGCTCGGCGAAAGGCGGTCATGCATCGAAGACGTCTTTCAGATCAGCGCGGGTCACCTGCGCCGTCGGTCGGTCGAAGAAGACCTTGCCCGCCTTGAGCGCTATCAAGCGGTCGGAGTAGTCGAGAGCATGCTCCATGTCGTGCGTGGTGTAGACCAAAGTGATCGCCTGTTCCTGGGTCAGCTCGGAGAAGACGCGCATCACATCATGTCCAGCCGCCGGGTCGAGACTTGCCGCCGGTTCGTCTGCTATCAAAAGCTTCGGACGCCGGATCAACGCACGGGCAATCGCCACCCGCTGCGCCTGCCCTCCAGAAAGCGCGTCGGTGCGGGCGCCCGCCTTGCCGAGAAGCCGCACTTCGGCGAGGGCCTGCATTGCTTCCTCGCGCCAGTGTTGCTTTGCGATGGAATGGTGCCAGCCGCGCCAGCCGCCGGGCAGCCCGAGCTTGCCCTGCAAAACGTTTGTAAGAACCGATTGGCGGCTGACCAGTCCGTGGTGCTGGAAGACAAATCCGATCTGCCTGCGTATGCGCCGCAGCTGGGCGACGGACGGCGCCGAGCGGAAGCTCTCGCCGAGGGTGACGACCTCGCCACCGCTCGACGGTAGAAGACCAATGAGGCATTTGAGCAGGGTGGATTTTCCAGCACCGTTCGAGCCAATCAGGGCAACCCGTTCGCGCGATGCTATGGTGAGGCCGATACTGGAGAAAATGACCTTTCCGTTCGCATAGCTCTTCGCAAGATCGTGCGCCCGAATGATGGCTGTCATAGTGACCTCTTGGCCCAGACCGAACTGCGAAACAGACCGGCGGTTAGCCGCCGGCCTTGTCGCTGAAAAGGAGCGAGCCTCAGTTTACGAAGTCGGTGAGGGTCTCGATTCCGATCGTGCGGTACATCGAGCGGACATAGTCGTAGTCCGAGTCCCTGACATCAGTCAGGAAGAAACCGCCCTTGAATTTCTGGTTGTCCTCGCCGGTCAGGATCGCTTTCATCAGCTCATTGCCATTCTTCGCAAAGGCATCGCGGATCTTGACGAACACGTCATCTGAAATGTCCTTGCGGGCGACAAGAATGTCGTTCGGCAGATCGCGGCCCCGTGCGATGACCGAGAAGGCAACGCCGGGGAATGCTTCCCGGACCGAGTTGAGATAGCCGAAATTCAAGCCGATAGCGGCGATGTCGCCGCGGATGAGAGCCTCAGCCGCGATGTTGCGCGATATGATTACTGGTTCGTAATCGGTGGCATATTTCAGGTTGAAATCGGCCAGCGCCTGCGCGGGGCCGAGGTGCTGGGAGGTCGAGCCGACCGAGCCGAATGCGACCTTCTTGCCCTTCAAGTCTTCGACCGAGCGGATCGGTCCATTCGCCAGCACCGCGATCTGAGCGAAATAGTCGGGGCGCTGCCAGGCGACAACAATCTTCGGCTGGCTTAATTCTTTCATGACGACGTATTCTGCAGGACCGGTCAGAACAAGATCGACCTGCCCGGAATTCATCGCCTCGACGGCGGTGGTCCGCGAACTGACCGGAAACAGTTCGACATCCAGGCCGGTCGCCTCCTCAAGAGCGGTCTGGAAAGCACCGAATTCCTGCTGAAGAGCCTCCAGTCCCTCCATGTCGGTTACCGCGAATTTCACCGGCTCCGCAAACACTGGAAGAGCGGAGGCAAGCGTCAGGGCGAGTGCGGTTGCGATGCTGCGGATCATCGTTTTTTCCTTTGCTGTATAGACAGGAAACTGTTACCCGCTAATCCGTATACGCGGCAGATGACGTGCTCGTGACATTTCGCCGGCGCCACCGGCAGCCTTTGCTTTTTTGAGGGATACAGTGAACTGGCACATCCAGGGTGGTCGCATCCTTACCGAACGGGGACTTGAAACCGCGGACCTGAGCGTCACCGGCGGGATCGTGTCAGAGCTGCGAGCGGCCCATGCCTCCACAATCGATGCCGATGGTCTGCTCGTGCTTCCGGGGATCGTCGATATTCACGGCGACGGCTTCGAGCGCCAGATCATGCCGCGGCCCGGTGTCCGCTTCGACACCGCGCTGGCGCTGAAAGATACGGACCGCCAGCTTGTCGCCAATGGCGTAACCACGGCCTTTCACGGCGTCACGGTGTCGTGGGAGCCTGGACTTCGCTCGCTCGACGCTGCCAAACAGCTGATCGGCGCGGTCTGCGATCTCCGCGATAGCCTTGGCTGCGATACGCGTCTGCATCTGCGCTGGGAGACCTTCGCGCTTGATCAGATGGCGCAGGTCGTACGATGGCTCTCGCTTTCGCCACGGCCGATCATCGCCGTCAACGATCACACGACGGGGTCGGTGCTGAACGGCACGATTGCCCGCAAGATCGGTCAGATGGCGGAGCGGTCTGGCTTGAGCCGCGAGCAATACATGACGTTGCTCGGCCAGATTTGGTCCCGCCGCGCCGAGGTTGAGATCGCGATCGGGAAGCTGGCCGCAACTGCGCGGGCCAATGGCAATGTGCTTCTTGCCCATGACGAAGCGTCTCCCGAGGAACGCATGTATTTTCGCGCCCTCGGCGCAAAGGCCTCGGAATTTCCGCTAACGCTCGAAACAGCCAAGGCCGCGCGGCAAATGGGCGAGGACGTGATCCTCGGCGCGCCCAACGTCGTGCGCGGCGGCAGCCATAATGGAGCGCTAAATGCCACCGAGGCCGTCAGAGCCGGACTTTGCACGGTGCTGACCAGCGATTACCACTACCCTTCGCCTCTGCATGCGGCCTTCAGACTGTCTTCGCCAGACGCCGGCGACTTCCCCTCGATCTGGAATCTGGTTTCGGCAAACCCGGCCCGGGTGGCCGGCCTCGACGATCGCGGCTCGCTTGTTGCCGGCCGCCGGGCGGATCTGATCCTGGTCGATGCTGGCGATCCAGAACATCCGCGTGTGGTGGCCACCATGGTCCATGGACAAATTGTCTATAGCTCCGGGCTCTCCCGCACAGACCGATGGTCTGCACAGCGGTCGCCGGTGGATAAGGTTTCATGAACTTGGACACGAAAATTTCAACACCACACGAGCGCAATGGCAATCGCCTTCTGGCCTTTGACGGGCTGGTCTTTCGGCCACGCAACGATACGCCGATCTGGCAGCAGATCTACGATCACATCTTCGATCTGATCGAGAGCGGCAGTCTTGCGCCGGGCAGCCAGCTTCCCGGAGAAACGCATCTGGCAGAGAAACTCGCGGTCACCCGCATTACGCTTCGCCGGGCGCTGCAGCAGTTACAGCATGAGGGCCACCTCACCGCCCGCAAGGGCGTCGGTATCTTCGTGCGAAACCTGCCCTCGACATTCACTGTTCGCGACGGACAGCGCTTTCTCGACAATTTCGAAGCCCACGGCCAGGAAATCGGCACCCGGACGCTGCTTATTCTCCGGGAACCGGCCGAAGCGGCCGTGGCGGAACGGTTGCGTCTCGCACCTGACACCACCATTATCCGGCTGTGCCGGATCAGAACGTCGGACAAGCAGCCGGTTTACGTCAATACCAAGTTCTTTCCGGCGCATCTCTTTCCCGACTTCGAGCAGAGATACGATGTGCGTCAGTCGGTGACCGATGTTTTCCGCGCGCATGGCATCGACAACTACCGGCGGGCCGAGACGCGCATCAGTGGCGGCTTTGCATCCCCCGATGAAGCGGAAATCCTGCGGCTGACGCCCGGAACGCCAGTATTCCGCATCAATGCTGTCAACGAGGACCGCAGCGGCGTACCAATCGAATGGACCCGCGGCTGCTGGCCGCTGACATCCGTCGAATTCGTCTTCTGATTATGGCGCATGTCAACACGACCAGTTGAGGACGTCAGTCGGGCCATTGGGTCGACCCTTAGACAGACACCACAAGCCGGTCGAGAAAAGGCCGCTGGCCGACAAGCAACTTTTCCCGGGCCATATCGAGGCCGAACCACCCTGCCCGATCGATCTCTGGAAAAGTCTGCATGCGGCCGCTGCGCGGCGGCCATTCCATCTCGAACATGTTGCTGCGCAAGGTGCCGGCGTCGAAATCACTTTCGACGCCGAAGGCCGTTACAAGCTTGCCGCCGGGCTGGCGCAGTTCCCCCAGCGGAATCAGCGCTCCCTTGAGCTCCCAGCTGGTTTCCTCCGCAAATTCGCGACGCGCCGCAGCTTCCGCCTGTTCGTCATCACCATACTCGCCCTTTGCAATCGACCAGGCGCCGAGATCGCGGCTTTGCCAGAACGGCCCGCCAGGATGGACAAGCAGCACCTGCAATTCGCCGGTTGATCTGCGGTAAGGCAGGATGCCCGCACTTCTTTTCGCCATCGCCTCATGCCTCCGCCACCTATGATCGCAGGCAGGCTGAACGGGAGCCTGAATGGCAATGCCGTTGGGCTCGAGACGATCTCAAATGATACTGGCCGCCGCCGCAAGTCGCTCATTCGCATTGCATTCGACTACGCTCAGCGGTGGTGGTGACGGAACACCATCCACGCTGGCCATCAGTTCCAGATAGCGCTGAGCCGACGCGGCCCACTGAAATCGCGCCGCCCTGGCGCGACCGCGTGCGATCAAGCTGGTCCTGAGGCCTTCTTCGTGGGCCAGGCGCATAAAACAATCGAACCACGCATTCTCGTCGCAAGGTGATGCGTACAAGACCGCATCGCCGCCGATTTCGGGGAGGCTGGCACGGTCCGACATGACCACCGGACATCCCAGTGCCATAGCTTCGAGGGGCGGCAGCCCGAAACCCTCGACCAAGGAGGGGAACGCGAGGCATAGGCAATCGCGCAGAAGCGCGCCGAGTTCCGCGTCCGACCTTCTTCCCAGCCAAATGACGTTCGGCGATTTCTGGTCGCCGCTGCTGGCGAAAACACGGGACGTTGAAGCGCCCACAACAACAATCTGCAGGCTCGCCGCGGCAAGTCGCTCGTGCATGCCGATGATCAAGCCGACATTTTTGTGCGGGATGGAACTGCCAAGCACAACGATCGTACGAGGGCCGGCGACTGCCAGTGTTTGTTCCGAGTGGCAAGGAGCCCATCGCAACGCATGTTCATGCCCATTGCCTGCAATTTCGACCTTTGCCGCCGGGCACACGCCATAGCGCGCCAGTTCACCCGCAGAGTATTTCGACACCGTCGTAATCTTATGCGCGGCCCGGCCCAGGGCAGGAACCAAGGTGCGGTAAAGAAGCCGGAATGGAAATGAATAGCTCTGCGGGCATGCCCGTGTATTGACGTCGTGAATGCACAGCACTTGTCGACGAACCGTCACAGGGCCCGTATTGCAGAGGCTAAGCAGCCCGCCGCGAAGACAGGCCGGAAGCACAGCCTGTTCCCATAAATGCCCGCCAAAGCTGCCGACAGTCCGGACACGGATCGCTGCCAAGGGCAAATTGTCAAGCGCCCCCGGCGGGACCAGCAACTCGACCGTAAGATCCCGTGTCAAGGCAGCCTGGCCAACGATCAAGGCGTCCAGCGCCGAAACGATCTCGCGTGCGTAGCGCTGAACTCCGGTGGTCGGCTGCGCGAGAAAGCGGCCGTTGATTGTCCAATGTCGTGTCATCACAGGGTTTTTGATCACCAGCGCCATGCCTCAGTTCCACGACTTTGGACGACCAGGACAGCAGGGTCATCCTGGCCTTTGGGACGTAACCGGTCGTTTGCTTCAGAGGCTTCCCGGCAGCTCTCATCCGAATGGCGAGGCCAATCATGGGCGTTTACGCCAAACGTGTGAGGTTCTGCGTGGCGCGGTTTTGATAGACTGCGTCGGGCAGTGCGGCAGATCTCGATCGTCGTGCTCGGATGGATGTCAGGCGAGTTCAGCGAGTGGAGTGATGCCGCATGATGTCCGGCGCAAACCAGGCAAGTTCGAGCTGATGCAGCGGCCGACCAATCCATCGCAACCAGGTTCCGTTGGACGGGCCGTCGCCGCGGCCAGACGCCTATGGACAACCCTGGCATGCCTGCTGGGCATGACAGCTTCGTGCGCAGCGGATCTGCTCTGGGGGGTGAACGGCCACCCTTTCAACGCCTATCCCGGGATATCGATCGAACAGCAACTCGACTATGTCAGCGACCTCGGCATGAAGTCGTATCGCGTCAACATTTCCAGCGCCGACAGCGCCACCAAGCTTGCCGAACTGGTCAAGGCGGGCAAGCAGCGCGGAGTCGAAATCCTGCCGGTAATCACGCCCGACCTGGACCTCGACAATCAATCCGTCGATGACCTCTATGCGCAAGCCTACGATCTCGCGTCGACACTGGTATCCCGCTTCAAGGACGACATCCGCGTTTGGGAGCTTGGCAACGAGATGGAGAACTACGCCATCCTGATGCCCTGCGAGATGCAGGACAACGGAATCCAATACAACTGCTCCTGGGGCCCTGCCGGCGGCACCGAGACGTCCGACTATTTCAGTCCGCGCTGGGCGAAGGCAAGCGCAGTGCTGCGCGGCCTGTCGGATGCAACCATCGCAGTGGATCCGACCATACGAAAAGCTATGGGAACGGCCGGCTGGGGTCACCGTGCAGCGTTCACCCGCATGCTGCAGGACGGCATCAGATGGGATATATCGGTCTGGCATCTTTACGAGGGCGATCCCGAGGAAGCATTCAAGTTCTTGGCCACTCTCGGTCGTCCAATCTGGCTAACCGAATTCAACTACGCCGGGGGCAGCCAACGAGGGGAAAAGCAGCAGGCGGACGGTCTGGTCCAGACGATGACGCTATTGCGCCGATATCAATCTCGATATGGATTGGAAGCTGCCCATATCTACGAACTGCTCGACGAGCCGTACTGGGCGCCAAGCTACGAGGCCTTTATGGGCCTCGTGCGCCTGAAGAAGCGCGGCGAAGGGCTATGGGCGCCGAGCGGGCGAAAGCCGGCATACGATGCCGTCAAGAAGACCATTGCGAACGGCAATGCAGGCTCGAGCTCGTCAATGGCCACGACGGAGAGCTTGCCGCCTGCTGACCAGATGTCGGTGCCCCGCGTTCCCGGCATCGGGGCATTTCACCCCTGTTCGCTTGATGCGTTCGACAAGTCTGTCTTCAACCACGCCAACCAGATTGCATATGCTTACTGCCTGGTCCTGCGTCGCATGCCGTCTCCGACCGAACAGTGGCGCGAGGTCATCGCGATGAAGAAGGATCCATCGATCGTTCCATTACTGACGAAGATGTTGCTTTCGGTCGAATTCAGGACTGACAATCAGCCGGTTGGGCTTGGAAACGCGCAATACGTGGCCCTTCTCTATCGGACATTGCTGGGACGGGAGCCAGACGGCCAGGGACTTTCTGCTTACGTGTCGAAACTGGACAGCGACAAGGCGAGTGGAGAACAGATCGTGGCGGAATTGATCCATTCGTATGAGTTTCGCTCCAGACACACGGTTCTGTTTGCCAACGAGCCTTAGCTGGCGGTCCAATGATTTTTTCGGCCGACAGGTCGTGACTGGCGCTGTTTGGGCCGCAGTCGATAGCTGGGGCCGACAGATCGCTATGCTCGGTGTATTTGTGGTGCTGGCGCGGCACCTTGGCCCCGAGGCGTTCGGGATTGCGGCGCTCGCCATGGTGGTGCCCAATATTCTGGCTGCTCCGGTAAACGAGGGGTCTACCTGACGCCATTATCCAGCGGGAGGAAATCGATCCCATGCACCTTGATTCGGCTTTCTGCCTCCTTGCGGCGACAGGCGTTGTGATCACTGCACAATCTGGATATCCGCCGGTGCCATCGCGGCCGCGTTGGACAAACTGCATTTGGAGACGCTCGTAAAAATGGACCAGCGCCATAGGCTGCGGGCTCGATGAAAGTCGTAATCCTGAGCTAGCCTTTTGACACGGTCACGCCCCTGGCCGCGGTCGCCGTTGGTGGCACAAAGTCCCTACGCATTCGACTTTCTCGCCCAAGCCATTCGGACAATACGCCGTCTATCGCCCGACGTGGTCCACACCCAGAATTTTCCGCATGCCCGCCATTCGATAGGGGGCGCCGCAAGCAGCAATCGTGTTGCACATGCATTGTGACTGGCTTGCAGAACTTGACCGCCACGCGATGAACCGAGCCCTCGCGCCAGCGATCTCACCGTCGGTGCTCAGAACATGTCGTGACGGCGGCGCACGTGCTTTGCTGAAATGGGCACAATTTTCGCAGTCCTGCCGAATGGAGCGCCCCCTCGAACCAGGACGTCGCCGTAGCGCGAATACCAGGAAAAGTATTATTCGTTGGCCGTGTGTCGCCCGAAAAGGCATTCACACGCTGATTGAAGCTTGGCAGACCGTTATCGCGGCCTGTCCTGAAGTCCCGCCGCGAGATCGTCGGCTCCATCGGCAACGCTTCCTCGTGAGTTCCTGATTGACCTGAGTGCGGACCGCGAAGTCTGCGATCTCGCTCGCTTCTACCACAACGGTAGCGCATACCCCGGTCCCTACCATGCCGCGCTGCGCGATGATCCCACTCTGAGCTTCGTTGGCACCCTGCCCTACGAAGAATGGCAGCGCGATATGCCGAAGCAACGCTTCTGATAATCCATCTCTCAGCGAGTGCTTCGGCATGAGCCTGTCGAGGCGCTGTCGAATGGTACTCCTCTCGTAGCCACTCGCGTCAGCGGCATGACCGAAATCGTGGAAGCGACTGGCGATGGCGTTGGGGTTGAAAACAATGACTCGGAAGCGCTTGCAGCCCATATCATCTGCCTTTCTTGATATGCAGGCGGGCGGCGAACCTGGGACGCCAGGAAGCCGCGCGGGTCGCCGATCTCTATTCGGGGGAAAAAATAGCCCAGTCGACCCGGGACCTGTACGATGAGGCCGTCGTCATTCAACCGTTCATGGCTTGGAAAGCGAAACCGCTCTTTCGCTCAGCGCCGGGCCTTGAACGACGTGAACACCGAGCCCGTGTCATCTCCCCACTCCCAGTTGACGGCGAGTCCGACCCGCAAAATTTGAAGGGCGGCATCGTCGGGATAGATATCGGTGAGGCTTCGCTGCATCACCAGTTCGTCGTCGATCAAGATTGCAAACCGATTTCCGTCGAACGCAACGCGCATGCGAAAAGGTTTTCCCCAAACGACCTTGTCCGCCACATTTGTCCAAACCGCGTCATAAAGTTCCTCAAAGCCGAGCCGCTTGATGAACACCGAAATCGATGCACCCTGGTAGACGTCGTCGAGCCAAGTCGTGACACAAACGTAGTTGTCGCTGTCTTGCCAGAAAAGCAGTCCTGCCCGGCCGCGCTGATCTTGTCCTCGGCGCTCCCCAGGAGGCTCGATTGTGGCCTCGAGATCGGCGAATCCCGGTAGGTCCCATGGCAGCGAATAAAATGTTCGACCTGGGTTCGGTCTGTCTACGCTCGCGCGCACACGCGCGCTGCCCAGCCCATCAACGTCGATGACACCGGTGCCCAGTGTTCTGGCCCATTGCCCGTCGCCCAGCTCCGACGTGCGGCGATCTAGTTCGCCGGCAGTACCGGTAAAACCGTCGGCATAGGACAGGGTTGCTCCGAGTTGGTTCCAAGGTGCCCCCAGAGGCGCCATAAATGGGATGGGAACTTCGCAAGGATGAGCCTCGAAATTATGCCAGCGCGGCTCGCTATCGAAGCTTTTCCATATACCTACTCCGGTAGCGTTCTCGACCGAATCGGCATTGACAGACGCTTCGAAAAGGCGAACCCCGTCAAGAAAGCAGCTCACCTGACCGTTCCAGTCAAGAATCTGGACCGAATGGGTAGAACAGCTGCGCAAAGCGTGTTCCGTACCGGTCCCGATCGTAATCTCTTTGCCCGATTGCTTGCGCACCAAGGTCCATCCGAGCGTCGACAGTTTCAGCACCCAGAAATTGTCGTTGTCCCGAAACCGACAAACAAGACCACACACATCCGAGACGGCGCCAATTGCCAGCAGCCCGTGGATCAATCCTGAAGGGCGACCAGGATCGACGACGGATAGGTTATCGCCAGCGTCCTGCGAAAAATGCCACCGCCCCCCGATTGCAGCGATTTGCCCCGGCCAGCCTTCGACGAGTGCATCGGCGGCGTGGGCGGTGCCAAACAGCGTCGAAAATTGAGGTATCCGCCCGACTTGGACCGCTTGGACGCGTGTGTCGACCCGAAAACCGATCTGGCCAAGTGCCGACTGATGAACACCCGCAAACAGCTTTTCGTCCTTGTTGAAAGGATCGATCGCGATCGGACGCATCATCGGAAAAGCGGCAAGACCGTGGGCTTTTTGGTCGGCGGCCGCATAATAGACAGCGCCCTGCTCTCGCAACGCCACGACATAATAGACATGAACATTCTTTAGGCGCCGAAACGCACTCAGGCATTGCTTTCCTACACGAGCCCACAGCTCGCCGTTTTCGCCTTCTGCGGCATGCACGACAAAGCCGCAGCCCTCTTCCACGGGATTAATCGGCGCCTCACTGGGGAACCAGCCGACAGCCAGGTTCTCGTCGATGTTCGATCCCCGGTAGGTTCTGGAGGTGCTAAGCGTCCACCACCAAAAACGGCGAAGGGTGAGCCTCTTTCGTGGCGCACGTATCAGGGCAACCAGTCGGCCGGGCCATGGGTCAATGCCGGGTCCTCGCAACCAACGGTAGAGCCGCCTGGCGAGGTCATCAGGCAATGGCGATCCCTGCGATGTGTTGTGGCCGTTGGTGATCGAGACCAATAGCACCAGACCAGCCTCTCGCTGAAAGGGACCATAGGAGATCCCTTGCCGGCCCCAACCTGGCCTGACGAGCGGCTGGAAACGAAGTGCGCCGTGATCGATCGCGATCTGGCGTTCGATGTCACGTCCTCGCCTGACACCTCCCTTGACTGCCAAGGTGCCAATTACCGCACCGCGGGCGCGTTTATCTTGAAAATCGTCTGCGACAAGAACCTCCGGCCGGGCAACGCCGGACCCAGCCTCTTCAGCAGTTTCTACCCAGTCATGACGGTGCAACAACAAGACCCTCCTCACGTCGTCGTACGAGATTCTTCAAGGCATCAATGACGTTTCGCAGTCCTGGGCAGAAGTCGCGCACTGCCTCGCTTGTCCCATTGATCAGGCTTGCTGTCTCGCATGACGCCCGCGAAGATAGTTCTTAAGCGCCCACCGGCCGCGCCAAGACGTGTTCGACCCGCCATTCCCCATTGCCATAGGAGGCTGGCAGCGGTTTTAATGCGTAGCCTGCAGCAGTCAGGAGTTCCGCGATCTGTCGGGCCTTGCGGTTGAGCCCCTCGCGCGTTGCATCGTCTACCTCATAAATCACCTTCGGACGGTGTCGCCGCAGTGTTTCCGTCATACCGCCCAGGACGTCAATTTCGGCGCCTTCCACGTCGATCTTGACCAGCGAGGGCGGCCTGAGGCCTCGCTGGGCGATGGCATCGTCGATGGCGACTATGCTGACCTCCAGGCGGCCGCTCATGTCCGGCGGTGCTCCCGCCGAGGCAAGCGCGGCGCCGCCGATGTGATGGGCGAGCAGAAGCTGGCCACGGCCGGATGTGGCGCCCGCAGCTTCGGCGAACACCCGTATTGTGTCGAACCCGCTAAGCCGTGCACTCTCTGCGACAGCTGCGGCATTGCGGGGAACAGGTTCGAACGCATAGACTTGACCGCGCGGCCCGACGCGGCGCGCGGCGATGAGGCTGAAGAAACCTATATTCGCGCCGATGTCGAAAAAGGCGTCCCCAGGCGCCAGGTTTGCCGCGATCGCCTGTTGGATGGGCGGCTCGTAGGTGCCGCGAACAAAGTTCGGGTCGGCGCTCTTCGCCACCAGTTTGAGACCGGCGGCCTCTCCCTTGGCTATGACGCGCGCGTCGCTGAACACGCTGAGGAACCTTGCCGTCAATGTCACGCGCTCTTTCCCATTCTTCGACGCCTCGGGGACGGGGCCAGCCCGTGCCGCTCGCCGCGAAGGTGACAGATTGCGCGCCCGGGATCGAGCCCGACAACCGGTTGGCCGGCTCCTACCTCCTCCGACTGATCGCTACTCCGATTGTGGGCCATATCTCATCTTGGGGGTACCTGCCCGGCCTCCCGGTCCGATGGAACGGTGGCATCGTTGCGCGAGACATGGATGGCCTGGGGAGCATCCCACCCCTTCGAAACGATCTCACGATCGCCGTCGCCGTCGAGGTCGACCGTGCGGGCGCCGAGATGACTCTCGACGCCCTCGCCGACCAATTGCTCGATGAACCGCCCGCCTCCCAGATTGCGCCAGAGCGAAAGGCGCAGGGCGCCGCGGTGCTCGCCCATGACGAGGTCCGGCCGGCCATCGTCATTCATATCGGCCCCCGAAAGACTGTTGAGCGAGCCGCGCGAGGTGATCTCCTGCTGCTCCCAGTTTTGCTTGATGTCGCCGGGATTGCGCCGCCAATAGGCCTTTGCGTGGTCGGCCTGCCCGTTTTCTTCACTCATGACGATGTCGGTTCGTCCCTCGCCGTCCAGATCGGCGACCGCCACGCGGTCCGGATAGACCATGTTGGGGACATTGGCGACGTCGCGGCGCTGCCAGTCGGCAGAGCCATCCCCCGGATTGCCCCACCATGCGATCTCCTTTGCGTTGCCGGTAGTGGCCGCAAGGTCAAGCAGGATGTCGCCGTCGATACTAGGCGAACGCGATCCCCTCGTCAGAGGCCTCAGGGCAAATGCGGGTTAGCGGCCCCCCGCCGCCGTGTCGCCGGGGATGGGAAAGTAGAACACTCCGAGACCGCTTGCGACCGCAAGCTCGGCCGGCCGCCTTCGACGATCTGCGACGGTGCATGGCCCTGCCCCGAGATCGTGGCTGGCGGCGGGAACCTCGCCGATCGCATGTTCCTCAAAGCCCCGCGCTGACGCCTGCTGCGCCTGAAGCCACGCCAGGTTCAGTGTCTCGCCCCCGCCGCGCTGGGCGATCACTTCCCCGCGTCCGTCGTCGTCAACATCGATTGCCGCGATCGCATCCACTCCCTCACCGAGCCGGCCTGTTCCCATTCACCTTGCCAGGGATCGGCCGGCCGGCGATACCAGAACGGACCCGAGGCTCCGTCTTGGATGGGACGGCGGTTCATCCAAAACGGGCGGCAAGTAAAGTCGCAGAGGGATCGAAGCCGCACCGCAGCTTTGGCTCGAACCCCGAAGAGGTCATGGCCGCCCCGCCGACTTCCTCCCGAGACGCTTCAGGCCGCCTATGTTCACGCATTAAGCTCGTATCGCGTGAATATCTCGTGCTCGCTCAGCAGCCGATTCAGAAAATCGCCCCCACCTACATCCGCCAGGATAGGCCAGTCGTCGAGTCCCGCTGGCCGCTCCATCTGGGACCGGTGAGCTGCCAGCGCGTGACGTTTTGCATCTATCACGTCGCCGATAAAAGCGTGGGAGTTGAACATCTTAACGCCGCGCAAGCCGGCAAGGGTCCGGACCGTCTGCCGCAATGCGGTGCGATTGAATCCAAGCACTCGATCGTGCAGACGAACCCAGGGCCACTGATACCAGTACCAGACGGGATATTCGAACACGGTCACGCGCCGGCCATACAGTTGCAGCGCGCCTCGGGCGCCAAGATTGGTGGCAACATGGTCCGCGGGCGGCTCTTTTGCATGGGTGACGAACACGCTCTGCGGTTGCCAAACGAAAAGCAACTCAGCGATCGCCTCTGCGATCTTGCCGATGTGATGCTTTGCCGTGCCGTCGGGAACACGCAGGAATCTCACCCGATCGGCCGACCCTCCCAACCGGCAAACCGCCTCGATCGCTTCGTCCTCGCGGGCGATCCGCAGCGCCTCCCTGTCAACCCGATTTGCATGGGATGCCGAACCGTCGGTGACAAAAATAAACCGGACATCGGCGCCCGAGCTAAACTTCTTGCTGGCAACCCCTCCACATCCCAGCGTTTCATCATCGGGATGGGGTGCAATGATGACCGCCGACGCCTGCCAGTCTGCTACATCGAAAGGATGAGACCGGTTACGCATCGCTCTATCGAGCATAGCGCCAATCGTATGCCTGACGTCATGCATCGATGCTTCCGATCATCCCTTCTTCGGTGTGGTTCAACCCGACCTGCGCATGGTAGCAAAACACTGTAGGCGATTGGGGTGAGAAAACAATGAAGGTAGGAATTCTTGCTGGCGGACTGGGAACGCGGCTAGCGGAAGAAACCGAGATCCGGCCGAAACCAATGGTCGAAATCGGAGCAAAGCCGATCCTTTGGCATATTATGATGCATTACTATGCCTACGGCCACCGCGAGTTCGCCGTCGCGTTGGGGTACAAAGGCGAATACATCAAACGCTGGTTCAGCGACTATGTCGCATTCGATGGCAGCTTGACTGTCAATGCTGCATCGGGAAGCGTCAAGCGCCACTCGAACTCGCTGCCTGACTGGTCCGTCGATCTTGTGGAGACGGGACTGAATACGCTGACGGGCGGCCGCATAAAACGCCTGATCGACTGGATGGGCGACGAGACATTCATGCTCACTTGGGGAGATGGCGTTTCGGACGTCAACCTTGATAAACTGATCGCCTTTCACAAATCGCATGGCAAGCTTGCAACGATGACGGCGGTGCGTCCGCCAGCACGCTACGGGCACATCGAATTCGATGGTCATCGCGTTGTCAACTTCACGGAAAAGCCACAGGCCTCGGAGGGTTGGATCAATGGCGCCTTCTTCGTGCTCGAGCCGGGTATAAAGGACTATATCGACGGCGACGATGTCATGTTCGAACACGCGCCAATGCAGCGGCTCGCGACTGACGGCCAACTGATGGCATATCGCCACGAATCCTTCTGGCAATGCATGGACACCATCCGCGAAAAGCATCTCCTTCAGAAATTGTGGGACAGCGGGCAAGCGCCCTGGAAAACATGGGAATTGATCGATGAAAGTTCTGGTTACAGGCCACCTCGGTTACATCGGTTCCGTCCTGACTCCGATGCTGCTTGAACGCGGCCATGACGTCACGGGCCTGGACAGCGACATCTTCCGGTCATGCACTTTCGTAGGAACCTTGGCCGAAGTGCCGACGATCGAGAAAGACATCCGCGACATTGAAATCGACGACGTCGCCGGCTTCGACGCGATCATCCATCTCGCCGGACTGTCAAACGATCCGTTGGGGGACTACCGACCCCTGCTTACCGAGGAAATCAACTGCGGCGCTTCGGTCAGGCTCGCGCAACTCGCCAAGGCCGCCGGCGTCCAGCGGTTCCTGTATGCTTCCTCTTGCAGCAATTACGGCGCGGCCGGCGACAGCTTTCTAACTGAAGATGCTCCCTTCAACCCGGTTACGCCTTACGGCGCCTCGAAGGCGAATGTGGAGCGAGCGGTCGCCCCGATGGCGGATCAATCGTTCAGCCCGACGTTCCTGCGTGCGTCGACTGCATACGGCCTGTCGCCTCGCATCCGCTTCGATCTCGTGGTCAACAACCTGACCGCCTGGGCCTACACGACCGGCTTGGTCTACCTCAAGAGCGACGGCTCGCCATGGCGGCCGATCGTCCACGTGGAGGACATCGCGCTGGCCTATATCGCGGTACTCGAAGCCGAGCGAGAGCTGGTCCACAACGAGGCATTCAATGTCGGCTTGACCACGGAAAACTATCAGATTCGAGAGATCGCGGAGTTGGTGCAAACGATCGTTCCCGATAGCCGGGTGAAGTTCGCGCCCGACGCCGGGCCTGACAGACGGTGCTATCGCGTCGACTGCACCTATATTGGTCGCCGCCTGCACGGGTTTAAGCCGCAATGGACAGCGCGGCGCGGTATCGAACAGCTCTATCACACATTTCGAGCGGAAGGCCTTGCACTTGGGGATTTCGAGGGCGAGCGGTTCAAGCGCATCGCCCATGTGCAGAAGCTGATCCAAGATGGTGAACTGGATACCGATCTGCGTCGCACGCCGCAATTAGCGGTAGCGGTTTGAACAAACACAGCCGGGAGCCATGGCCATGATGATTGCTGGTGCAGCCTCTGTAACCGAGCAGGTTTGCCGCTCCTGCGGCGGAAGTCACATCGACACTTTCCTGAAGCTCGGCACGACGCCCTTTGCCGATCGGCTTTCCCTCAAGGTCGACGACGGCGAGGACGAGCCTGTCTTTCCGCTCAGTGTGGTCGTGGTCGAGTAGGTCAGCAATTCGGCTTTCGCCCTCAGAGATCCGGGCGTGCGGCTTTCCCGAAGCCGGCTCTTCCCGACCCGCGCGCCGTCAGGGTCTCGAACTCCGACCAGCCATACGCCGGCTTTCGCCGGTTTTCTGGATGCGTCGCGCAAAATCCGGTCGCCGCGTCGCGTTACGATCCCGACGCCACCGCCTCGCCACAGCAATATGTTGCGAATTGATCCTTTGTCGGAACGGAAAGAAGTCTTGCAGTCGTCTGCGTCAGATGGCAGCGAAGATGCTGCGCCGCCGCGTCCATTTCACCCCAACATCCTGCTCTTGGCTCAACGCCGTCGAGGGCTTCTTCGCCAGACCCACCCGGCGCAGGCTCAAGCACGGCGTCTTCCATTCCGTTGTCGATCTTCAGGCCGCCATTAACCGCTTCATCTGCGAATACAATGCCGAGAACCCGCGACCATTCATCTGGAAAGCCAACCCCGATGACATCATCGCCGCCCGAAACCGCAGGTTCCAAACGTTGGAATCAATCCACTAGGTCGTGAGGCACGTACCTTCGAAAGGATGAATTCGGCTCTCAAAGGACGAACTTACAATGCCCATCGGCGGCCTCTAAGCTCACTTTGACGCGCTCTGCCCAAAAACTGGTCTCCTTGCTGAGATCGCAATGCCCGACGCAAGAGATCACTTCTCGAAGGCTATCAAATGAGTGATTTCGACTTACGAAGGCCCAACGCTCTAAGCTTCTTCCGGCTATTCTTTGCGTCGCTTGTTATTATATCCCACTCGCCGGAACTTATAGATGGGAACTCGAATCGCGAGGTGCTGAAGAACATCTTCGGTACATTGACCTCCGGCCAGGTAGCTGTTTACGGATTTTTCTTCATTAGTGGATTCCTCGTGCTCGACAGCGCGATGCGAAGCAGCATCTACGCCTTCATGTCCAGACGTGTACTTCGTATAGTTCCTGGATTTTTTGTGGCATACTTGATCAGCATTAGCCTGGTATTCTGGCTGGGAGGTGGTGACTTTGATGAACTATCTCCGAGCCAGTGGGCGGCTAAGCTTTCCAAAATGGCGCTCTTGCTGAATCCGGCGCAGGTAGGATCGGCGTTTGCCGGGTCCCATGCACCAGATGTTAATGGATCACTATGGACTATTGCATACGAGTTTCGCTGTTATGTGCTTGTGGCAATTGTGGTATTCTGTCTCGGTCGCGTTACTCTTGTCTTTTCGATCATGTCAATGTCACTGGCCATAATCCTCGTTAGTTCCATTTCGCAGGGTGTCTACTTTCGCTACGACCTTGGAAACTTTGAGCCCATCGGTAACGTGGACGATGCCGTACGTTTTACGATGATATTTTCCATTGGGGCGTTGTTTCAGCTGCTCAAGGAGAATGTGAGGAGGAGCAATCGGGTAGCGCTTTTGTGCTGTTTCCTTCTCATAGGCGGGATGTGCTCGGAACGGCTGGCGCCCCTCGCAGTGGGCGTGTTTGGAGGTTATCTGGTCCTGTATTTGGCGTTTCTAAACGAGAACAGCGTCTTAAATTCGATTAACCGAAGGAATGACATATCGTACGGCGTGTATCTCTACGCATGGCCGATTCAGAAGCTACTGATCATGTATGTTCCGGCAATCACGCCTACGCAGCTAACGATCTTGACCTTGCCTATAGCAGTCTGCGCGGGCTTTCTCAGCTGGCATCTTGTTGAGAAACGCGCGATCCATATGCGGCTGCCGATCCTCCGCACTGCATAGTTCGGCTGTCGTTGGGCCGGTGCCCATGTTTGAAGACGACCTCGGTCGAAGGCGACGGCTCCGCCCGTCGGATAGACGCGGTTTCGCTCGCCGGACCGCCATCACATGCTCGACGTGCCGGTTCCCATTGGCGTAGGAGGCGGGCAGAATGGTTACCCATAGTCCATCGATGCCATAAACGACGCGATCGCCCGGGACCTTCAGCTGAAGCCCCTCGCGCCTGGCGTCGTCGAGTTCATAGATCACCTGTGGGCGGTGCGCACTTAGGACCGACCGCTTCGGCGAACACGCAGATGGTGTCGACCTGTTGGGCCGAGCGCTCTGCTCAATCGCGGCACCGCTTTGCGCACCGGTTCAGATGCGTAGGCGCGCCCTGCCGCCCCCCACGCGGGCGCGCCGCAATCGATGTCGTAGACAACGTCACCTGCGTTCAGGTTCGATGCAAGTAGCTGCTGGACCGGCGGCTCGTAGGCGCCCCGCTCAAAATCTGGGTCGCGCCTCTCGTTACGATCCTGAGGCCACCCGCCTCGCCACCAGCAATGCGTTGCGATCTGGAGAACAGATTGCGGAGCGTTACAGCCAGGTTCACTCGGCCTCTCTCCGCCCTTTGGGCTGGGTGCCCCTGACGCCCGTTACGGAAGAGAACGGCGGGGCCTGACGGGCCTATTTATTTCAATCCGACATGGGTTGGCCGTAGACCGATACGCTCACTGGGTTGAGCGCTACACTGAGGGTCGCCGCATGAGCATCACATCGGCCTACAAGCTGCGAGGCACTTGGCGATCGCCGCCCACCGCTAAGGCTCAATGGCTCACGATCTTTGTGGAAACATGGATCCGCGTGCCTGGGCGCAGTTTCTGATAGACGGACTTGAGCCGTTCTGCGCGCGCCTCCCACGAATACAGCTCGACGGCACGCTTGCGCCCCTCGTTTCCCATTTCGCTTGCCCGGACGGTATCCTCCAGCATCGTGATCAATGCCTGGGCGAGTTCGCCAGGAGCATCGACTTCGACCAGCATCCCGGTGCTGCCAGCTAGAATGGATTCACACATCCCGCCCACGCGCGTTCCAACCACCGGTATCCCGCAGGCCATGCCCTCCACGACCGATATTCCGAAGCTCTCGCTGAGTGACGGATTCACCACAATGTCGGCCTCATGGTACGTCGCTACGAGGTTCTTGTGGGGCACGTTGCCCACGAAGTGAACTCGATCACGTAACCCGTGGCTCTCGATGAGTTCTTCTAAGTGTTCCCGATATTTGCAATTGCCCCAGCGATCGTAGAAACGGCTCAACGCGGTAACCCGCGGATCCGACGAGAGGCTGGTCAGGAAGTCCGCCGGGAGCGGAGAATGCGGCCCTGCGATCCGAAGTTCCACGTCCGCGAACCTGGTCGCAACCTCACTGAAGGCCTCGATCAGTGTGTGTAGCCCCTTCTCTGGCGACACCCGCCCAACGAACAGGATGACATGTCGGGTTCTGGTGGATGCGGAAGCCCGCTGCTCGCTCGGCCGAAAGTAAGAAACGTCCACGCCATTACCGACAGTGGCAACGACGCCAGGATAGTCCGGGAATGCAGAACGAAAGGTGCTTGCGATGTGGTCGCTGACGGCGACCACAGCATCCACCACCTTGAGCTGACGGGCCACCTGATCGCGGTCACGCTGTGACAGCCACTCACACTGCATCTCAAGCACGAGCCGATGAGATGAGCTGGCTGCTTTCAGTTCCCGGCACCATGCCCAGTAATTCATCAAATGGACGATATCTGGTTGATCGACGGCGAGGTAGCGACGAACCTTGTTACGATATTGCGAGTGGTCATCGGCCTTCCGATCCAGCCGCAGCCAGCGCGCCAGGCGCGGAAACTGGTGGATGATCCGCTGCAGCGCGCGGTCGCGCCGCGCCGCAGCCCGCCGCACCGCGAACGGCAGGTCCGCGGGCACCGTATCGTCTCGATAATGCTTGCCATAGAGCGTAATCTGCAGGCCTTCGCCGAGCCGCAGCGCCGTATTGTAGACGATCAGACCGATTGAGTTTTGAACAGGCGGAAAAAGTCTATCGTACGGCTGACCGACGTATACGAGCTTCATGTCACTCCCCACCGTCAGCTCGTTCAGGCGACTCTTCTAAGTGCAGGGCGGTCTTCGGGTCGGGAGAGGTGGTCGGCGAGGCGGCGAATGCCCTCTTCGAGCGGCACCAGGGGACGGTTCAATATAGCCTTCATCTTGTTCGTGTCAGGACAGCGGCGCGTCATGTCGCCCTCCGCAAGGGGCGGTCGGAATTCCAACTTCGATGACGAGCCCAGCACTTCGATGACAAACTCGGCCAGCTGTCGAATGCTCATTTCCACGTCGCTGCCCACGTTGATCACTTCGTTCTCGTGCGCGCGCGTTCGATGAACCGCGATGCAAGCGTCAACCGTGTCGTCGACATAGCAGAAGGTGCGGGTCTGCGAACCGTCCCCGTAAATCGTCAGGGGCTCGCCGCGCTGGGCGGCACGCACAAATCGCGGCAGAACGAAATCCTCGCTCTGACGTGGTCCGTAGGTGTTGAAGAAGCGAAAAATGGTAAATGGCAGTCCAAACTCACGCTGAAAAGTGCGCAGATAGACCTCTCCAAGATTCTTCACCACTGCATATGGCAGACGAGAGTTAAGCGGCGTGGTGCTCTCGTTTTGAGGAATCTCGAAAGGCTCGCCATATACCTCCGATGACGAAGCGAAGTAGAGACGCTCGGCGCCGGTGTTCTTGCATAGCCTCAGCACGTTCTCGATACCGGTGATGTCGCGCAGCACGAGCAACGGATTTGCCAAAGTCCGCTGCACACCGACCACGGCTGCGAAGTGGAAGACGTGGGTGAAATGGAAGCGGTAGAACAACGACGAGATGTCGTCGAAATCGTTCGCATCCGCCTTTACTACGGTCAGATTGCCCGCGTCTATTTGTACCTTGTCTCGACTTCCGGTCGACAGGTTGTCAGCGACGACCACCTGGGTCTGAGGTAGCTTGACCAACGCGCGAGTGAGGGCGCTGCCGATATTGCCCGCTCCACCAGTTACCAGGATCGATTGCATCATATTCCCCACCTCAACCGAACAGTTTAATCGTCTGACGCAGTGTGCGTCCCTTCGCCAAACGCGACATCTTCGATCTCGCGAGCGAAGGTGGCTCCTAGATCCTTTAGGACGTCGCTTGAAAGTTAAATGTGGCAGCGCCAGGTTTATTTGACAACGTGGCTTGGGGTAAGCATTTCGGCTGTTCTCCCAATGGTGCAATCCATGCTATTTTCAGCTCTGGGGCTGGCTAAGCGCATACATTTTGCTGATTGCTGTGAACTGCTTCCCCGCGGTAATTGAGGGGATCCTTTATTGTCGACATTGAAGCGAAAGTTGCCAGCATCTCATGCAAACTGCTCCAGATCTTCAGGAACTGGTTAACCGCATCCGAACGCGGGACTACACCATTGGCATCATGGGCCTCGGCTACGTTGGCCTGCCGCTCGCCATGATCTCGCTGGACGCGGGGTTCAAAGTCATCGGTTTCGACATCGACGCGTCTCGGGTTGCACTTCTTAACCGCGGAGAAACAGGCATAGATCATTTGCCTGGTGCTGCCATCAAAGTGGCTGTCGACAGCAAGCGGTTTCGCGCCACCAGCGATTTCGCCGACCTAAGCGAACCTGACGCGATCTTGATAGCGGTGCCAACGCCGCTTACCAAAAACCGGGAGCCGAACCTGTCGTTCGTCGAAAACAGCGCACGTGCGATCGCGGAGCGGCTGCGCCCTGGTCAACTTGTCGTTCTGGAGTCGACGACCTGGCCAGGAACGACGCGGGAGGTCGTGCAGCCGTTGCTCGAGGCGACGAATCTTTCTCTGGGAAAGGACTTTTTCCTCGCCTATTCGCCCGAACGGGTGGACCCAGGCAACGACGTACACACCACCGCCACAGTTGCAAAGGTGATAGGCGCCGACGATCCATCGTCCCTACAAGTTGCAAAGGAACTGTATGATCAGATCATCGTGCAAACCGTTCCCGTTGCCTCCACCGCAACGGCAGAGGCTGTGAAGCTGACCGAGAACATATTCCGCTCTGTGAACATTGCGTTGGTCAATGAGCTAAAGGTGATTTTTGACAGGATGGGCATCGACGTCTGGGAGGTCATCGAAGCCGCCAAGACCAAGCCGTTCGGATATATGGCGTTTTATCCAGGCCCCGGCCTCGGCGGGCACTGCATCCCGATCGACCCATTCTACCTGACCTGGAAGGCAAGAGAGTACGAAGTAACAACACGCTTCATTGAGCTTGCCGGTGAAATCAACACGAACATGCCGCATTATGTGGTTGACCGCCTTGTGGAGGCCTTGGACCGGCGAGCGAGCCGCGGCCTGAGCGGTTCGCGGATCTTGGTGATCGGGATGTCCTACAAGAAAAACGTGGGTGACACACGAGAAAGCCCATCGTTGAAGCTGATCGACATCATGGAGCGACGCGGGGCAGTCGTTGATTACCACGACCCCTACGTACCGGAGATACCCGGAACAAGAGAGTACGCCAACCTGGCAGGTCGCCCCTCTGTGGACATCTGCGCTAGCAGTTTGGCATCGTATGATGCCGTTGTCATCTCGACAGATCATGATGCGATTGATTGGCACAACATCACCAAGCACGCAAAGCTGGTGCTCGATACCAGAAATGCTTGTGCGCGCAGTCAGTCACGCACCGACAACGTCGTAAAGGCATGAGCGTCCCGACTTGCGCACTGGCTTGGTCAACCTGCTAGCGACAACGTCGAATAGTTTAACACGCCGAGCGGTTGAATTCATTCAGCGCAGCGCAATTTTCCCGGACTTGAGCGTCGAGGCATGAGCGCCGGCGCAGCCGTGTAAACAGGTGGAGCGGGCCGAGCTCGCTACGGTTCATGCTGCGCCGGCCGATGCTCCCACCGTCAGCGGGCCTTTTGGTCGCCATCAGCATCCTTGCCGACCGCGTCATTCCGCCAGACATGGATCGCTTCGAATGCGTCCCAGGCGATCGACACAATGTCGAGATCCCCGTCACCGTCGAGGTCGACCGTCCTTGCTCCGAGATGGCTTTCCATCCCTTCGCCGACCAGCTGCTCGATGAACCGTCCCCCACCCAGATTATGCCAGCTCGAGAGGCGAAGTGCGCCGCGATGCTCGCCCATGATAAGATCCGGCCTGCCGTCCCCAGTCATATCGGACACTGAAAGGCTATTAAGGGAACCGCGCGAGGTGATTTCGTGTTGCTCCCAGTCGGAGGAGCTGTCGCCGGGGTTTTGCCACCAATACGCCTTAGCGCTGTCGGCATTGCCATTTTCCTCGGTCACGACGATGTCCGCACGTCCATCGCCATCAAGATCGGCGGCCGCGACGCGGTCGGGATAGACCATTTCAGGAACTTTTCCAACATGCCGAAGCTCCCAGTCTGGCGAGCCGTCACCTGGATTGCGCCACCATGCGGCCGTCTTTGCATCGCCGGTCGTGGCGACAAGGTCAAGTAGACCGTCGCCATCGATATCGGCGAATGCGATCCCTTCATCAGACGCTTCGGCGCAGATGCGGGTGCGCGGCCATGGCTCGACTGTTGGATCGTCAGGAATCTTAAAATAGAAAACCCCACCCCCACTCGAGACCGCCAGCTCCGGCTTCCCACCTTTTACGACCTGGGCTAGGGCATGGCCCTGAGAGCCGAGCTCATGACTGGCGGCGGGAACCTCTCCGATCTCGTGCTCTTCAAAGCGGTGCGCTACAATGTCCTTGGCATGGAGCCACACCAGGTGCAGAGCCCTGCCTTCGCCGCGCTGTGCTATGACCTCCCCGCGCCCGTCACCATCGAGATCCAGGGCTGCGACCGCGTCCACACCCTCGGGAAGCGGTGTCCGTTCCCATTCTGTGTTCCAGGCTTCGGACGGTTGACGGTACCAGAACGGACCCGAGATGATGTCAGTGAGATCATCACCATCCATGGCGGAAAAAGCGACCCCAAAGGAGCGGACGTGCCCGTTCGTGATACGATGATAGGTCCAGCGATCGAGGCGGACCGATGCAGGCGGATCCAGCCGATTGATCCACACTCTGACTGGCGGGTTGCCCACCCAGTTCGCCCCATAGATGTCAAAATCGCCGTCCCTGTCGACATCGGCGACGACGCCGTTGTGGAGACCCACATCGTCGATCACTTGACGGGCCCAGCGCGTTCCTCGCCCGTCGACATTGTAATGAATCGCGAGCTTGCGCTCCTCGGTCGTATGCATCTGCCCGACAACGACATCGTTGTCCCCGTCTCCGTCCATGTCGGCGGCCTGCAGCGTATGGGCGCCCGCGACAGAAGGCTGAATGACATGGCGGATCCAGCGGCCCGTCGGTCCGGCGAGGGGCTGGAACCAGGCGACGTCGTCAGTGTGCTCGGAACTTGAAGTCAGAATGTCGGCGCGGCCGTCCTGGTCAAGGTCGGTGACGAGCGCCTTGAATGCAGGATTGAACGGACCAAGCTCATAGCTGCGCCATAGTGCTGCGTCGCGTGCTGCCGCTGCGCCCGGATTCGACGCCCATACTCCGTGCAGGACGAGATCGACATCAGCATCGCCGTCAATATCACCAATTGCCATTCCCTCTTCGCCAAGGTTGAAGAAAAAGCCAACGCGGGCCCAGGAGTTGGGGCTTTCTTGGAAGAAAATCATCACTTCGCCAGGCGCCCGAACGACGATATCAACGAGGCCGTCCCCGTCGAAATCAGCCGCCTTGATGTCTTTGCCCCAGCTGCCGACTGCACCGATTTCCCGACGATTCCAGCTGGGACCGTGGGTCGGGTTACCATTCGGCCGCGGGTTCTCGAACCAGACGAGATTGACAGCATCGGGCCCATCGGCCGTGACGATGTCGGGATCACCGTCCCCGTCGATGTCGGCAAGCACTCCGTCGGTGGTGAACTCGACGCGAGGCCTCGCGATTACGGTGTGAACCAGATCGGGCCACCGCCACCAAGACATCGCATCCTCGGGGAAGCCGCCAAGGACGAAATCTAGTCGACTGTCGCCGTCTATATCGCCAACAAGCTTTACGTCTCCTGAATAGGGGGCAATCTCTTTGCGTTCAAAAACAAGACCCGACTGTAGAATTTCTTCGGGAGGCCCCTGTCCCCGAGCGGCCTCGCAACTTGCGAGGGTGTACCCGATCACCAGGACCGCGATCAGGCGGCCGAACATGCTAAATGTTGATTTCGCAGCGTGTGAACATTTCGTAGTCGGCCAGCGACCGCCCGACGAAATCTCCCCCTGACAAGTCCGACAGCGTCCGCCATTCATCTTGGTTCTCCAGGCGCTGCATCTGCGCGCATGCGCCGCCAGCGCTTCCCGCGATATGCCGATAACGTCGCCAAGATAGGCGAGGCTATTGAGCGTGGACGACGCAATGGTACCAATCCAGACTGGATACTCTAATACCGCAACAGGGCGACCATAAGCACGAAGCGCCGCGCGAACTACTGCATTGACGGCGACATGATCGGAAGTCGGATCCTTTGCATAGTTCACGAAAACGCTCCGCGGCCGCCATGATTTGAGCATCGACACGACCGCATTTGTTATCTCATGAACGTGATGATTGGCCGCCCCGCCTGGAAGGCGTAAGAATGTAACACTTTCGGATGCGCCCAGACGATGCACTGCTTCTATGGCTCCGGCCTCGCGTGTCCGCAAGGTTTCAGGATGCCTAAGGTCGCGGTGAGGAGACGGCGCCATCGGTGACAAAAAACAAAACGGACCTGGGCACCCGAGGCAATCTTTTTGGCCGCAACGCCACCGCAACCCAGCATCTCATCATCCGGATGCGGCACAACAACGACAGCCGACGCTGACCAGTCGCCTACCTCAAACGGCCTAAGTCGCAGTCGCAATTGACTAGCAAGCATGGTGCTGAAGGTCCGCCTAATCCCCATTGGTGCGCTTCCATCATCCGTTCGCTCGCATTGTTGAACGCCGATCGCCCATGGTAACAGAACTCACTGGCGTTCGAGGCCTGTGTCTGTTGGTGGGGAAGACTTTTATGAAAGTGGGTACCCTCGGGGGAGGATTTGGGACACGGCTGGCCGAGGAAACCGAGAGCCTGCACGCGTTCAAGCCGCAATGGACGGCCGACGCGGCGTCGCGCAGCTCCACGAGGCATTCGGCACTGTTGGTCTCTTGCTTGAAGAGTTCGAGGGGAGCGCTTCAAGCGCATCGCCCACGTGAAAAAGCTGATCCGCGATTGCGAACTGGACGAGCACCTGGTCTCGTTCCCGTTCTGGCCAAAGCAGACTGAGCAGGGCTAAGGGGGACGATATGGACATGATGTGCCTAGATGCGAAGTCGGTGACCGAGCGGGCCTGCCGATCTTGCGGTGGAAGTGGCATTGAGACGTTTCTCGAGTTCGGTAAAACGCCACTGGCCGATCGCCTTCTCACCAGCAGCGACATCAGCGAACCGGAGCCCATTTTTCCGCTGCGCGTCGCGTTCTGCAAAGACTGCAGCCTCGTCCAGATCACCGAGACGGTGAATCCGATAATCCTTTTTGCCGATTCTTATCCATATTATTCTTCTTTCTCCCCTGCTCTCTTGAAGCATTCGCGTGCGAATGCGCTTGATCTGATCAACCGCCGCGGTCTTGGCCCGGAGAGCCTTGTCATCGAATTGGCGAGCAATGATGGTTATCTGCTGAAGAACTACGTCGAAGCGGGAATCCGGGTGCTCGGAATTGATCCCGCCGACGGACCTGCCGCCGCTGCCGAGAGGGTCGGCGTGCCCACGCGCTGTGCGTTCTTCACCCGCGATCTCGCTGAAACGCTGCGCGCGCAAGGCATGCGCGCGGACATTGTCCATGCCAATAACGTGCTCGCCCACGTGGCCGACACCAACGGATTTGTGGCAGGAATTGCCCGACTTCTCAAGGATGACGGTGTGGCGGTTATCGAGGCACCCTATGTCGAACCTTTGATCGAACATTGTGAGTTCGACACGATCTATCACGAGCATCTTTGCTATTTTTCAGTTACTGCACTGGACAAGCTGTTTCGCCGTCACGGGCTTTACCTCAACGAGGTCAAGCACCTTTCAATCCACGGCGGTTCGCTGCGCCTTTACGTGGAAACGCGCGAGAACGTGGGTGCGACAGTAAAGGAACAACTTGCCCATGAGGCCTCGCGCGGGATCGATGCAATCGGCTATTTCCGCGATTTCTCCACCAAGGTCGACGCGCTGAAGCGCGACCTTTCCACGCTCTTGCGCCGGTTAAAGTCGCAGGGTGCCACGATTGCCGCCTATGGAGCGGCAGCCAAGGGAGCAACGCTGATTAACACCGTCGGCATCGGGTGCGACCTCGTGGACTTCGTCGTGGATCGCAACGTCCATAAACACAACAAATATATGCCCGGACAGCGCCTGCCGATCCGCTCGACTGAAGCGCTTCTCGAGGTGCAACCCGATTACGTCCTTCTCCTTGCTTGGAATTTCGTAGACGAAATTCTCGATCAACAGGCCGAGTATCGTGCACGCGGCGGAAAATTCATCCTCCCCGTCCCAACGCCGAGAATCATATGACAAAACAGGCGGACCGCGCGCAAATGGCTTGCCTGAAAGCCGACGGACCGACGCAGTCGGCGGGTTCCATTCGAACCGATTGCTTGGTCTGCGGTCAGCGAAATCTGCTCAATTCGGTGCTATTCGAAGCGTTGCCCCTGCTCTGCAACGCGCTTTGTGCGGACGCGGCATCGGCGCGCGCGGCACAGACCGGCAGATTTGCGACTACCTTCTGCCTCGGCTGCACGCACGTCTTCAATGCCTCATTCGAGGAAAATCGCATTGGTTATACGCAAAGCTACGAGAATTCGCTTCATTTCTCCCCCCGTTTCGTGGCGTTTGTTGAAACACTGGCCGAGCGCCTGAGCAGGACCTACGCGCTCTCCGGGAAGACGATCGTCGATATTGGATGCGGCAAGGGGGATTTCCTGAAGCGGCTCAGCTTGATCAGCGGTGCGCAGGGAATCGGTTTCGACAAGAGCTTCGAGGACAATCGGGGGGAGGTGGTCCCTGGCGTACGATTTATCAACGACTGGTTCGGCGATTCCTACGCGGATTTGCGTCCGGACCTGGTGGTATGCCGCCAGGTTCTCGAACATATCGCCGAGCCGGTGAAATTCCTGCGCGCCCTTCGCGCCCATCCGGGCATCGGACCGGAGACGGTGTTCTTCTTTGAAGTCCCGAATGTCCTTTACACGCTCCGAGATATGGGAATCTGGGACCTCATTTATGAGCACGCCTCCTATTTCACGCCCGCTTCGCTGAACGCGGCGTTCGAGACAGCTGGCTTTCGAGTGCTGGATGCAGGGACGTCTTTCGGCGAGCAATATCTTTACATTGAGGCGCGGCCGGCTGCCCCCAAGTACACTACTTCCGTTGACAGCCGCGAGATCGAGATGCTCGTCCGCGATTTCGAGCGCGCCTATCGCGACAAGATCGAGCGATTGGGTGGTTACATCGCGAGGCGCAATCCCCAGCAGACCGTCGTCTGGGGAGGGGGATCGAAGGGCATTACATTCGTCAACGTGGTGCCAGGCGCCGATCGGATCCGCGCGATCATCGACGTGAATCCGCACAAGCAAGGTCGCTTTGCCCCAGGAACCGCCACTCCGGTCCTTGCTCCGGAGGCGTTGCGCGGCCAGCCAGTCGAATCAATCATCGTCATGAACCCGCTCTACCGCGAGGAGATCACCAGTCTCGTAGCGGAGCTCGGCTTCACACCGGAGATTGTGGTTGCATAAAAGTTCAATTCAACCGCGGCGGCACGAAGCGCAGAACGGGATTGGCAGGGGATACTCCAATGACCGTGCCGGTCGGGATCAACACGGCCATTCCACCAAGGGTCATCGGACTTTCTCGTCTCGTTATAGCCCGACAATCTGGCAGAGAGCGCTCTCACTTTGATTGCCGCGGGCACCTCGTTTGCCCTTGAATATCAGCCAGCGCGGAAAGAGGTAGCTCCCGCTTCTTGATCGCCTGTGCGGATGGGCGTGTGGGACGCGGGATGGTCCCTCGGTAATCGGGCTGCACCAAACTGCCCGGAGGGGCGTAAGACATACGTCGTTTGGGGACGTTTACGTTCCCACGCTCCGGCGTAAGGTTTGGCAAGATGCACTCGAACGAATTCGAATCCCAGCGACGCGCCCGCAGCGATAACCGCCTAATTTGATTGCGCTACAAAGAGGATTTCCAGAGGAGCTGCCTATGACCAATAAGAACTGGAAGCAGCCATCCTTCCTCGCCAACCACAGCATCCTCAGCCATGCGTGCTTGTGGGGTGGTGGAATAGAATGACGAGCAAGCATGCGAAACGCCATCTGTGTCCCGCGACAACTCTGCGTTCGCGAGGTTCCAGCTCGATAAACGGTAGCCGGAGAGAGATCGACGGCTCTCCTTTTTATTCACGTAGACCAGGCCAGATCGCTAGCGGCGCAGCTGTGAGACGACGACGGAAAGCCTTGACTGCGCGATCGAAAGTCGCAGTTCCGTCCTCCAACGGGCAAAGAGACATGCGATGACATCGATCGGCGCGAAGATTGTCACCGGCGCAGCTTGGACAGCAGTCGAAACATGGGGGCGGCAAGCAGCCATGTTTGCCGTTTTTGTCGTATTGGCCAGGCACCTCGGACCTGAAGCATTCGGCCTCGCCGCCCTCTCCATGGTTGTACCCGTCATTCTTGCTGTTCCGGTCACGACCGGAATACCGGAGGCACTCATTCAGCATCCTAAAATTGAGTCCTTACACTTTGACTCGGCCTTCTGGCTTCTCGCCGCGAGCGGCGCGGTGATTAGCGGGCTCATCTGGATGTCTGCCGGTTTGATTGCTGCAGCGTTCGGACAGCCCATTCTCGAAGATCTCATCCGCTGGAGCAGCGTGGTCGTCGTAATCCAGGCCCTCTCGTCGGTACCTGCGGCTGTGTTGAAGCGCCAACTCGAGTTCCGCTTGTTCGCGTTGCGTACGCTTGCCGGCACCGTCGTCGGCGGCACACTCGGCATCGTCTTGGCAATAGGCGGTTTCGGCGTATGGAGCATGATTTGGATGCACCTTGCAAAAGCGGCTGTGGAAACCGCTGTCCTGCTCGTTGGCAGTTCTTGGCGACCCCGTCTGACCTTCTCCTACGCAAAGGTTCGTGACCTATTAGGATTTGGTGGCCCGCTTATCGTCCAGACTTTTTGGAGTTTTTTGAATGAGGAAATTCCAAAGGTCCTACTCGGTACGTTCCTCGGCCCCCACGCGGTCGGAGTCTATGCTCTCGCCCGTCGTCCGCTCGACCTTCTGGTGCAAGTATTCCTCAGTCCGCTGATGGCTGTCACTATGCCCACCGTGGCACGGATTCAAGATCAACCCGAAAAGATCGACCGCTTCTTCAACACGACCGTCCGCATCGCCGGGCTAGCGGGGTTTCCTGCATTCATCGGATTTGCCGCGATCGCACCGATCGCGGTTCCCTTTATCTTCGGCCCGCAATGGGCCAGCGGGGTCGTCGCTGTCCAGATTCTCATGCTGCTGGGCCTGCAACGCACGATTGACAGCCTCTGCGCGTTTACGATCCTTGCAATGGGTCACTCCAGGTTGATCCTGAAGTTGAACATAGCCTACTCTGTTGTCGCAACGATGCTGTTGTCCGTCACTGCGCAGATCAGCCTCGAGATGACAATGGTGGCGCTCGTAGCCTGCGGCCTGGTCCTCCTACCAATCTTCCTCTTCTACGCTCAGCGCATCGCGCGTATCGACGTGCTGAGACCCCTTGAGATCTTCCCACGACTGGCTCTCGCCGCCCTCCTGATGTTCGGCGCCGTCAGCGCGTGGCTAAGCAGCGCGCCTGAGCACGCCTCACAGGAGACGCTTCTTATTAGCGCAATTGTCCTTGGAGCCGCTGTCTATTGTACGGCTCTCTTCGTGCTGGTGCGCTCTGACCTGTTCAATGCGCGAGACTTGTTCCTCAGGCTTCGCGGCTAGTTTGGTGTCGGGCGCGACCTGTAGAAGAACCCCGGGGAAATAGGAGCCCTTCCAGCCAGCGCCGGTGGCGCCCCCAACCTCTCGGCGGCAAAGCCAATCATCTCGCGCAAGAGATCGGAATCCGGAGTCTTCTCCTCGAGCGCGCGCAAGTTCTGTCGATGACCACCGCAAAGCCGCTCGATCGCAACAGCGCTATCGAGGGCGCGCTCGCGAGCGGCGTCGCTACCGCCGAGCTACACCACCTGTGGGGACGCGACCGTGACCAGTACCTCTTCATCGAAGCAAGCCTCCCGAAACCGGGATGACCGCTGGTCTTTCAAGACTGGAAGGATTGATACGTTGGTCCGCCGCTTCGACCAAAACTATCGCGACAAAGTCGCCTGGTGGCGCGATTACCCATTACCTTGCCTGGGGTGCGGGATCAAACGGTATCACTTTCGTCAACGTCGTTCCCGAGGGCGCGCGGATAAGCGCTCTGGTCGACGTCAACCCGCACAAGCAAGAGCGCTTTGCTCCAGGCACAGGCACAGCTGTGGTTGGGCCGGAGAGCCTGCGCGGCCGACCCGTACGGTCAATCATCGTGATGACCGCTCTATCGAGACGAAGTTGCCCAGGCGGCACACAAGCTTGGTCTCGCGCCCGATATCATCGTTGCCTGAGCCGGCGACCCAGACTTTGCGGCTGACGGCCTGACTTAACCACTCCTTCGACGTCGATCCGTTGCAGGTTGACCGGCCTCAGCCAGCAGTGTCGCGTATAGTCGGTCGAGCGGCGCATAAACTGCGGCCATCTAAGTGGCGTCTTGGGCAGCGCTCGCCAAAGGGACAGCGAGTTAAGGCCGATCAGAAAGCGAGACCGGATGAGCTGCCCGCGCCGGTCCACCGCTGCATAGGTTACGAACCCGCGAAACGCAGCGCCGAACCTCTTCAGCACAGCATCAACCTGCACGTCATAACGCTCGTTGGCGGCGAAACCTTGAAGCGACTTTGTTGTCCCGACGGGCCGCGTGTGTCTCACAACGACATCGTCAACGATGGCGTACCGCAACCAAGGCATGTCAGTCAGGCGGGTCCAAAGAAGGTCTATTCCCGTCTCGTAGCCGAGCCCGAACAATTTGAATGCCGCTTGCAGGCACCTGGCGCTGAACACCGGGCACATCATCTCGACCGTGTTGGTATATCGTAATAAATATCGCTTGCCGATGACAAGCGTCGCTGCGTAGGAGAAATAGCTGTCCCAAGACAGTGCTGGCTGAAACAGATCAAGTTTATAGCGGCGGCCTATGGCGAACAGACGATTCAAGTCCAGCTTCGTCGTCTCGATGTCATCGTCGATCAGTGCAATGAGATCATATCGCGTCACAATTTCAGGGTAGCATTGAAACAAGGCATGATAGCCGGCGATCTTGCGCCCCGGGAGAAATACGCTGAACTCGTCCTGTCCATGGGAGACGCCAGCCTCGTAGGCGGCGACGAGAAGATCGAAGTCGGCGTCGCCCGCCCCCTCAGTCCAGCCGGCATGCAAAGAGCTACGCCCCGCCCGGACGATCACCAGATTTCTCTTGCCCGAGCCTTCCGGCAATTTTCGGAAGGCTGACACTGTTGAGGCCGCGGGCGTGACTTGGCGAAGGTTCATACAAAGCCTCCCGACGGGCGTCGCACCAGATCACTCGTTTCTAGCCAGGCGATCGGTTTGACACGGCATGAATGCGTTTCAGCGCTCCCAGGCCGGCGCCGCGGAGCTTGGTACGAAGCTGCGGAGATATGGCGCCTACAAGTTCCAGGAACAATCTTGCGATAAGCAGCGGATCCAAGATCCACGCAACCAGATGAAGCAGTGTCATGCCCAACGGTGCTGTGCGCCTGTGCCGATAGGCAATTGCGACGAGGTGTTTTAGCCGCCTCGACAATTCAAAGGCATTCGCCGCGGAGTCACCAGGATTTTGCCAAGCCAATCGCTCGGAGCTTGGCAACCGCACCGAGCGCGTCGGATGGTCACGGCTGTACAGTATCGCGTTGGGCGCATGAACAAACGTCCCGAGAAGAGCCATCTCGGCCAGAAGCGCACAATCGGAGCCGTAGTAGGGCTCGTGCAATGTCGTCTTGGCTAAGGATTCCCGACGCCAAAGGCCGAACATCGCAGCATCCCAACCGTGCGCAGCAACCATCAACCGGAAGCGGGATGCGGGCCACGGTCCTTCCATGTCCGGCAGCACCCTTTCGACATAGGAAGTGAGCTGCCCTGTCTCGTCGATTCCCAGCAGGCGCGGGTAGGCAATAACGTGGCGGGCATTCGCGTCAAGCGCACGCACGCAGTCTGTCAAGAAACCACCGCTCAAGAGGTCATCGTGCGCGCACCATTTGAAATATTCGCCTGTGCTCAGCTGGAAAGCTCGATTGAAATTGGCACCGGCGCCCAAATTGCGCGCGTTTCGGACATAACGGACGCGCTTGTCCAGCCTCGCGAATTCCAGACATATATCGGCTGTTCTATCCGTCGAAGCGTTGTCGGTGATGACGAGTTCGAAATCACCGAAGTCCTGCTCGAGGATCGACCGGATCGCTTCGGCGACGAAATTCTCGCCGTTGTAGACCGGCATACCAAGGGACACTTGCGGCGACTTAGGACGTTCCATTTCGGGTTCTTCTTTGACGAGAGAGCGCAATCAGACCGCGACGACTTCCGCTCGAAGGTCCAGCGCAATCAAGGATTGCGTCACTTCATTCAGGTATATCGGGTTCATGACGATGACGAGATCAGGGGGAGCGTCCAACAAGTCGCTTGGCGCGATGACCGGGTGCCCGGTTCCGGGCGTAAACTTGCCTTGCTTGTAGGGGTTGATGTCGACTGCTGCCCAGACTTCGTCTCCAAGCTGCAAGGTCGTCAGGAACGACACTGCCTTGGAGCCGCCACCCCACAGGACGACCCGCCGGCCGGCGGCGTGCGCGGCGCGAATGCGCTCCTGCCAGCAAGTCTGAGCGGCTCGCACGCGGGCGGGAAAGGTTTCCGCCAAACGGTGCATCACTTCCAGATCGTGCTCGAGCGGTAGTCTCGGCGTCGTCCGGCCGGCTGACGGCCGGGCGTACTGAACGATGTACTGGTTGTCGTAGACGAGCTCCAGATCGGTAACGTCGAAACCTTCCTGGCGAAACAGGCGTGCGTGCGCGCCAGGACTGAAATAGGAGCAATGCTCGTAGTAAATGTCCCAGAACGCGCTCTCCACGAGCACACGTTTTGCATCCGGCGTCTCGAAGACCGCCCAATCCTGGGTCCTCTTGCCGATCATCTTGCGGATCAGCCGCACGAAACTCGACACCGAGCTTACGTGTTCGAGCGTGTGGCGACAGAGGACCGTATCCGCCTGGAGATGCTGGTAGTCCGGTCCGAAAAAATCGACGATGATCTTGACGTCGCCGTACTCGTCATTACGGCCTTTGTCGGCTCGATAAGCTGGATCGATGCCGAGCCCGGTGGCGCCGGCCGTCATGCAAAGTTCGCGGAGAAATTCACCCTTGCCGCAGCCGATCTCTAACACGTGCTTGCCGGCTATCGCACATTTTTGTGCAATCTCGCGTGCAAGTCCCTTCGCGAAATTGTTGAAGGTGCTGGAAAAATGCTGGGATTCCTCGAAGTTGGTGGAGTACCCCATGATCGTCTCGTCAAAGGCCTTGTTGAATATGAACCCGCATGCTTCGCAGAATGCGAGGTCAAGGTCGCGACGAGGAAAGGCATGGGCTTCTTGGGCCGAGTTAAGCAGGACGCAACTATGCACCGGGATGGCTTCGACCCGGTAGATCGACCGGCTGACTGGCGCCGAGCAGCACGGGCACACGGCCGATCGAAGCGTTTTGCTGTTACTTGCCATGTGAAGGTCAAATGAGTTCATTGTAAAATTGGCTCGACAAGTGAACCGGTTATATCGCGCGTCGAGCTCTCAGCTCCGAAGAGTTCATTGTACTCGGTTGCGCGAGCGAGTTGGACAGACTGGGCCAGGCCAAGGGCGTCGAGAATCGCCAGGTCGAATCTTTCCTCGGAGAACCGGGTCGCGTTCATGCGACAGGCGTGCGGCGTAATGGACAGTGCATTTTTCTCGAATAGATCAATGGCCCCAGCTACGGAATCGACGGCCTGACGGTCGAAGAGCACACCTGTCGGATGGGCGCTCTCGCCAAGCGGCCGGACAATGTCGCGCGCACCTCCGCGGCCGAAGGCGATCAATGGAGTACCACACGCTTGGGCCTCGGCAAGCGTTATCCCGAAATCCTCGCATCCAGCGAACACCATCGCACGAGCATTGGCGATTTTTTCGATGTATTCATGCCGCGGCAGATAACCGGTGAAGACTATGTTGGAGCCGGCAAGCGATCGCAGATGCTTGGATTGTACTTCGTCGCCTACAACAACCAGGCGACGCGACGGCGTTTTGCTGAACGCCTCGATTATCAGATCCGTACGCTTATACGGGGCGTGGAACGCGGCCGTGACGTAGTAGTCATCCTTGTTGACCACGAATTTAAGATCCTCGATGGCGACCGGCGGATGGACTACCCGCGCGTCGCGGCCGTAAATCCGTTCGATTCGAGAGCGGACATAATTCGAGTTTGCCAGCATCAGGTCAGGACCATGTGCCGTTCGGGTGTCCCAGGTCCGCAGCCTGTGAAGCATGTAACGAAAGGCTAGACCTTTTGGTCCAAATCCCAGGCCGGCTTGCTGCAAATAGGAGAATTGTTCGTCCCACGCATACCGCACCGGACTGTGCACATAGCACAGGTGTAGTTGGTCTGGGCGAGTCAGAACGCCTCGAGAGAATGCGGCCGAAGAGGAAATTACCGCGTCATAACCCGTGACATCAAATTGTTCGATCATAAACGGACAGAGAAAGAAAAGTGACCTGTAGTACTTTTCCACGAACGGAAGTCGATTCATGCCGGAAACGTGGAAAATTACGCCTGGAAAATACTCTTCCTTGATTTCCTTCGGGAGAAAATCAAAGAGGGTGAAGACCTCGGCTCTTGGAAAAGTCTTGCAGATACGAGCAAGGACCTGCTCCCCTCCCCGAAAGTTGGGGCACCAATCATGCACGACGGCGATGCGGGCGTTGCGGTCTATCGCGGCAAATGGCGTCTTGCTGATGGATCGCAAATGTTTGGCATCACGGCCCACCATAGTGGTTGCTTTCGGCTGTCGCACATGGCGCATGCTTTGCCCCTCACGGAATGTTGGCACCTTTTCCGGAATTCTTGTTGCCCGGATGCTCAGCGACTGTGTGCCGTCCGTCCCGTCCAAACAAGTTGCCTATCGGGTTAAGCGCCGCACCCTCCCGAGGCCGGATGTACTCCAACGAGGTACGTCTACTACTTCGATGGGCCTAAGCAGGCCTCAACGCTAACCTTATGCGCAGGCTGTATCGGCGCGGCCGGCGGATTAGGATCACAGCGCGCTCACTTCGCAAGCAGTGGTCGCACGCCGTATCTGTAATCCATTGCTCGCGAGGAGAGTTGATCGTCGATGAAAGTGGTGGTGATCGTCGCAACGTTTGGTCGCAAGGAACAAGTGGCTCGGCTTCTCGCACAGCTTGAGCGACAGACCCTGCTCCCTGACGCCGTGATACTGTCGGCCCCCGACGCCAGCCATATTCCCGGTAACACGGTTTGCCGGTTTCCCGTATCGCGCGTCGTCGGAAGGACCGGCTTGCCGGCGCAGCGCAACATCGCCCTCGACGTCGCAGGCGACCGTTTCGACATAATCACCTTTTTCGACGACGATTTCATTCCGGCGGACGACTACCTCGAAGGCGTATCGAAGGCGTTCAAGCAGCAGCCCGACTGGGCAGTGATGACGGGATACGTGCTTAAGGACGGCGCGACAACCGCAGGGCTCACATGGGACGAGGGCATCCAGGCGCTTCGCGAGGCCGGCCCTGCGACTGAATCGCGTGGGGTGGATCAACTCAGCGCCTATGGATGCAACATGTCGATCAGGGCCGCATTCATCAACGGCCTGCGCTTCGACGAACGGCTTGCGCTCTATGGCTGGCAGGAAGACGTTGATTTCACCAGCCAGTTGAGAGCCAGAGGGCGGGTCGTCCGTTTGCCGTCGATCCGCGGGGTTCACCTCGGCATCAAGAGCGGTCGCGTAAACGGCATCCGTTTCGGCTATTCCCAAGTGGCGAATCCGATCTACCTCGTCCGCAAAGGCACCGTCCCATCGACTTTCGCACTTAGATTGATGGGCAAAAATCTGCTCGCCAATCTCATGCGCAGCCTCTGGCCGGAATCCTACGTCGACCGGCGAGGGCGTCTGCGCGGCAATCTCCTGGCCCTTTCACATGTGGCAAGGGGCCGGGTGGAGCCCGAGTATATTCTGAAGATCTAGTGCAGAGGTAAGAGAAGATCTAGTGCAGAGGTAAGAGATGCTCCAGGAACTGCCCTTTTCAGTCGACAGCGACGCTCGCTCAAATCATCGAGTTCGGCGCCTGGGCCAGTTGTCGGCTCAGCGCAAAGGTTGGCGCATTCTCCACGTCGTGGTGTATGCGGGGATATCCCTGGCCGGCATGTTGGGTGCCTCGGCTGCAAACGACAAAGAGTATGTGCTCGGTCCGCAGGACAAGCTCCGCGTCAAGGTCTACGAATGGCGTGCGTCACGCGACAAGATTTTTGGCTGGGATGCTCTCAACGACGAGTACACGGTCGGTCCCAATGGCTCCGTTTCGCTACCGCTGGTCGGCGAAATCAAGGCCGCCGGACTCACCACCGGTGAGATCGCAAACTCGATCGGCGACAGCCTCATGAAAAGTACCGGCCTTGCCCGAAAACCGAATACGGCGGTGGAAATCGTCCAGTTCCGACCGTTCTATGTTGTCGGCAAGGTGACGCAGTCGGGAGAATTCGCATACCGGCCTGGGCTGACCGTGTTGCAGGCATTGAGCATCGCGGGCGGGTTGCGGACTCGAGAGGACAGGGACACCAGGTTCGAGCGCGAAGTGATCCAGGGCGAAGGGGATGTGAGCCTGCTCAGACTGAACGAGGCCAGTCTCATCGCTCGCAAGGCACGACTCGAGGCGGAACTCTCGCATGCCAGCGACATTCAGTTTCCGGCCCAATTGACCTCCCGCATTCAAGACGACGTCTTTGCGATGCTCTTGAAGCAGGAGCGCCTGATCTTCCAGGCGCGCAGCGAGGGATTGGACACTCAGGTCAGGGCGCTTCATGGACTGCGCGAGTTCCTCCAGAAGGAACTTGCCTCGCTGGAAGCGCAACTCGTTTTCCTCGACAAGCAAATCGGCTCAATCCAGAAAGAGTTGACAGCGGTTTCGGCGCTTGTCGTCAAAGGCCTTGCGGCGGCCCCGCGCGAGTTTTCTCTAGAGCGGGCCCTTGCCCAGGCGCAGAGCGAGAGGTTGTCGGCGGAAACCAGTCTGCTGCGTGGGCGTCAGGAAATCAGCAAAACTGACATATCAATTCTCGAGCTCCAGGATGGGCGCAAAAATGAGGTAACGATCGACCTGCGTCAAACGCAAGCTGAGCTCGATGCTCTCGAAAGCAAGACAGAGACGGCAAGGCGGCTATTGTACGAGTCCGCGGTTTCTGCCCCGAGCCTTCTTGCCCGCCGAACTGATGCGGAGCTGGCTGCGCCGATCTACACGATTTTCCGGCCGTCGGCGGATGGTGCGACAGTGCAAATCCAAGCTGGCGAAACGAGTGCCGTCGAGCCCGGAGACACGATCAAGGTTGAAATACCACTGGCTGAGGATGAAACGGGCGCGCTGGACCTGACATCGACCGAGCGGCACGAGGCGCCGGGAATAGAACTCAAGGCAGAAACCGCCGGCGAACTGTAGGCGTTCCGTAGCCTCCCGGCGGGTCTTGCTAGAAGGATTAGGTAGAAACGCGCGACTGCTTGATGTAGATCAGGTAACTTCCTTGACCAATACACGCACTATATAGCTCTATCGCCATCGCGCTCTTTGAGAGGAAAAGAGACTTCGCTATGCAAGCAACTGACCTACCGAACGTCTTCTTGACCAACACGTTCGATGAATGGATTCAACAGAAGCCATCCAAGTCTCAGACGGTTCGCTTTGCCAACAAGGTTCTCCGAAAACTTGGAATAAATCTCGTCCTCGCACCACCTGTTCGCACGGGCTGGATGACCAGTGTTGAACAGAGAATGGACATGTATCACTTGGCAGGCGCAGCGCTTTTCTACAACGTACCGGGAGACTTCTGTGAATTGGGATGCCACGAAGGCAAGTCAGCCGTGGTATTCCAACGCATACTTCAGCATTACGATCCAAGCAGGAACCTTCACTTGTATGACAGCTTCGAAGGTCTCCCGAACGCCAGTGCCGAAGACGGCCACGCCAACGCTCACAAGGGCGACATGGCCACTACGAAGGATGCGCTCATGGCAAACTTCAAGCGTTTGAATCTTCGGCAGCCTATTCTTCACCAGGGGTGGTTCGAAGATACGCTTCCCACACAGTTGCCGGACAAAATTGCATTTGCGCATCTGGATGGTGACCTATACGACTCGGTCAAGGTCAGCTTGGAGTATGTGTATCCTCGCCTATCAAAGGGTGCTGCATGTCTGATAGACGACTACAGTGATCCTGGATTGTTCGACTCAGTCAATCTCTATCCGGGGGTAAAGAAGGCCTGCGACGAGTTCCTTAGCGATAAACCCGAAAAGGTTGCGCTTTTGTATGGTGGATTCGATAGCACTATGGGTTTCGGAGCTCATGGATACTTCCGAAAGCTCTGAGCCTGTCGACCGTGAACAATCCGGGCGCTAAGCGGCGACCGACTTCGACCGAAGTTGAAGCAGGGCGATCAAGAGCGACAAAAAATCCTTCAGGTACCCGAGCAGGAGGGAGAAGTTGTAGCCGGCGGCGGCCAGGATGGCGTTGAGGGCGTCGCCCTGCTGGCCGGCGAGGTAGTTGCGGCCCATTCTGTGTTCGCTCTTGATGTGGCCGATGACGGGCTCGACCGCCGACCGCCGCCGCATCTGGCGCTTGATGGCTGGGGTGACGCGGCGCTTCTGGCCGGCGGTGAAGACCCTGAACTTGTGGCTCTGCGGTGCGTTGTGGCCGCGATAGCCGGCGTCGGCGAGGATGCGGTCGATCTCGTTGCCGATGGTCTTTTCCATGTCGGGGATGACGCTTGCCAGCGTGTGGCCGTCATAGGGATTGCCGGGCAGTGCTTTTGCATGGAGGGCGAACTGGCCACCCTTGGAACGCTACAGCGTGGTGGCCACCGACACCTTCACCCCGAACTCGTAGGGCTATGCGCCTTGCCCTTGCCGATGCATTCTACCTCGTGTGCGTTCAGGCTGTAGATCTTGCGGCCGCGCTGGCGCTGGCGTTGCTCGAGAACGGTGGCCGCCTAGTAGAGCGGCCATTTGAAGAGCGCGTCCAGCCCCGCATCGCCGGCGATCTGGCGAGAGATGTCGCGGATGGTCCGGCCGAGATAGGTCTTGAGCCTGCGCAGCGCCTTGTTCGCCCGCTTGAACTGCTTGGCGTGGGCATAGCG
>NZ_JBVVQV010000012.1:151476-207196 GCF_055811235.1 Mesorhizobium sp. WSM4810 | reverse complement strand
ATCGCAACGTATGTCTTCTTTTCCATGCCAAACCAGCGCTCGCATGCTTAATCTCCGTAGGCCCGGTTCGCGGCGTCATGAGAGCGACCTCGGCCGCTTTCCTTCAGGCTGCGAATTGGCTTTCCGGGGTCCAACCGCGAGGCAGCATCCATGTTCCCCGCCTCCGTTAAAAAACTTAGGCCGGCTTTTGTAGGTGGGGCTGTTGGCAGTGTCGGAGCGTCGAGAAGGCGGTGGCCGCCCTGCCGGACATCGTTAAGAAGGTCAAGGAAGATTCGCGGCTTCGCCGTGGGCGTGGTGCATGGCGGCAACGTGAAGGGGCCGGTTGCGAGTCGGGGTGGAGAAGGTTGGATTTCAGGTGCTCTCCCTCTACCACCTTCAAAATTGCCCAAACAATTCTCCGGCCCCTTCATGGCTTCCCGGAAGCCCAGCGTTTGCGGGATGTGCGGCCGAAAGCTGGGGAGAGCGGAAACAACTTTCCCTTCAATCTGCTCTCCGAATGTCCATCATTCTCCGAAGCTGGGGAACCTTTTGGATCTTCGGTCCGGCCCATCCGCGCACAAACTTTGCGTTTCCGCCAATGGTTCGGCCAATGGCGTCTCTATGACTTGCCCGCAAGCACCGCCGCAACCTATAGGTTTGCAACTAGCCTTATGGTTTGCTAGCTTCACCGTAGGGATGAGGAGATGCGGATTTTGTACCGCCTTTGGAAGTGGCTCTTACGTCCGAAAGCGCTGGGTGCCGGAGCGAGCAGGGAGGAGCTATCACCGAGTCATCCGTCCTCCATCAGCGAAGCACGTCTCCTGGACTTTTTGGCGAACACGACTGATGGTGTGTCGTTCTATGATCAGGACTTCCGCCTGACGCACTACGCAACCAACCTCAAAAGCATCCACAGCCGCCCGCCAGTTGCGGGCGACGCTCTGTGGGAGATTTATCCGAACGTCGACACTGAGCTCATCGAAAAATTTGTTCGCGTGCTGCGCGGCGGCACTCCAATAAATGTCAATCTCCAGCGATCGCTGGGGGAGGCGCCCCGTTCCGCTGTCGTTTTCGGCGCTGCGAATGGAATTGGAATCATTGAATCCAGAGAAAGGGAGCGGGGCGGGCGGGGCTCACCGGAAGAGCAAGAGCGTATGATGCTCCTTCATCAGGCGACGCACGACGCATTAACCGGATTGCAGAACCGGCGGGGGTTCAGCGAAAACCTGCAACAAGCTCTGTCGGTGGTCGATGAGCCAAATGCCACTGCCCTGCTGCAAATCGACCTTGACGGTTTCAAAGCGGTCAATGACACGCTCGGCCATGGCACGGGCGATACGTTGCTTCAACTGGCAGCAGGCCGGATCCGGGACACGCTGCAGGACGGCGAACTCGCATACCGGTTAGCTGGAGACGAGTTCGCCGTCATTCAATCGCGTACGGGACAGCCCGCCGAAGCGGAACGCCTCGCGGGGGCGTTAATTGAAGCATTCAAGGCGCCGTTCATGATCAACGACATCCCCGTCTTCGTCGGCGCGAGCATCGGAATTGCATTCGGACCGGGACACGCGACCGAGGGCGAGCAGTTGATGAAGGCCGCGGATATCGCCCTTTATGCCGCCAAAAGAGACGGACGCGGCTGTGCGCGAATTTTCAATCGCTCGATGCAGCTCCTGCTCGAACAGCGTGAAAACCTGAGGCGCAGTCTTCGAATGGCGCTGGACCGGAACGAGCTTTATCTTGAATATCAACCGCTCATTCGGGCTCCCGCGTCGGTCGTGGGCTTCGAAGCGCTGCTGCGATGGCGGCATCCCGAAGTCGGGACCATTCCTCCGAGCGTGTTCATACCGATCGCCGAAGCCGACGGTCTCATGGACGAGATTGGACGATGGGTGATCGAAGAAGCCTGCCGCCAAGCAACGAGATGGCCGTCTTCACTGACGGTCGCCGTGAACCTGTCGCCGGAGCAGTTCCTGAGCGGTTCGCTCACGGACACGGTTGCTCAGATCGTCGACGCAGTCGGAATCCGCGCCGACCGGCTTGAGCTCGAGATTACCGAAACCGTTCTTCTCGAGCAAACCGTCGACAACATTGACACACTGAATACCCTGAATGTCCTCGGGATAAGGATCGCGCTAGACGATTTCGGCACCTACTACTCCTCGTTGAGTTACCTTAAGAACTTCCCGTTCGACACATTGAAGATAGACCGATACTTCATAAAAGACTTAGAAACCGATCGAAAAAGTCAGACGATCGTGCGATCGATCATAGGCATGGCGCACGGCTTGGGGATAAGCGTCACCGCGGAGGGGGTTGAAACGCCGGGACAAGCACAGTGGCTGATCAGGGAAGACTGTGATTACCTCCAGGGCGATTTCCTTGGACGGCCACTCGGAGCCGAGGCGACGCGCGATTTCATCAGGCGATCTCCCAAGGAACTAATACGCGAAAGTGGGGACGAAATCTGGCGATCCAGCGTCCGGCCCCATGCATAGCGGCGTGGACGAAACTGAGGGGTCGCATCGCTTGACTAAAATGCAGCCAGAAACGAGTGAGGAACGCCAATGAATATTGCTTCTCATGCCGAAGATGGCGAAGCAGTCTTTGAGACAATGATCCAGATCGATTTGGACGTCAAAACTTTTATGTCTGATTGGATACTCTGCGATCAACTCTCGACCTACTCGGCGCGGATGATCAGCCATAACAGAACTGACTCCGTACGGCATTCAAACCTCTTTTCCTCTGCGTTGAACGAATTATTGGAGGTCGCCTTTCGTACGCGGCATTACGGCGGTGAAATAGCCTGTAGAGTGTCCCGCCGGGGCGAGACGGACAGGATCGAACTGACGTTCCCTTGCATGCCCGAAGAACGACAATTCTTTGAAGAAGCGGTGTTTCAAATTACGGGATCCGAGGCAATGGAGCGCTATCTCAACTCAGTGTCCGGAGACCTCGCGCCCAGTCGTGAAGTCGTTCTCCTGGAACTCGCCATCGACTACAACGCGACCCTTCGAGTCGAGCAAGTCGGCGCTGAAATCATCACTCTTGTCGTCGATCTTCCGCTTGAGGGCATGCCAAGTTGAGCGCGTACAACCTTTTCCCGCGTTTCAGAGCGCAATACGATGCAAACGATCAGGAGTTCTCGATATCGGGAATACTGCGGCCCCAATCGATCGATGAGCTTGCGCCCAGCATTGCCCTGTTGAAGGAATCAATCGCTCGTGTACGCGGCACTCTGTACGTAAACGTCAAACGATTGACGCAAATGAACAACACCGCATTTCATGCTTTCTCGCGGGTCATTATTGACGCCTGTCGCGTTCGACCAGATCTCAGGTTCGTACTCGTAACGTCAAGCGTTGTCGGGTGGACGACCAGAAAATTCGGGCGCCTGAACGGAATCGAAGCGAACATCACTGTTCAAGAGTATGACAGTGATTTCTATCCGGGGCAGAGCTTCCTCGAAGAAGGCGGGTTCATTCCGATCCTCCGCACACAGACGAAGATGACTTGGCGCCACGAGCGCACAATCTTGCCGCGACACGGCATGCAACCCGGTATCATCATGGCCGACATCTGTTGCGGAATTGGTGATTTCGCCGTACTCGTGCAGAAAGAATTTCAGCCATCACGGATTGTCGCTCTCGACCATTCCAGATCAAGCCTTGCTTATGCGCGAAGCGTGGCTGCGGCGTTCGATATCGGAGGAATTGAATACACCTATGGCGACGCGTCAGAAATGCTGCTCGACCAAGATCAGTTTGACTTGGTCACATGCCGACACTCCCTGCAGGTGTTCAACAAGCCCGAACTGATTCTCAAGGAACTCTTTCGCATCTGCAAGCCGGGGGGACGCGTCTACATCACGAATGAAAAGAACTCGCACTGTCTGGGCGAACCGCGCGCCGATAGCATCCAGTGGACCTATAATGAAGTCGCCAAGCTTTGGGCGCACTTCCAGATGGATATCGAGCTTGGCCCCAAAAGCCGTCGATACCTGGTCGAAGCGGGGTTCGAAGACATTCGAGTCGAGTCTTTCGTGGTCACCAACCACGACGGCGATCCGCAGGACTTCGCAGATGTCGTCGCGGCATGGGAGAACGTCTATGCAGGCGAGATGGCGACAAAGCGAGGTGACCCGCCGGCGTTCATCAGACGGTTCCGACAGGGTTTCCAGGATCACATTTTCGCTGCGCTCCACCCCAAGGGATATGCCGGCTGGCCAATCTGGGTTGCATCGGGACGTAAGCCACTGTGAGCGAGTCGCATGCCATTTCCCCCAAACCCTGGTCCGTTTTCCGGCCTAACAGCTTCCGCGCGAAATTCATAATCGTTGTAGGCGGGGCGGTGCTGTTCGACCTCCTGGTCGGTGGGAGCGTCGCCCTGTGGAACGTCAACCGGCTTTCCCGCGACGCGACGTACCAGATCGAGAGCGGCCTCACCAAGGCGAGCCAGGAATACCTCCAGAATTATATCGAGACGACTGCTCTGCGCGCCGATCTCCTGTTCGACCAAATGCACTCCGAGGTTACCGCACTTGCAGGCTCCATGCAGAGACTGATCGATCATCCAGAGGCGAAGGAGGCAATCGGCAACGCGCTGGCGACGGACTCCTATTTCAATGCGCCGCTTATACATGACCCCAAGGGAAACTGGATGCAGAGCCCACAAGGGTCGCCTTCGGTCTTGAGTATCTGGGGATATCTTCTCTCCCCCGATGGCCGACCGAAGCCCGAAATTCTCCACAAAATTCAGGAGAGTGCGGCGTTCGACATTTTTGGCCCAAGCCAAATGGCAACAGGCGCCAGGAAGTTGCAGGTCTATTACGTTGGACCGAAGGCAGCACCTATCATGCGCACGACTCCTTACTCCGATCAGGCGCAAACCTTCGACAAGCTCTATCCGGGCCACAACAACGCAAATTTCTGGGATTTCTTCTTTCCTGGCGTCTATGAGCGCTGGCAGGGGTGGATCAGGGACCCGAATTCGCGCCCCGTAAAAGGCGATGACATCACGGCGACTGCCCCATATATCGATGCGATTACCGGTAAGCTCATAGTGAGTTTCTTCCATCCGCTCTGGACGAAGGACCGCAAGGATGTCGCCGGCATGGTCGCTTCCGACGTAACGCTCGATCAACTCGCTGAAATCGTCGAAAGCGTGAAGGTCGCTGAGACGGGCTTCGGTTTTCTCACCATGTCGAATGGCAATGTGCTCGCGATCAAGCCCGAAGGCGAGAAAACGCTCGGGCTCAAGATTGCAAGCGGTGCGGCGGGTCAAGGCGTTACCGGACTCGATCGCTCGCTCAAAAAGAGTACGCATTCGGCCGTTGCGGCGCTCGAACTTCCTGCCGACGACAAGACGGTCATCAAGCATATTTCGATTTGGGAGGATGGCGAAGCCGAACCTCACATCGTCGCGCTTCGCCGACTGGAGGCAGTCAATCTCTGGAACAGCACGGGGTCCATCACAGCCGAAAACCAGATGCTCGGCTTCGTCGTCCCGGAGCGGGAAATCTATGCTTCCCTGCTTGCAGCGCAACAGAGCATTTCCAGCGCGACCAACCGGATCCTGGTCTCCCAGATCATCGCAATTATCATTTCGCTCCTGATTGTCTTTGCGGCTGTCTTCGGAATCTCAAAGCGGATCACCGCAGGCCTCAGCGCGCTTGCAGCAGCCGCAAAGCGGCTCCAGGCACAAGACTATTCAGTTCGAGTAAGCATTCCGACGCATGACGAAGTGGGAGAGGTGGGGGTCGCGTTCAACCGGATGGCGGAGGAGATCAGCTTCCATACGGAAAATCTCGAGCAAATCGTCGATGAAAGAACGAAGGAGCTTGAAGACGCAAATCAGGAGATTTCCGCCCTCAACAGCAAATTGCGAGATGAGAACCTCCGCCTTGGTGCAGAGCTTGCAGTTGCCAAACATATCCAGATGATGGTTCTGCCGAGAGCCAGCGAACTCGAAGCCATCCACGGGGTCGAAATCGCCGCTTATATGCGGCCGGCCGACGAGGTCGGCGGCGACTACTACGACGTCTTGCAAGAGGGATCGCGGGTCAAGATCGGGATCGGCGATGTGACAGGCCACGGGCTCGAAAGCGGTGTGCTGATGCTGATGGTTCAATCCGTTGCACGCGCACTGCAGGAGACTGGCGAGGACAATCCACGTCAGTTTCTCGATCGACTGAACAGAGCCATCTATAAAAATATCGAACGGACCAACACCGACAAGCATCTCTCGCTGGCCTTTCTTGACTTTGAGAATGGGAGGGTGACCCTGTCAGGGCAGCATGAGGAGGTTCTCGTCGTTCGTGCAAATGGAGAGATCGAGCGTATCGATACCGCCAATCTTGGTCTGCCGATCGGCCTCGAACGCAACATCTTGCCGTTTATCGCAACGCGCGACATTCCGTTCAACAGCGGCGATGTGATCGTGCTCCACACGGATGGTGTGACCGAGGCGGAAGATCAGGAGGGAAAATTGTTCGGTTTGATACGCCTCTCTAACAGTGCGCGCCACTATCATCGCAGGAGCGCCGAGGAGATCAAAACTGGAATTATTGAGGACCTGATGGCGCATATCGGAACACAGAAAATCCACGACGACATCACGCTCGTGATCATGAGGCACAAGTAGGAATGACAACACTGTTCGGAACAGCCGACTTTGCAATTGGAATGAGAGAGAGCGTCAGCCGCGTGCGATTGTTCGATGGACCTCTCGACCTGAGTTGGCATCATTGCGCTACTACTTCGGACTTCATCGCGGACGTTTTTGCCCTGCGCTTCCAGTCTTCTCGCAACGACTACAGGGAAGTGCGACACAGCATTGGCTATCTAGTCAACGAACTGATTGAAAATGCGGTCAAGTTTCGTGCGCCAGGCGAGATCACGATCGAGGCGGCCATAGAATCGGAAAGCTTTAAAATCAAGGTTTCGAATGTTGTTGACGTCGAAACAACCGCTAAATTTCAAAATCTTCTGTCGGAGATCACAGCCGGCGATCCGGGTGAGCTCCTGATCCAGCGAATCGAAGAGAATGCCGCGGACCCTCAGACAACAAATTCCGGTCTTGGATTGCTGACGTTGATGAACGACTATGGCGCGAGCCTGGCTTGGGTCTTCAGCCCCGCCGACGAAAGGGACCAGGTTCGCCTGGAAACATATGCTTCAATTGTGGTATCATCAGAAACTTATAACTAAAACGAAATGAAGACAAAATCGTGGACATAACAACGACAAATTATCGCGTGTGGAACGAAGGAAGCGATGTGTATTTTGACGGCGTAATGAGGTTGTCCAGTTCTGAGGCCTATGCGCCCATTTTGCAGCTAATGATGAATGTCCTTACCTCCAATCCTACTACTATAACGATACATGTATCAGACTTGGAGTTCCTTAACTCGTCGGGCATCAATTTATTGGCCAAATTTACCATAGAGGTCAGAAAGCATCCAGAGATCCAACTCATTGTCCGGGGAAGCTCGGAAATACCTTGGCAGTCGAAATCGCTGCCAAATCTCAAAAAACTACATCCTGCGATGGTACTCTTCGTTGGCTGACAGGCGGGTTTATCCAGGCGCCAAAGACCATTCGGCTACACTTTCCGGACGTCTGCCTTTTGAGATGCGAATCGAAAAGGACGGGAGCGGGCTCATACGCTCTGGCATCCGGCTGAATGCCGCTTCCGAGGCGGCGGCCGAAAGGCCGGTCAGGGTCATGACTTCCGGTACGGCTGAACGTCGGCGTTGGAGACGCCATATCGCGGTTCCAAACCAGGACCGTTCCGTCCTTACGCTGCCTGCACGTTTTTCGAGATCCGCGCCCACTCCGGAATCCAGTCGCGGTGCGCGGCGAGCAGGTCGTCGACCAGCGACCAGATCTGGTCGAGATCGAGCTCGGCGGCGGTATGCGGATCCATCATCGCCGCGTGATAAAGATGCTCGCGGTTTTCCGTCATCAACGCCGCGACAGTCAGTTCCTGCACATTGACATTGGTGCGGATGAGCGCCGTCAGTTGCGGCGGCAAGGTGCCGATGAAGGTCGGCTGGATGCCGGACGCATCGACCAGGCACGGCACTTCGGCCGCGCAATTTTCCGGCAGCGAGGTGATGCAGCCATTGTTGCGGACATTGCCGTAAATAACCGAGGGCTCGCCGGTCCAGACCGAGTTCATGATCGAGGAAGCATATTCATGGCTCTCCTCGATCTCGATGTTCTCGGCGCTCCGGTAGGCGGCCGCCTGCCCTTTCCACCGCTCGATCTGCTCGATGCAGCGCTTGGGATATTCATCGAGCGGAATGCCGAATTTCTCGATCAGATCGGGCCTGCCGTCCTTGATGAAATAGGGCGTGTATTCGGCGAAATGCTCCGAGCTTTCGGTGACGAAATAGCCGAGGCGGGTCAGCACCTCGTAACGCACCTTGTTCGGGCAGCGCGGATTCCAGTGGCTGGGTTTCGGAAATCGCCCGTCGCGGTAGCCGCGCACGAGATCCGGATAAAGGTCGCGGTAGCTGCCATCGGCCTGCCGATGCTCGAATTTCAGGTAGAAGGCCATGTGGTTGATGCCGGCGGCACGGTAACGGATTTCCTCGAGCGGGATTTCGAGATCTCGGGCGAGCTCGAAAGCCGTTCCCTGCACCGAATGGCAGAGACCGACCTGCTTGATGAGCGGATACTTTTCCGCAATCGCCCAGGTGTTGATCGCCATCGGGTTGACGTATTGCAGGAGGATTGCGTCGGGGCAGATTGCCATCATGTCTTCGCAGATTTTCCAGAGGTGCGGAACGGTGCGCAAACCCCGCATGATGCCGCCAACGCCGAGCGTATCGGCGATCGTCTGGCGCAGGCCGTATTTCTTCGGCACCTCGAAATCAGTGACCGTGCAGGGCTCGTAGCCGCCGATCTGGAAGGCAACGACGACGAAGTCCGCGCCTTCCAGGGCCTTGCGCTGGCTGGAATGCGTCTCGATCGTCGCCGCAGAGCCAAGCGTCTTGACCAGCTTTCCGGCGACGATCTTGCTTTCTTCCAGGCGCTGCGGATTGACGTCCATCAGCGCGATGGTAGCGCCCGAAAGAGACGGCCGCTGCAGCACATCGCCGATGACATTCTTCATGAAGACGGTGGAACCGGCCCCGATGAACGTGATTTTGGGTTGTCTCGTCATGAATTGCGCCTCTTGTCTGCGATTTACGCGGCTACCTCGAACGCGGCCCTGACGAGCCGTTCAGTGTAGGCGGTCCTCGGATGGGAAAGAACCTCGTCGACGGGTCCCTCCTCGACGATTTTACCGTGCTGCATCACCACGACCCGATGACAGAGCGCGCGTACGACCTTGAGATCGTGGGAAATGAAGAGGTAGCTCAGTCCGCGCTCGTCCTGCAGCTTGCGCAGGAGGTCGATGATCTGGGCTTGAACGGAGAGATCGAGCGCCGATGTCGGCTCGTCGAGCAGGATGAATTCCGGCTCGAGTGCGATTGCCCGCGCAATAGCGATGCGCTGGCGCTGGCCACCGGAAAACTCGTGCGGAAAGCGCGACAGGATGTTGTGCGGAAGCCCGGCGCTGACAAGCGCCTGCTTCACGCGCTGCAACCGATCACTTTTGTCGTCGCCGAGCCGATTGACGATCAGCCCCTCCTCGATGATCTGGCCGACCGACATGCGCGGATTGAGCGAGGAGAACGGATCCTGAAAGACGACCTGCATGCGCGATCTGAGCGGCCGCATCTGGTCACGTGTCCTTGCGTGGATCGGTTCGCCGTCGAAGAAGATTTCGCCGCCGTCGGCCGTCAGAAGCTTCACCAGCGCCTGCCCGAACGTCGTCTTGCCGGACCCGGATTCGCCGACCAGCCCCAGCGTTTCGTACCGGTGAAGCTTTAGGCTGAGGCTGTCGACGGCGACGAGTTCCTTGAGCCGCGGCTTGAAGAACCCACCATGCTTCAGCATGAACGACACCCGCACATTGCTGCCCTCGAGAATGACGGCTGAGTCCACCGGCGTCGGATTGGCCATGCCCTTTGGTTCGGACGCCAGAAGATGGCGTGTATAGGGATGCTGCGGGTTCTTGAAGAGCGCTTCAGTGGTGTTGTGCTCCTTCACCTCGCCCTGGCTCATGACATAGACGTAGTCGGAAAACTGGCGAACGACCGTCAGATCGTGAGTGATCAGGATTACCGCCATACCGACCTTCTGCTGCAGATCACGGATGAGGTTGAGTATCTGCGCCTGCACGGTGACGTCGAGTGCCGTCGTGGGTTCGTCGGCGATGAGTACGTCCGGATTATTGGCGAGCGCCATGGCGATCATGACGCGCTGGCGCTGACCGCCTGAAAGCTGGTGCGGATATTGGTTGAAGCGGCTTTCCGGGTCCGGAATCTGCACCTGCCGCAACAGCTCCAGCGTACGCTCCGCTGCTTGCCTGCGGCTCATCTTCTGATGAACGCGGATCGCCTCGATGATCTGCGCGCCGACCGTGTAGACCGGATTGAGCGAACTCATCGGCTCCTGGAATATCATCGAAATGCGGTCGCCGCGCAGCGCCCGGCGCTGCCGGTCGGAGAATTTCAGCAGATTTTTCCCATCATATTCGATCCGCGAGTGCACGGCCACGGCGGCGCGCTTGGTGAGCAAGCCCATGACCGTGCGCGCCGTCACCGACTTGCCGGAGCCGGATTCTCCCACCACAGCGATGGTCTCGCCGCGATAGAGCTGAAACGAGACATCCTTGACCGCGTCGACCGTCCCGCCTTCTACCTTGAAGGTCACCGCGACATTGCGGGCGTCGATGATCGGACTGCCGGTCCTCACCGCATGATCGTGACGTTCGTCCGGCGCCATCGAGGTCTTTTCCGTCAGAGCCATGGTGCCGGCCTTCTCATAGGGATCGACGGCGTCGCGAAGACCATCGCCCAGCGCATTGAACGCAAAGACGGTGACCAGCACGAAACCCACGGGGGCAAGGATCCAGGGATAGGACCCAATGACGGAGTATGTCGCGGTATCCTGCAGCATCAGCCCCCAGGAGATCAGCGGCGGCTTCACCGCGAAACCGAGGAAGCCGAGGAAGGATTCAAGCAGCACGACATTGGGGATCGCCAGCGTGACGGCGACGATGACGTGGCTCATGACGTTGGGGAAAATATGCTGAAAGATGATCCGGCGGTCGGTGGCGCCGATCGCCATCGCCGCCCGCACATAGTCGATCCGCGCCAGCGCCAGCGTCTTGCCTCGAACTTCGCGCGACAGCTGTGCCCAGCCGAGCGCCGACATCACGAAGATGACGAACGCGAGGAAGACATTGGTCGGCGCCGTCACCGGAATCAGCGAGGTGAGCGCGAGATAGAGCGGCAGTTGCGGAAAGGCGAGCACCAGTTCGACGAAGCGCTGCACCCATGCGTCGAACCTTCCGCCGAAATATCCGGACACCATGCCGACCGTCGTGCCGACTACCGTGATGATGAACACCACGGTCAGGGCGATCATCAGCGAAATGCGCGAGCCGTAGATGATGCGCGACAGCACATCGCGGCCGAACTTGTCGGTGCCGAGGAAATTGACCGGGCTTCCGTCGGTGGCGCCGAAGAAATGCCGCTGCGCCGGGATCAGTCCGAATAGCCTGTAGCCGAACCCCTTGACAAAAAAGCCGAGCGTCTGCGGGTTATCGTAGTCGGGGCCGACGATCGGCTGGAACGTGACGGGGTCGAATTCATCTGTTTCACGAATCGGATAGCTGCGCGGCGGAAAGACGAAGTTCCCCTCCCGATCCGTCATGCTGATTGTCTGCGGCGGCGCGAAACCGACGCCGGTCAGTTTCGGATCGACGGGTGCGAAGAACTCCGCGAAAATCGTCATGATCATCAGGAGGCAGACAAGGATCAGCCCTATCATGCCGGTCCAGGATCGCTTCAGACGGCGCCAGACAAGCGCGGTATAGGTTTCATTGCCGTTGCCTTTGGCCGGCGGCACGGAGGCGCAGACTACAGATTGGACGTCGGCTTTCATGCGTCGGCCCCTCCCCCAAGACGAACGCGCGGGTCAAGTGCCGCGAGCAGCATGTCGGCGATGATGTTGCCGACGATCAGCGTCACCGACAGAACCAGCATGAAGGTCGCCGTGACATAGACGTCGCCGACCCACATCGAGCCGACGATGGCCGGGCCGACCGTAGGCAGGGCGAAGATGATCGCGGTCTCGATCTCGCCGGTCAGCATGTAGGGCAGCACGACGCCCTGATACATGACGAGCGGATGCAGCGCGTTCGGCACGGCGTGGCGCATGACCACCGCGCCCTCGCTCAGGCCCTTGGCCCGAGCCGTTTCGACATATTGGGCGTTCAGCGTATCGAGAAGATTGCCCCGCATGACGCGCATGTTGTAGGCGAGCCCGCCCAAAGTGGCGATCGCGATGACCGGCCAGACATGCTTGACCAGGTCGACGAACTTGCCCCACGACCAGGGCGCCCCGCCGTAGCGAGCGGAATGGAAACTGTTGATCTCAGTGACATTGAAGTGGAACACCAGGATATAGACGATAATCAGCGCCATCAGGAATCGCGGTATCGTCATGCCGAGAAACGAGATACCCGACAGCAGGCTGTCCACCCAGGAATATTGCCGGGTTGCCGCCAAAACGCCGAAGGTGATGCCGATCACCGAAGCCAGGATATGGCAGACGAGCGCCAGCGCCAGCGTACGGGGCAAACGTTCGCCGACCACATCGGCGACAGGCTTGTTGTAGAAGAGACTGTGGCCGAAATCGCCGCGGGTGACGATGCCCGTGATCCAGTTGACGTACTGGAGGGGCAAGGGCTTATCGAGGCCATGCGCGATCTTGTAGGCCTGCGCCTGGGCGTCGGCCTTTTCGAAGGATGCGCCACCCTGGTTGATCAGTTGCGAGCGCACATAGTCGCTGTAGTCGCCCGGCGGGGCCTGGATGATCGCGAACGTCACGACGCTCAGGACGAAGAGGACAGGAATCGCCGAGGCGATACGCACAAGCAGAAATCTGAACATGATCGTGTTTGCTTCTCTTGTGGCTCGTGGGCGATCTGCTCCTTCACGAGGCGCGGTATCTCCACGGTTCAATTCGCAACCTCCCCTCCGGCGGATGCTCGCCGGAGGGGAAATCGACTGCGGTCAGTTGATCGGACCGCCTTCACCGGGCTTGCCCGGAAGCTGCTCGGGGAACAGCTCGTAGTCGCCCTGCTTGTCGGCAGCGACGAAGACCCGTTCACGGATGATCGTGTCCTCCGCCCAATTGAACATGAAGATCGGCACGCCTTCCGGAATGTTAGAGAAGCGCTTGTTGATGATGAGCGCACCCGGATATTCTGTCAGGCCGATCGTATCGAGATTCGTCGTCGAGACCTTCTGGAACTGCTTCATCAGATCAGCCCGCTCGTCATTGTCGTTGCTGGAGATGAACTTGTTGACGACGTCCACGAGTTCCTGTTCGAACGGCATCAGATCGACCGTGCCGTCCGTTCCTGCCCTGTGATGCCAACTCGTGCGCGGACCGGTCGGGGCAAGCTGGGTCGTGTTCTGCACAACTGAGGTCTGTTCCTGCTCGTTGCGGCCAACAAGCCAGTCGAAGCGCCCGGCATACTGGGTTGCGTCGCGCTTCGCGCCATCGATTGTGTTGAGCACGACCTTGAGGCCAAGCTGTTCCATCTGGCCGACCAGACCTTCCGCGAGATTGCGATCGGTGCTGTAGTCGGAATTCACCAGAAGCACGATCTGTACGTCCGAGCCGCCAGCTGTACCGGCCGGAAAGTTGACGGCGCCGTTGCCGTCCGTGTCCTTCAACCCGACCTTCTCCAGCAGCGCCTTGGCGCCTTCCAGATCGAACGGGTAGTACACCGTCGAGGCGCGGTCGTAAAAGCTCGTGCCAGAGGAAATGCCGCCGGGATAGATCGCGGTGAAGGGTCCTTTGACGAGGGATTCGCCGAGTTTCTTGCGATCGATGGCCATGGTCACGGCCTTACGGAAATCGACGTTGCGGTTGAGCTCGCGTACGGCCTGCGCCCGCTCGTCCGGCTCGCCCCAGCCATTGGCTGAAAAGTTCATGCGCAGATTGTAGCCGATCAGCCGGGCGCTAAAGGCCAGCCGCGCGGGAGCCGTTTCCTGTGCGGCGCGCTTCAGCGATTCCACGAAATTTTCAGGTTGCTCCAGGTTCGAGATATCGCCGGACCCGGCGATCGCCTGCACGTCACGATCGGCCCAGGTCGAAAGCTTGTAGTGCAGTTCGTTGAGATAGGGCAGCTGATTTCCCTCTTCGTCCACCTTCCAAAAGTAAGGATTGCGGCGAAGCACGATGACATCGTCCGAACGGTATTCGATAGGCACCCAGGCGCCCATGACGGGCATATTCAAGTATTCCGGCGGAAAGCCGTTCTTGTACTCGTCGTAGGTGGTGCCCGCATATTTCGGATGCTTGGTCTTCAAAATGTGCGAGGGGCCAGGGCAGAAGGTTCCATAGGCCATCGCATAGAGATGCTGGCGCGGGAACGCGTCCTTAAAAGTCCATTCGATCGTATATTTGTCTACCGCCTTCAGGGTGGTGCCTTCTCCGAACGTTTCCGGTGTTGCACCGTTCAGCGGCGAGACGTTCGGATCGACGACATTGTCGTCCCAATAGAACATCACGTCATCGGCGTCGAAGGGATCTCCGTCGGACCACTTTGCGCCTTCGATCAACTTCATCGTCAGTGTGTGGCCGTCTTCCGACCACTCCCAGCTCCGGGCAAGATTGGGCAGCGGCTCGACGTCTTTGGCATCGACCTGGAAGAGCGGCGCGGTGCGCGTCAGGCATTCGAACATCGCAATGTCAATGCCGCCCCAGCCTTGCGTCTGCCCGGCACTGTAGTTCCAGCCTTCCGGCCGGCCGCCGATGACGTGGCGCATAGTGTCGCCATAGACGCCTATCCCGTCGGGCATGTTGCCTGTCTTGAAGACCATCGGCTCCTTCGGCAGCCGCTCGGCCAACGGAGGCAGTTTCCCGGTCTTGACGAATTTTTCGGTGACCCACTCCGGCTCGCGATATTCGGATAGCGCCTTGAATTCCAGAATTGAATCGCGCGGCACGTAATTGATCTTGCCTTGCGCCGGAAACGGCGGCTGTTCCGGCACGATCGTCGGCTCGGAGGCCACGGCCTGGATCGCGAACGCCGATACACCAAACAGGAGCGCGGCGGCGGTTTTCATGCGGCCAAAAATGTTCATTGTCCTGGTCTCTCCCTTATGCTTCGGGCCTGCCGCGATGGCCTGGCTCTCCTCCTACAAGCATTCGATCGAAGCGGTATTCCGCTTTCTCAGAAGCGGTATTCCGCTTTCTCGGATGACAGTGCCGTGCTGCCCGGGCGCATTCGCCGAGGCACGATCCTGGCCGCCCGGTTTTCCGGAACATTGGCTTATCGCAACCAATGTCTCAGCCGGCCGCGCGCAATGCGTCCTTTTCGGCCCTGATCTCTTCGATCGAGCGAACCTCGCGGCGGGCAACGCCCTTCCATTCCCGCGTTTTTACCGTCGCGCGGCTCAGCCGCTCCTTGGCGCTGTCGATCGCATGGGCGAATTGCGGCAGCCATTGCGCTTGCGCCACAACCATCTCGTCGACCATCTGCCAGACCTCTTCCGGCGTGCAGATGGCGCCAACCAGCGGATCGTGCAGCACGGCCAGTTTCAGGAGGTCGATGTCGCCGGAGATTGCCGCGTGGACGGACATGCGCTGGACATTAATCGACGAAATGCAGGTCGCGGCGCAGGCTTCCGGAAGCGTGATGCCGGCCACCATGTTGATGCCGAAGCGATCGACGAAACCAGGCGATTCGATGATTGCATCGGACGGAAGATTGGTGATGACGCCTTCGTTCTTGACGTTGAAGTGACCGCGATAGACCCGACCGGTCTCGAGCGCCTCCAATATGTGGCTGGCGTGCTCGTTCGAGCGGCGCCCGGGATCGAAGGGCTTTCCTGCATCTTCGAGGAATTGCGGGAACTCGGTTTCGAACCAGTTCCGGGTTTCGGTCGAATAGCGCAGATAACCGCCGGTTTCCCGTGGATCCAGTCCGACATATCGATCCACTTGGCAGTCTCCTCAGGCCGTTTGCGATACCAGGGCAGATATTCCGACAGGTGGCCGTTACTTTCGGTCGAATAGACGCCGAAGCGCTTCAACACGTCGATCCTGAGTTTCTCCTGCCGCGAGAAGACCGGATGCGCCTCGAAGGCGGCGACGAGCTCATCCCTGCCGATCTTGCGGCCCTTGACGCGAACGTCGACGAACCAGGTCTGGTGGTTGATGCCGGAGCAGACATAGTCGAGCTCGCCTTCCCCGGCGCCGAGGATCTCGGCAATCTGCTCGGCCCCATGCTGGACCCCATGGCAGAGACCGACCGTATCGACCTTGCCGAATTCGATCGCCGCCCAGGTGTTCATCGCCATCGGGTTGGCATAGTTCAGGAATTTGGCGCCTGGCTCGGCCAATTCGCGAATGTCCTTGCAGAAATCCAGAATGACCGGGATGTTGCGCTGGCCGTAGAGAATGCCACCGGCGCAGATCGTATCGCCGACGCACTGGTCGACGCCGTATTTCAAGGGGATGCGGATATCGTCGGCATAGGCGGCGAGACCTCCGACGCGCACACAGCTAATGATGTAGCGCGCGCCCTCGATCGCCTTGCGGCGGTCCGTCGTCGCGGTCACCCGTGCAGGAAGCTGACTCGACTTGACGATCCGCAGGAGAATTGACTCGATCATCTTGAGATTGTGCTCGCTGATGTCGGTCAGTGCGAACTCGATGTCGCGCAGCTCCGGGACACACAAAATGTCCGTGAACAGCTTCTTGGTGAAACCGACGCTGCCCGCGCCAATGATTGCGATCTTAAATCTGCTCATTCGAACCTTCTCCCGCAAGCGGATTGGACCGATAGGTAAAATCGGTTCGTAGAAATCCAGTCCAGGCGTGTTATTCGGAAGACACGCAACCAAGCGGCGTGCAACCGGGGTTTCATCCTCATCTCTTTTGTTTTTTGGTCAATATGCGTAAGATCACGCCCCTCCGGTAGGGCGTAGATGTGCTTTGTAGGGTAATTTTGTGCTGCAAAAACTCGTCGACCTTGGACCGGTGATGAAAATGATTTCCCTGCCGCGCGCTCGGCAGCGATTGCACACCATGCCGACGAGCACCGGCTACGACGTGAGAACGGATGCCGGCTATAGCTGGGATGGCCGCAGACGCGGGCAGACGCCGTTCACAGTGATACAGCACACCATCAGCGGCACCGGAAACCTGCGTTACGGAACCAGGTCCTACCGCATCGCTCCGGGCGAGACGATGCTGTTGGTTGTTCCGCATTCGCACCGCTACTGGGTCGAAAAAGGCGGGCGCTGGGAGTTTTTCTGGATATCGATGCATGGGGCGGAAGCGTTGCGCATCCATAGAGAAGTCCTGGCAACGAAAGGACCGGTGTTCAGCCTTCGGGCAGGGACCGTCGATAATCTGGCCGACTGCGCCTACCGGCTGGTCAAAGGCGACGGCTCAACGCCGGCACGCGCCTCGGCAATTTCCTACGAGGCGGCCATGGCACTCTATGACGACGTGTTCGAACTGCACGGAAATGACGTGGCGAAGAATTCGGTAGTGCGTCAGGTGACTGACTATATCGGTGCGCATCTGCATCTGCCGTTGCCGGTCGATGAGCTGGCGCGGCTTTCCGGTCTCAGTCGCGCGCATTTCTCACGTGTGTTCGCAGCGCATGAAGGTATTCCTCCGGCTGAGTTCGTCCTCAACAGACGCCTCGACCGCGCCGCAAAGCTACTGACCATGTCCGCCGACCTTCCGGTGAAGGATATTTCCGGCATGTGCGGCTTCGAAGATCCCAACTACTTCGCCAAGGTATTCCGACGTGGCTTCGGCGTCAGTCCGACAGAATTCAGAACCACTGGCATGTATGCAAGCGCCGGTTATCAGCAGGGGCAGATTTTGGACAGATGACAAATAGCGCTGACCTGTCACCCTTTGATGGCTGCTTTTAGCGCGAGAGAGACCGTCAACCTGGTCACTCGGACATCGGCTTTCAGGAGGCGGCAAAGCTGGCCTTGTAAGCAAAAAGCGTCCCGAAAGGCGCCTCTCAATAGCTTGATTCCCTTGAGAGAACTTGGAGCGGATGAAGCGATTCGAACGCTCGACCCCAACCTTGGAAACGTCTATTTCTGCCAACGCCGCCTTATCCGAATCTTCGCTGCCAATCCGAGATGATCAAGACCAGAAATGATGCAGGTTCTTCTGGACCAGCGTGGCAGCTGAGCAGACGCAGCTTCCTGGCTTCTGCATATGGACCCTCTTGGGTAATTGATAATTGCGCCGTCATGCTCCAAAACAGGTCGGCAGACCCGCGAGGATGGTTTCGTGCGGGGTCGTCCACGGTCCTCAGGCGAGAATTCCAAAAGACGTTCAACAATGACCCAGCACGTACAAAATGCTCGAATTCTCATGTACAGCCACGACACGTTCGGGCTCGGCCACTTGCAGCGCTGCCGGACGATCGCGCATTCGCTGGTCGAGGATTTCCGCGGACTTCAGGTGCTTATCATTTCGGGTGCGACTATCGCTGGCGCCTTCGACTACCGCGCCCGTGTCGACTTCGTGAAGATCCCCAGCGTCATCAAGTTGCGCAACGGCGAATACACCTCGCTGGAAAAGGATATCGATCTGCATGAGACGCTAAGGATGCGCCAGTCGATCATCCGCCACACAGCCGAGACCTTCCGGCCGGATATCTTCATCGTCGACAAGGAACCGCTTGGCCTGCGCGGTGAGATCGAGGACACGCTGTCCTACCTTAAGACGCGGGGCACCACGCTCGTGCTCGGCCTGCGCGAGGTGATGGACGCGCCGCATCTGCTCGAAGCAGAGTGGGCACACAGGGATGTGATGCGCAAGATAGGCCTGTTCTACGACAAGGTCTGGGTCTATGGTCCGCCGGATTTCTACGATCCGCTGATCGGTTTGGACGTGCCGCCGGCTGTCAGGGCAAAGATGAAGTTCGTCGGTTTCCTGCAACGGAGCCTGCAGAAGAACGAGTTGCCCGGCCACCGGCCCGACGGCGATTATATCCTCGTTACCACCGGTGGCGGCGGTGACGGCGGCGACCTGATCCACAGTGTCATCGATGCCTATCAGCAGGATCCGCAATTGCAGCATAGGGCGCTGATCGTGCTTGGGCCTTACATGCCGGCGCGCAAGCGCAACAAGCTGCTCAAGAAGGGGGCCAAGATCCCCTATATCAAGATCATCGAGTTCGACAACCGCATGGAAGATCTCATTGCCGGCGCCAAGGCGGTCGTGGCGATGGGCGGTTACAACACCTATTGCGAGATACTGTCTTTCGACAAGCCGGCGCTGATCGTGCCGCGCGTCAAGCCCCGCGAGGAACAACTGATTCGAGCACGGCGCGCAGCCGAACTCGGCCTCATTGAGATGCTTTTGCCGGAAGAAGCCGAGGATTCCCAGCGGTTTGCCAATGCGCTGGAGGTGCTGCCGGCCCGGCCCGGCCCATCGCAGAGCCATCCGCATCTGACGCTGGAAGGGCTGCCTCACATTTCTGAAATCGTCTCGGAACTGCTCGACCGGCGGGGCGGCCATCACCTTTCGGTCATTGAAGGCATGATCTGAGTTGCAACATCGCAAGATCGTCGTGGTTCTGAAGGGCTATCCGCGGCTGTCGGAAACCTTCATCGCGCAGGAACTGCTCGGTCTGGAGCGTGCGGGGTTCGACCTGATACTCTTCGCGCTCAGGCGGCCGACCGACGCAAAACGCCACCCCGTGCATGACGAGATCAAAGCGCCCGTCCATTATCTGCCGGAATATCTGCATGAAGAGCCGCTGCGCGTGGTTCGCTCCCTGTTTGCTTATCTGCTTCGGCCGGGCTTCTGGCGCGCGCTCGGATCGCTGGCTATCGACCTCGGCCGCGACTTTACGCGCAATCGCGCGCGCCGCTTCGGGCAAGCGCTCGTGCTGGCGGCCGAATGGCCGGAAGACGCGGGCTGGCTGCACGCACATTTCGCGCATACACCGGCATCGGTGACGCGCTATGCCAGCCAGCTTCGTGGCCTGCCCTGGAGTTGCTCGGCCCATGCCAAGGACATCTGGACTTCGGCGGACTGGGATCTGGCTGGCAAGCTTTCCTCGGCCCGCTGGACGGTAACTTGCACGAAAACCGGCTTCGACCGTCTGAAAAAACTCGCTAACGGCAACGCGTCTGTGCATCTGAGCTATCATGGGCTGGACCTTGATCGCTTCGGCAGTTTCGGCGAGGCGCGAAAACAGCATGACGGCTCGGCGCCGGACGAACCGGTTATCATTCTGAGTGTCGGGCGCGCCGTTGAAAAGAAAGGTTACGATACGTTGCTGGAGGCCCTTGCCCTCTTGCCTGGTGATTTGGCGTGGCGTTTCGAGCATATCGGCGGCGGCGAGGAACTGGAACGGTTCAAGGCGCTGGCGCAAAAGCTCGGCTTGGATGGCCGCGTCTTTTGGAAAGGCGCGCTTGCGCAGGAGGAGGTGCTTGAGCACTACCGCTGCGCCGACATCTTCGCCCTGGCCTGCAGGATCACCGCAAATGGCGACCGGGACGGTCTGCCGAATGTTCTGGTGGAGGCGGCGAGCCAGCGGCTTGCCTGCGTGTCGACCGATATTTCCGGCGTGCCGGAGCTTCTATCGCCGGATGAAACCGGGCTGCTGGTTCCGACGGAAAACCCAATTTCCCTGGCGCAGGCGCTGGAGCGCCTGATCCGTGATCCCGTGCTGCGCGCCCGCCTCGGCGACGCCGCAGAGCGGCGCGTGCGCGGTAATTTCGATCATTTGGCAAGCATTGGACAGCTCAAGGAACTGTTCGAGCGGGAGTGGCGGGCCGCCGAATGAAGCGGCTGCGCGCTCTCTTCTATGTCCAGCACCTGCTCGGTATCGGCCATCTCGCGCGCGCCAGCCGCATCGCGGCGGCTCTGGTCGATGACGGGTTTGACGTAACCGTCGTGACCGGCGGAGCGCCGATCGCGGGGTTTCCGGGCGTGGGTGTGAAATCTGTAACCCTGCCACCTGTCACCTCCGGTGATGAAGGATTTTCCGGACTTGTCGACCTGCAGGGCAAACCCATCGACGATGATTTCAAGAGATGGCGTTCAGAGATGCTGCTGCAGGCGTTCCGGGATTGCAGGCCTGATATCGTCATTGTCGAGGCGTTTCCATTTGGACGCCGGCAGATGCGGTTCGAACTCCTGCCGCTGATCGAGGCCATCGACGCGACGTCGCCCAGACCGCTGCTGGCGACGTCGGTCCGTGATATCCTTCAGGAGCGCGTCAAGCCCGGCCGAAACGAGGAAACGGTCGATCTGATCAACAGGCATTTCGACCTTGTCATGGTCCATGGCGATCCGGCTTTCGCAACCATCGACAAGACATTTCCACTGGCTGGGGCGATCAAGGCCGAGGTCACCTACACAGGGCTCGTTGCCGCGCCGCCATCGCCCGCGGCCTCCGAGCGCTTCGACGTTCTGGTGTCGGTTGGCGGCGGGGCTGCCGGAAAGAGCCTTGTCAGCTCCACCATCGCAGCGGCGCGGAATGCCAACAAAGCTTGGAAATGGTGTTTGATCACCGGCCCAAACCTGCCGAAAAACGAGTTTGACGCGATCGCACGCGATGCCTCGCCGGTCCTGTCCATCTTCCGGTTCCGCGAGGATTTCGCCAGCCTGCTGACCGGCGCCCGCCTGTCGGTCTCGCAGGCGGGTTACAACACGGTCTGCGATGTCCTGCGCGCGGGTTGTCGCTCTCTGCTCGTTCCATTTGCAGCCGGCGGGGAAACCGAACAGACGGTTCGCACCCTGAGGCTCGAAGAACTCGGTCTTGCAACGGTGCTGATGGAGAAGGACCTAACGCCTGAAGGTTTGGCGCAAGCCATCCAACAGGCGCTTGCGGGACCGACGCCAGCCGCGCATCGTCTCGATCTGGAGGGCGCGCATCGCTCGGCGCAAATTCTGCGCCAGCGGTATGGAACATGGTCCCTAAAAGTGGGGCCCGGTTTCGGAGAAGTTCATGATCAAAACAGACGATAGATGCTAACGCGCGTCGCGTCTGGCGAGGTTCGTGCGACGCGCTTCAACTCCTCGTTTATGCATGTCGTTGTCCCAAACCGCGCGAAATGCGTCAAACAGTTCCAATCAGCATAAAGCGCGTATATTTTTTTGTCGGCAGTTCGCCGGAGAACCCCACCTCCCGTAACGCCGCCATTGCTTCGAAGGCTGCAAGCGAAGCCACGCAGTTGATGTGCGTCGGCTCGCTGAAATAATCGTTCGATTGCAGCAGTACAGTCGTGCCCCGCGGAAGCAGAGCAAGCCAGGCGCGCAGATCGGCTATGTGTTCGCAGCTCGTATTGACCATCAGGTCGGGCCGCCCGGCCGCATAGTCGAGTGCGTACATATCTGCCGTCAGCGCCCGGAACCGGTCGCCGGCTTCCCGGTTGAGGGTCCGGGCGACCGGCGCGACTTCGGGATTGATGTCGATGCTATCGACTGCCGCGATGTCGAAGCGGGCGTCGTTGAAAAGCATAGCCGGCAATACGCCGTACCATCCACCCAGAACCCATATGCGCCCGAACCGGCCGCCGCAGCTTTCGAACAGCCTGTCGAGCGCCCACATCTTGCAGGCGACCTGCTTGTGGTTGAAGGCGTTGGCGATATCGGCGTTCGGATGCCTGGTGATGACGCGCGCCAGCCCTGCCACCAGGGGGCACTTGACATAGGCAGCAATTCCCCGCGTCAGGTCAAAGGCTTGCTCGTGCCAGTCCATGCCGGCATTGCGTGGTTGCGTGACATCCATCATATTCGTCTTGTAGGTTGGGATTTCGGGCGACACAACGCAATCTTGCCTCCCGGAAGGCTGTTGATTCGCGGACGTGATTATGCTGCAAGCCGCTTCGCCATTGCCCGGTGCCGGAGAGAGCCTGTTGCATCTGTCCGTACCATCGGCGTCCATTCGCCAGCACCAGCCGCTCAGCTGCGGCTTCGTGCTGCTCTTCTATTCGCCGAAACCCTACCGAAGCCGCGAACCGTTTGGCCAGCCGCCTTCTTCGATGATCAGCAATGCCCATGTCGTTGTCATCGACCATGCGCCGGAACTGGATCGCGCCGCGTCGCAGGTTCCTTCCATCGTTGAGCGCAGGACAATTTCCGTGCGCTGCAGCTTCGAGCTTGTTCTTGGTGACGAAGAAATTGCCGACACGCCATTCGCCGGCAGGTGCTTTTACATCCTGCATCGTTCCAACTGAAGGGTCCACAGCCGCATATGGAACCCAGCCTAGCCCGCTATATCTGGACGCACACCAAGAAGCAGCAGCTCTGGATATTGATGATCGTCGTGCTTTCGATGATCCCGTATTTCATGTCCTTCGACCTGCCGAAGCTGATCATCAACGGCCCGATCCAAGGTAGCGGGTTCGAGCAACCGGGCGCGACCCAGCCATTTATGAGGCTGCACTATAACCTGCCGTTCATCGGAGAGGTCCAGTTCTTCTCCGGTTTTCAGCTCGACCGCGTGGCGACGCTGTTTGCGCTGAGCCTTGTGTTCCTCTTGCTGGTCGTCATCAACGGCCTGTTCAAATTCTATATCAACACCTACAAGGGCCGCCTCGGCGAACGCATGCTGCGGCGTATCCGCTTCGATCTGGTCGATCGTGTGCTGCGGTTTCCGCCGTTTTACTTCAAGCGGGTGAAATCCGCCGAAGTGGCGACCATGGTGAAGGACGAGGTGGAGCCGCTGGGCGGCTTCATCGGCGATGCCTTCGTGCAGCCGGTGCTGCTCGGCGGCCAGGCGCTGACGGCCATGCTGTTCATCGTGGTCCAGAATTTCTGGCTCGGAATGATCGCGGCCGGGATCGTGGCGGTCCAGATCGTGCTCATCCCGCGAATGCGGCGGCGGCTGATCGTGCTCGGGCGCGAACGGCAGTTGACGGCGCGCGCGCTTTCGGGCCGGGTTGGCGAAATCGTCGACGGCATCGGCGCGGTACACGTCCACGACACATCAAACTACGAGCGCGCCGACATAGCTGCCCGGCTCGGGCTCATCTTCAAGATCCGCTTCGATCTTTACCAATGGAAATTCATGGTGAAGTTTCTGAACAATTTTCTCGCGCAGCTCACGCCCTTTCTGTTTTACATGATCGGCGGATATCTGGTCATCCAGGGGCGGCTGGACGTCGGTCAGCTCGTGGCCGTGATCGGCGCCTACAAGGACCTGCCCGGACCGATGAAGGAACTGATCGACTGGGATCAGGCGCGGCAGGATGTCCAGGTCAAGTATCAGCAGGTCGTTGAACAATTCACCGTCGATCGGCTCATTGCGCCGAGGATCGGGGCATTGACGATCGACGATCCCGATCCGATGACCAAGCCCCTGTCGGCGATCGGTCTGTCGATAGCAGATGATGGCGGTGCAATGCTCCTCGACCGTGTCTCCCTCAAGATCAAGCCGGGTGAGACGGTGGCGCTGCTCAGTACCGCAACAGGTGGAGCCGAGGCGCTTGCAGAAGCCTTCGCAAGGCTGAACTGGCCGGACAGCGGAAGGGTCGCTTCGGGCGCCGACGACTTGCTTGAACTCCCCGAAGCAGTGACCGGCCGGCGCATGTCCTATGCCTCGTCGGATGTTTTCCTGTTCCAGGCAAGCCTACGCGATAACCTGCTCTACGGGCTGAAGCATGCGCCGCTGACATCGGTGCCTTATGACGATGCTGCGGCAGACCAGCACCGCTGGAACATGCATGAGGCGCGCCTGTCGGGCAATCCGGATCTTGATATCCACAGCGACTGGATCAACTATGTTTCCGCCGGCGCTACCGGCCCGCACGACCTCTTTGAAGCCGTGCGCCGGGTACTCGACGCGGTTGTTCTATCGCGCGATATCCTGGATCTTGGCTTGCGCTCTTCGGCCGATCTCACGCGTCACAGCGAGCTTGCCCGGCGGATCGTCGAACTGCGTGCGGCGCTGCGAGCCCGGCTGGAACACGAAGGGCTGAGCGGACTGGTGGTTCCTTTCGAACCGGGCGCCTACAACAAGGAAGCAACGATCGGCCAAAACCTGCTCTTCGGCGCTGCCGCCGGCCCCGAACTGGCCGACAGGGCTCTGGCGGCCAATCCCTATTTTGCTTCTGTTCTGAGGCAAGCCGGCCTCGACCGCACGCTCTACGAAATGGGCATGGAGATCGCCGAACAGGCGATCGAGCTGTTTGCCGACCTGCCGCCCGATCACCCGTTCTTCCAGCAACTTGCCTTCATGAGCGCCGAGGAGATACCCACCTACGAAACCTTGCTGCAACGGCTCAAGAACCGTCCCCACGAGGCGGTTTCGGAGAGCGACCGCGCCATGATCGTCACCTTGAGCTTTGCCTATATCGAGCCCCGGCACCGCTTCGGCCTGCTGAGCGACGAACTGATGAGCAAGATCGTCGCTGCACGCAACCTGTTCTATGAAAACCTGCCGCCCGAGCTGCAGAATGCCATCGAACGGTATGATCCCGCCAAATACATTGCCGCGGCCACCGTCATGGATAATGTCCTGTTCGGGCGTGTGGGCAACAACCATCCCGACGCGCCGGATCGCATACGCTCCATCGTCTATGACATTCTTGACGAACTTGGGCTTTATGCCGAACTTCTGGATGTCGGCCTGGACTTCAACGTCGGCTCCAGCGGCAGGCGGCTGACCAGCGGGCAGCGACAGAAACTCGATGTTGCCCGGGCCCTGCTCAAGCGTCCTGATTTTCTCATTCTCAACCGGCCGCTGTCGGCGCTCGACCAGCGCATGCAGGACAAGGTGCTGCGGAACGTGCTCGAGGAAGCCAGGCGCGACGGCCATTCGCCGGCAATTGTGTGGGTCGTGACGAATCCGGCGATGGCGATAATGTTCGATCGCGTTATCGTCTTCGATTCGGGTAAATTGGTGGAAGACGGAACACCCGAGACACTTTTGGCAGGGAACGGTACATTCAAGGGACTGTTGTCATAGAGCAGCGGACATTCAGATGGGATCATTCTGCCGGTGGGAATTTACTGCAAGGTCAAGGGATTCGACGACGGGCGCAGCGAAGCCACATCCCGCCGAAACCCGAAGGGTTTGCCGCAGATTCATCCGGCTCTTCGAGTTTCCGGTTGGCGGACGCCATTGCCAGGTGGCATCGCCCGATCGCACGACATCGGGCTCGCCACCTTTCGCGCGGTTCGTCTCGCCATCCCGGAAACAGAATTCATTCCATCTGGGCGTCCATTGCTCTAGTCTGGCAAACGCGAATTTTGGGAAGGTTTGCGACAATGCTGCTCAAGGATGAAGTTGCAATGCTGCAACGCGTTCCCTTGTTCTCTGCCATCGACCCGACAAAGCTCAAGCTGCTTGCGTTCACATCCGATCGTGTGAGCTACAGCGCCGGCCAGATCCTATTCCGGCAGGGCGACGAGGGAGACGCCGCCTATGTCATCCTTTCAGGCAGGGCGGATATTCTGGTCGATTCCGACAGCGGACCGATAAAAGTTGCCGAACTGGAGCCAAATTCGATTGTTGGCGAGATCGCCATATTGTGCAACAGCTCTCGCACCGCCACCGTCAGAGCGGCAAGTCCGCTGGAAGTCTTGAGGATCCGCAAGGATCATTTCCTGAGGCTTATGAGGGAGTTCCCGGAAATGACCATCGAGATATTGCGGGTTCTTGCCGATCGCCTAAGCCATACGACCGCGGATCTGATCGACGCACGAAGCACCAAATAACGGATGACGTGCGCTCGATCCTCGCCGTCGCGATGGCACTGGCCTCTTGCTGAGAAGGTTACCCCGGAGAAAACCTGTCTCGCCTAGCAGCAGTTGTTTGGCTACGATGGGCGACGGGGACTGGGAAGGGGTAGCATGGACTACGAAGTTTTCCTGGTCAGGTTTTGGGGCGTGCGCGGCAGCACTCCGGTATCAGGGCCAGAATTCTCTCGCTATGGCGGCAACACGAGCTGCATTGAGATGCGATGCGGCAAGCATACGCTTCTATTCGACGCGGGCTCTGGCCTACGGCCTGCCGGCGCCGCACTTCGGGCGTCAGGCGTGACCGATTTCGACCTGTTTTTCACCCATTGCCATTACGATCACATCATCGGGCTGCCGTTTTTTGCGCCGATCTATGACCGGAGCGTCAAGCTTACGCTTTGGTCCGGGCATCTTGCAGGACGCATGACGACCCGGCAGATGGTCGATGAGTTCATGCGGCCGCCGTGGTTTCCGGTGAAACTGGAGATCTGCAAGGCAAGCCTCGACTGCCGCGATTTCGTATCCGGAGACGTGCTTCGCCCGCGCGATGGGGTGGTGGTCCGAACCGGCAGTCTTATCCATCCGGGCGGCTGCATAGGCTACCGGGTCGAATGGGGCGGCCGGGTCGTGGCGGTGATCACAGACACTGAGCACGAGCCGGACAAACTCGATCAGGCGGTGCTCGCCCTGATCGAAGATGCCGACCTCGTCATTTACGATTGCACCTACACCGACCAGGAAATGAAACGCCGCCGCGGTAACGGGCATTCGACGTGGCAACAGGGCGTCAAGCTCTGTGAGGCGGCCGGTGCGCGGCGGCTTGCGCTGTTTCACCACGATCCGACACGCACCGACGAGCAACTGGACGAGATCGAGCAACTGGCCAAAGACAGGTTTGCCGGCGCTTTTGCCGCTCGGGATGGCCAGACGCTCCAATTTCCGGGCTCGTTGCACAAAAAGCGCTGAGCTATTTTCCTCTACTGGCGCTGCGCCCGATCAATGTCCCGATCGGAAGCCATGCGCACGCTTCAGTCTGTGCGGTGACTGTGAACAGCCGTTCGAGGAACAGCCAGGCCGATTCATCATGTACGAGATGGTGGGTGAGCAGGCCGACCGGTTCGCCGCCGCCGAGTGCACGCTGCAATTGCGCGATGATAGCCTGAACCAATAGGCCATGATCTCGGCAGCCGCGCGTGCCATGCCAATCCATGATGTCGACATTGCTGTTGATGACCGCCAGTGGAGCCGGCTTCGGCGGCCCATAGACCGACAATGCCGCAAATCCTATCGATCCAAGGTTGGGTACCAAGCCGGCGTCGATCCTGTTCCAGGGTGGCACCAGCATCGGAACGGCACGTGAGCCGTGCAGGCCGGTTATATGCGACAGCCCGCGAGCCAGATCATCGAGCACCGCCTCGCGTGGCCGATGCGCGCCGAGCTCCTGCTTTTTCTGGTTCTCGGGCGCATGATTTCGGTGCGCCCAGCCATGGATGGCGACCGCGGCATGCGGCGCCTCGTCGAGCCGGACGACAAGCTTCTCATCAGTCAGGGCCGGAATGACGGCCAGAGTGACCGGAACTGCGAATTCACCGGTGAGGTCGAGCAGCCGATCAAGCGCAGGCGTCGGATCCACGGCGTCATCGTCGCGGAGCCAGAACTCTGCCTTACGGTCCGCCCGTTGCCGGCACGCCAGTTCTTCCACCAAGGGCTGCCAGATCCGATCGGATGTCATGAAACCGGGATCTTCGCAAGAAGTTCGGCCAGACGCCCCGCTGCAACACCGAGGGAGCGTTCTTCGAGGATGAAACGTCTGGCTTCCGCGGCCATGATGGTTCTTTCGTCGTTACGGGTGAGAAGCCTTTCAATGGCAGAAGCGAACGCCGCCACATCGCCCGGCGGGGTGAGAAACCCGGTCTGGCCATCCCGCACGACCTCCGGCACGCCGGCGATGTCCTGAGCCACCACCGGAAGGCCGGCGGCCTGTGCTTCAAGATAGGCAACGCCATAGGCCTCGCCGTAACCCGGCCAGACGTAAATTCCCCCACTGTAGAGGACATCCGGCACGGCGGCCGGCTCAATCGCGCCAAGCCATACGATACGGTCGGCGGGCAAGCCGGCGAATTGCGCTTTGACCTCGTCACGGGCAGGCCCATCCCCGACGACGGACATGGTCCAGGGCAGGTGGCCGATCGGACCGAGCGCCTGCGCCAGCATGCGATAGCTTTCGACTTTGTCGCCCGGGCGCATCATGGCGACGGTAACGAGGCGCGTCGGACAACCCCGTGCCGGCATTTCCCAGAATGCCGATGTGTCGATGAAGGGCGAAAGCAGACCGAGAGCGGCGTCGGGAATCGCATCAGCCAGTCCCTGACGATCCCTTTGCGTGAAGCAGATGTTCAGCGCTGCCTGTTCGACGGCTCGCGCCACCAACGCCTGCGTGTCGGCCCACAAACCGGCGTTGCGCCGCCTTGAATAGGAGGCTTCCGCTGTCACACAGGGGATAGCAAAGGCCGACGCCAGTTCGGGTCCGATCAGGTCGGGCGCCTTGTAATAGGGATGATAGCAGAACCAGAGATCGGGCTTGCCGTCACGATCCCAAAGCTTTGTCAGCCGCGCGGCTTCCTCTCGGGCTTCGATCTTGAGCGCATCGAAACTTTTCGGAACCGGTTCGCGTAGATAGAAGCGCAATTCGGATGCCAGTTCGACGCTATGCCCTGCATGCTCCAGCGCCTTGACCAGCGTCCGTGCCATCTGGCGGTCGCCGGAGGCAACGGGATGATTGGGCGACTTCAGCGGCGCGTAGAAGGCAATTCGCATCGTCGGACCCTATCATCGGAAAGCCTGCGCAAGTCAATTTCGAAGCATGATCGACTCACTTTCAAGCAGTGGAATGTGGTATCTGATGCTCATGGAAACAGCTGCAGCGTCCGATCCGTTTGTCGCTTCTTTGCCGGTCTTCGCAAGGTTCGAAAGCGTTGCCGATATCGATAACTATCGGCCTCTCCCGGATGGCTGGGCGCTGGCCACCGCCGACATCGTCGGCTCGACCAAGGCGATCGACGCTGGGCGCTATAAAACCGTCAATATGGCCGGCGCCAGCGTTATCTCGGCGCTGCTCAATGCGCTGGGTCGGCGAGATATTCCCTTTGTCTTCGGCGGCGACGGCGCGCTCGTGGCGTTTCCCGGCTCGGCACTGGAGATCACCCGCAACGCGCTGGCCGCTGTCCAGAGATGGGTGGCGGACGAACTGGACCTGACCTTGCGTGCCGCAATCGTGCCGATAGAGGATATAAGAGCGCAAGGCCTCGACGTTCGCGTGGCGAGGTTCCGGGCCTCCGAAGCGGTCTTCTATGCCATGTTTGCGGGCGGTGGCGGCAGTTGGGCGGAAGCCGAGATGAAAGCGGGGCGCTACCGCATCGATCCTGCGCCAGCCGGCACACGGCCGGATCTTACCGGCCTCTCCTGCCGCTGGAACCCGATCGACGCCCGGCACGGCGAAATCGTCTCGATCATAGCCATCCCGGGGCCGTCGCGCGACTTGCGCGGTTTTCAGTCTTTGGCTTCCGACATCATCGCCCTTGCCGGGGGGCAGGAACGCGATGGCCACCCGTTGCCGGTGAACGGTCCGGCCTACAGTTTTTCGCCCGCCGGCCTCGATATCGAGGCGCGGGCCATGGCGCCGGCAGGATGGCGGTGGCTGTCGAAGCTGTGGATATTGTTCCAGCTGACGCTTACGGCTGTCACCGATAGATATGGCTGGACGATCGGCAGCTTCGATCCGAAGATCTACAAACGCGACGTGGCCAGCAATTCGGATTTCCGGAAGTTCGACGACGGCTTGAAGATGACTATCGACGTTGACGCGGACGTGTTGCAACGGATCGAGAACCGGCTGAAACAGGCGGAAGAGGCGGGCATCTGCAACTATGGCCTGCACCGCCAGAAATCGGCCTTGATGACATGCCTCGTCGCCTCGCCACTGCAGCGCGATCACGTTCATTTCATCGATGGCGCCGCCGGCGGCTATGCGATGGCCGCCGCAAGCCTGAAGGCGAAGGTGCCGGTCTGACGACAGCTTGCGGAAATCGATTTTCCGCAATATGCCTCGGGGTTCTTGGGGAACCAGGTGAGCCTCGCCATGGGCGCGGACGGCCTGTCCGAATTGACGGAAAGCAGATTTTTGGACGCCTCACGATCGACATATGACCGTCTTCTGAACCTGATTTCGACGCGCGCCGCGCAAGTCGGCGTGATCGGGCTGGGCTATGTCGGGTTGCCGCTGGCAGTTGCGATCGCACGCGCCGGCTTCCCGGTTTCCGGCTTCGACATCGAAGCCCAGAAGGTCGAGAGCCTGAACAACGGCCAATCCTACATTGAGGCGGTGACGTCGACAGCCCTTGCCGACCAGGTGGCGAGCGGACAGTTCCGCGGCACTGCGGATTTTGCCGAACTGGACGTCTGCGATGTCATCATCATCTGCGTTCCGACACCGCTGACGAAAAACCGTGAGCCGGACCTCTCCTTTGTCAGGAACACGGCAGGCACCGTAGCGAAGCATCTGCGTCTCGGCCAGCTGATCGTGCTGGAATCGACCACCTATCCCGGCACCACCGACGACGTGATCAAGCCGATACTGGAAGAGACCGGCTTGCAGTCGAAGATAGACTTCTTCCTCGGTTTCTCGCCCGAACGCGAGGATCCCGGCAACCGCAGCTTTGAAGTCGCGACAATCCCCAAGGTCGTGGCAGGCGACGGCATTGAAGCGGCGATACTCGTGCAGGCTTTCTACCAGGGCGTGGTCAAGACCGTCGTTCCAGTTTCCACCACGGCGACCGCCGAGGCGGTCAAGCTGACGGAAAACATCTTCCGCTCGGTCAACATAGCCCTGGTCAACGAGTTGAAGGTCGTGCTCGGTGCGATGGGTATCGACATCTGGGAGGTGATCGAGGCGGCAAAGAGCAAGCCCTTCGGCTACATGCCTTTTTATCCTGGCCCCGGACTCGGCGGGCACTGCGTTCCGATCGATCCCTTCTACCTGACGTGGAAGGCGCGCGAATACGAAATGCCGACCCGCTTCATCGAGCTGGCGGCAGAGATCAACACGGCCATGCCGCGTCATGTGGTCGATGAACTGGCGAAGGCGCTGGACCAGCGCTGCGGCAAGGCGCTCAGCCGCTCGCGCATTCTCATCATCGGGCTCGCCTACAAGAAGAATGTGCCCGACATCCGCGAAAGCCCCTCGTTGCGGCTCATTGAACTCATCGAGGAATGGGGCGGCAAGGCGGAATTCCACGATCCGCATGTTACCGAGATCCCGACCACACGGGAGCATATGACGATCAAGGGGCGGCGCTCGGTCGAATTGACCGAGGCGGCATTGAAGGATTTCGATGCTGTCGTCATTGCAACCGACCACGACGCGATCGACTATCAGGCGATCGCTGATCACGCTCTTCTGATCATCGACACACGCAATGTTTTTGGCCGCCTCGGGCTGGCCCGAGAGACGGTGGTGAAGGCCTGACCGCGTCTGAGCCGGCGAGTTTTTTTGCCTGATGTCAGGATCGTGATTGCACTCCCCCGGCAGCCTCGCCACATAATGCCCCTCGCCGGCTTTTGCCCAAAGCCGGCTTCATTGACTTCGAGGGTCTTATCCCTGGGGTCGTTAGCGGACCGTGTTGGGGCGGATCAAAGGAGAATGGCTCGTCTTCGACGGGTCTCAAGACAGCATGAGCACAGCGCAAGCAGAAATTTCCAGCATTCTCATGGATAAGGTTGCCGATTGGCTCACCCAATCGGCGCTGGCGGGCGACGCCCTGGAAACATTGGTAAAGGGTTTTTGTGAACGGCTGGCTGCTGCCGGCCTGCCGCTGAAGCGGGTGCATTTGAGCTTTTCGATGCTTCATCCGCTTTATGACGCGCTTGGCTTCACCTGGATTCGCGGCCAGGGCATGGAAGTGGAAGGCTTCCGCAAAGAGGACGGCGCTCATTCCGACAGATTCCTGACCAGCCCATACTACCATCTGCTCAGCAACAAGCTCGACCATCTGCGGCGCCGGCTCGACCCGTCGGTACCGTCGGAATTTCCTGTTTTCGATGACCTCAGGCTTATGGGCGTGACCGACTACATGGCATTCGTGCATCCCTTCAACGGCAATACCAGTCAGGGCATGCTCGGGTCCTGGTCGACCGACAGCGCTGCAGGCTTCAGCGACAGCATGATTTCAGCGCTGCTGCGCATCCAGAACCATCTCGCTATCGCAACGAAGATGGCGGTGCTCACCAAGCTGGCCGACAACATGATGACCACGTATCTCGGCGGCGACGCAGGCAGGCGCGTGCTGGACGGCCAGATCAAGCGCGGCGAGGGCGACACAATCCGGGCCGCACTGGTCATGGCCGATATGCGCGGCTCGACAAGGCTTGCCGAAACTTCCGGCCGCGAAATCTACATCGATACGCTGAACCAGTTCTTCGATGCCATTGCTGCACCTTTCAATCGCAGAGGCGGGCAGATCATGAGTTTCCTGGGGGATGGCTTCATTGCCGTCTTCCCTTGCGAAAGGCACCGCTCGCAGTCCGAGATCGCCTGCCAGGCTGCTCTTGCGGCAGCGCACAAGGCCACGGCGCGCATGAAAGATCTCAATCTGCGCAGAAAGGAGCAGGGATTGGGCGACATAAACTTTGGCATCGGCCTGCATGTCGGCAATGTGATGTTCGGCAATGTCGGGCTTACGGACCGGCTCACATTCTCTGTCTTCGGCTCGGCTGTAAACGAGGTCCAGCGCCTCCAGACCCTGACCAAGAAATATCCGCACAGCGTTCTCGCCAGCAAAGACTTCGCCAGCTATTGCGGCGCCAACAGCTGGCTGACGCTCGGCAACGAGGAACTGGCGGGCGTCAAACAGAAGCTGACGGTGCTTTCACCCGATCTGTCGGGTGCTCTCGCACTCGATGAAGACGGTGCGCTGGAGCCGATTCACGACCGAATATCCGACGCCGAGCAGGTCATGCTGCTTCATCGCGATGCAGCGCGGCTGTCGGCGGCCGACCGGAGGAAGCTCCAGTAACCGCCACGATCTGATCCGAACGCCTTTGGTGCGCAGTCCGGTCGCCGGTTCCGCCAGGGAACTGGCGACCGATTTCGAATCCAAGTTGCTCTGCGCTGCCAATGCGTTAGTCTCGCTTTCTGGGCCCGCCGCCGGGCGGGCTGCCAGAGTGGGGCTGGTGTGAGAATGAATTCGGGTGTTGATCTGCTGCGGATCGAGGATGTTGGCATCTCTTTTGCCATTATCGGCGGACCGTTGCATGCCGTCAGACGTGCAAATCTTCGCGTCTTGCCCGGCAAGGTCACTGCGCTTGTAGGCGAGTCCGGTTCCGGAAAATCGGTTCTCAGCCAGGCAGTGATGGGCATTTTGCCGAACACAGCCCATGTTCGCGGCCGTATCCTGTTTTCCGATCCTGAAAAGCCCGGCACGACGCAGGATATCCTGCAGATGCCGCGTGACGGACCCGAAATCCGGGCGTTGAGAGGCAGCCGCATCGGCAAGATCTTTCAGGAGCCGATGACATCACTGTCGCCGCTGCACACGGTCGGCAATCAGGTCAGCGAATCCCTGCAGATTCATACGCCCATGGCGCGGGCGGAGCGCAAGGCGCGGGCCGAGGAAATGCTCGACCTTGTCGGCTTTCCCAACCCCAAGCGCGCCTATGACATGTATCCGTTTGAACTTTCGGGAGGATTGCGTCAACGCGCCATGATCGCCATGGCGCTTATCTGCCGGCCCGCCCTGTTGATCGCCGACGAGCCGACAACGGCCTTGGACGTCACCATCCAGGCGCAAATCCTGCAATTGCTGCGCGGGCTTCAGGCCAAGCTGAACATGGCGATGCTGCTGATCACGCACGACCTTGGCGTGGTCGCCAATGTCGCCGACGAGGTGGTGGTCATGTACCATGGCGAGATCATGGAAGCGGGACCTGTCGAGGCGATATTCCGCCGGCCAGGCCACCCTTACCTGAAGGGCCTGATGGCAGCCGTTCCGCATTTCGACCTGAAGCCTGGCGAAAGGCTAAAGGCGCTCCGCGAGGTGCCGGTGAATGTCGGGAACTTGCTCGGCAAGCAGACGGCGCCGGCATCGAAGGGGCCGGACGACATCCTGCTGTCGGTCAGGGATCTGACAAAGACCTTCACCATCCGCAAGTCCGGATGGTTCGGCGGAGATCATCAAACCTCTGTTCGCGCCGTCGACGGCGTGAGCTTCGATATCAGGCGGGGTGAGTGTCTGGGTCTTGTCGGCGAAAGCGGCTCCGGCAAAACCACCGTCAGCAAAGTCCTCATGCGGGCTGTCACACCAAGCGGCGGCTCTGTGATCTTCAACGGCAGCGATGGTCCGATCGACGTCCTGGAAGCCGAGGGAGACGCCCTGCGCATGCTGCGCGCGAAAATCCAGATGGTCTTCCAGGACCCGGTTTCGTCGCTTTCACCTCGCATGACGGTGGAGAACATCTTGAGCGAGCCGCTGGAAATCCATCAACGTGGCAATGCCGCGTCCCGACTCGTCACGGTCAAGAGCCTGATGCAGGCAATCGGGCTCGATCCGCGCTTCATAAAGCGTTATCCGCACAGTTTCTCCGGCGGGCAGCGTCAGCGTATCGGCATCGCGCGCGCGTTGGCGCTGGGGCCTGAACTCCTGATCTGCGACGAGCCGGTTTCGGCACTCGATGTCTCCGTCCAGGCGCAGATCCTGAACCTTCTGAAGGACCTGCAGAAGGAACTGGGCCTGACCTACCTGTTCATATCCCACAACCTGGCGGTGGTGGACTACATGGCAGACCGCATCGCGGTGATGTGCGGCGGCCGTATCGTCGAGCTCGCGCCGCGCGAAATTCTGCTTAGGAAACCGGTCCACCCCTACACGCGCTCACTGGTCGCCGCAGTACCTTTCCCTGATCTCGACAGGCCGATGGACTTCAAAACGCTGAAGCTCGACGGCGCTTCCGACACCAGCGCATGGGGACCGCAATTCCGCGACGAGAGCGACAAGGATATGCTGTCGCCGCTCGACCTTGGCGGCGGCCACCTCGTGCTGGCCCGGCGTACGGCCGATGTCAGCGAGTTACGCCATTGATCAGCCGGCGCACCGTCCTTGGACTTATGGCTTCGGCATTTCTGCCGGGCACGTCGCGCGCCGGCGATCTGGAGCCGGAATTTCTTCAGCCGCAGCTGAAGGCCAAGGCGCTGCCGGCACTCGCCGAACGCTTGCCCAAGAGCCCGCGCGCGTTGAACCTCGCCGCGATGGGCCGGCAGCCCGGCCAGTATGGCGGCACGCTGCGCACGATCATCGGCAGCCAGAAAGATATCCGGATGATGACGATCTACGGGTATGCTCGCCTGGTCGGCTATGACGAAAAGCTCAACTTGCAAGCCGACATTCTCGAAAGTTTCGACGTAGCGGATGATCGCGTCTTCACTTTCAAGATTCGGGAAGGCCATAAATGGTCTGACGGTAGCCTGCTGACGCCGGAGGATTTTCGCTATTGCTGGGAAGATGTCTGGCTGAACGATGAGCTTTCGCAAGGCGGGCTTGCCCCTGCCCTGCTGGCGAACGCCAAGCCGCCACGCTTCGAGATCGTCGATCCGTCGACGGTCCGCTATAGTTGGGATGCGCCCAATCCCGACTTCCTGCCCAAGCTTGCTGCTGCTTCGCCGCTATCGCTGGTTCTGCCGGCCACCTATCTCAAGCAGTTCCACAAGAAATACCAGGATCCATTTCGGCTCGCCGGCCTGATGAAGGAGAACCGGGCCAAGAAATGGACGCTCCTGCATATCCGCATGTCGCGGCAGTATCGCCCGGAGAACCCGGAACTGCCGACGCTCGATCCATGGCGGAACCGGACCAAGCCCCCGGCCGAGCAATTCGTCTTCGAGCGCAACCCGTTCTTTCATCGAGTAGACGAGAATGGCCGGCAAATGCCCTATGTTGACCGGATTGTCATGAATGTCAGCTCGCCGGCGATCATTTCCGCCAAGACCGGTGCGGGCGAGAGCGACCTGCAAAGCATGGGAATTGACTTCACCGACTACTCCTTCCTGAAGGATGCGGAGAAGCGCTACCCGGTGAAGATGCATCTCTGGAAACGCACACAGGGTTCGCGGCTGGCGCTGCTGCCCAATCTGAATTGTGCCGACCAGGTGTGGCGTGGCCTTCTTCGTGACGTTCGCGTGCGCCGCGCCCTTTCGCTCGCTGTGGATAGGCGCGAGATCAATTTGGCCGTGTTCTACGGACTGGGGCAGGAAAGTGCCGATACGGTCCTGCCGGAGAGCCCGCTCTACCGGCCGGAATTCGCGAAAGCCTGGGTCGCCCATGATCCCGACCAGGCCAATGCCCTGCTCGACGAGGCCGGGCTTCAGACGCGTGACGATGACGGCCTGCGGATACTTCCCGACGGACGCCCAGCGCAGATCATAGTGGAGACGGCCGGCGAAAGCACGCTGGAAACCGACGCGCTCGAACTCATCACCGATCACTGGCGCAAGATCGGGATCGCCCTGTTCATCCGGACTTCGCAGCGCGATATCTTCCGCAGCCGCGCGCTTGGCGGCCAGATCATGATGTCGATGTGGTCGGGCATCGACAATGGCGTGCCGACCGCCGACATGAACCCGTACCAGTTGGCCCCAACTATGGACGACCAGCTGCAATGGCCGCTCTGGGGTGCTCACCACTTGTCTCATGGCAAGGTCGGTGAGGCGCCCGATCTTCCGCCTGTGGTCGAGCTGATGGCTTTGCTTAAACGCTGGAAGGCATCGACCGAAGCCACGGAGCGTGCCGAAATCTGGAATTCAATGCTGTCGATCTACACCGACCAGGTGTTTTCGATCGGCACCGTGAACGGAACGCATCAGCCGGTTCTGGCGTCCTCGCGGCTGCGCAATCTGCCTGACAAGGCGCTCTACGGCTACGACCCGACCGCCTATTTCGGTGTCTACATGCCGGATACATTCTGGCTTGGAGAGTCCTGAGCGTGCTTCGATATTTTGTCTGGCGCATTGCCGTGATGGTTCCAACGCTGCTGGTCATATCGGCACTGGTGTTCACGATCATCGAACTTCCACCCGGCGACTATTTCGACAGCTATGTTGCCGAGCTTCGGGCTCAGGGCGAAGCCGTGGATTCCGATCGCATCGAGATGATGCGCAAGGACTATGGTTTCGACCAGCCACCGGTCATTCGCTACTTCTACTGGGTCGGCGGGATGCTGCGCGGCGATTTTGGCTATTCCTTCGAATATGAGCTGCCGGTCCGCGACGTCGTCGGGGACCGAATGTGGCTGACCGTGCTGGTTTCCTTCGTCACGATCATCTTCACCTGGCTCATCGCCTTTCCGATCGGCATGTACTCCGCCACGCATCAATACAGCTGGGGCGACTACGGCCTGACTCTCTTCGGCCTTCTCGGCCTTGCCATTCCGAACTTCATGCTGGCGCTGATCCTGATGTATTTCGCCAACATCTGGTTCGGCACATCCATCGGCCATCTCATGGACCAGCAATATCTCGGCGAGCCGATGAGCTGGGCCAAGGCGAAGTCGATCCTCGCCCATCTCTGGATTCCGGTCTTGATCATCGGCACCGGGGGCACGGCAAGCATGATCCGGCGGCTGCGCGCCAATCTTCTCGACGAGCTACACAAGCAATATGTCGTGACCGCGCGCGCCAAGGGACTTCATCCGTTCAAGGCGCTGGTCAAATATCCGCTGCGCATGGCGCTCAATTTCTTCATTTCCGACATCGGCTCTATCCTGCCGGCCATCATCTCCGGCGCCGAAATCACGGCGATCGTGCTGTCTTTGGAAACGACCGGGCCGATGCTGATCAAGGCGCTGCAAAGCCAGGACATGTACCTGGCAGGGTCGTTCCTCATGTTCCTCGCCTTCCTGACGGTCATCGGTGTCCTGATTTCCGACCTGGCGCTGGCGCTGCTTGATCCAAGAATTCGTTTGCAGGGCGGTAGCACCAAATGAGCACGCATTCGCCGCTGCCCGCTCCGGGTGCTCCGCTGCAACACTACGTTTCCACCGCGCCCTTTGACCTGGAGTCGGTCGAGGCGATGACGCCGGAGCAGTCGAAGGTCTTTCAGGCGTCGCAGTTGCGGCTGATGTGGTGGAAATTCCGGGAGCACCGGCTTGCCGTTATTTCAGGCATATTCCTGGCAGCGCTTTATTTCGGAATACTGATCTGCGAGTTCCTGGCCCCCTACAATCTGCACACGCGCAACATGGACTACATCTATTCGCCGCCGCAGCGGGTGCACCTGTTCCACAACGGCCAGTTCGTCGGGCCGTTCGTTTATGGCCGCCAGATGACGCTGGATATGGACACGCTCAAGCGGAACTACATCGAGAATCAAGATGATGTTCAGCGGATCCGTTTCTTCTGCAAGGGCGACAGTTATCGGTTCTGGGGCCTGATCGAAGGTGACAGGCATTTTGTCTGCCCTGCCGAAAACGGCCAGCTCTTTCTGGCCGGCACTGACAGGCTGGGGCGCGACGTGCTCTCGCGCATCATCTATGGCGCACGCATTTCACTGACAATCGGCCTCGTCGGCATCAGTTTCAGCTTCCTGCTCGGCATCGTCATCGGCGGACTGGCCGGCTATCACGGCGGTATATTCGACCTGATCGTTCAACGGATAATCGAAGTTCTGCAGTCAATCCCCAGTATTCCGCTATGGCTGGCTCTGGCGGCGATCATGCCGATAACCTGGAGTCCGATCCTGATCTATTTCGGCATCACCGTCATCCTCGGGCTACTCGACTGGACCGGATTGGCGCGGGCCGTGCGTTCGAAGCTTCTAGCGTTGCGCGAGGAGGATTACGTTCTGGCTGCGCAATTGATGGGCGCCAGAAGCAGCCGCATCATCGGGCGGCATCTCATTCCCGGCTTCATGTCGCATCTGATCGCGACGGCGACGATCTCCATACCCGGCATGATCCTGGGCGAGACGGCGCTGAGCTTCCTCGGGCTCGGCCTGAGGGCGCCGATAACCAGCTGGGGCATCCTGCTCACGGAGGCGCGCAGCGTCAGCGTCATCGCGTTCTATCCATGGCTGCTTTTGCCGATGCTCCCCGTCATTCTCGTCATCCTGGCGTTCAACTTCCTCGGCGACGGCCTGCGGGACGCCGCAGATCCCTACAAGTGAGATCGCTATTCCGCCGCGCGCCGGGCCACCCGCTCCACCCGGTATGATCCTGTCGGCAGCCTGTTCGGTTATTGCAGGGTTCATCGTTCGCCTCTATACGTGCCGGGACGCGATCGGCGGTTAACATGTCGCCCTCGGGTTTCACCCGTGAACCGCTCTGGTCGCGGGCATTGCTGATCTCTTGAGCTGGTTTCAGGACACACACGCATATGACTCGCCTTGAGAATTTCATCAGCAGGATGACCGCACAGCGCGACATTCTCGATCAGGTTTGCCCCGAGGTGGCGAAGATGGAAGGGCCGGTGCTCGAGCTCGGCCTCGGCAACGGCCGGACGTACCACCATCTGCGCGAGCGCCTGCCCGGACGCCGGATCGTGGTGTTCGACCGTGAACTTAGCGCACACGCCAGCTCAATTCCCGACGCTGAAGACTTCGTGCTCGGCGAAATACGCGAGACGGCGAAGAGGTTCATTGGCATCGACGCGGCTCTCGTTCATGCTGACATCGGCACCGGCTATGACGATCGCGACGCAGTGACCTCTACCTGGCTTCCCGATCTGATCGCGCGCCTGCTTCGCGTCGGCGGCTTCGCGGTCAGCGGCACGCCCCTCGACCACCCGCTGTTGCAACGCCTCCAGCCGCCGCCTTCGGTGCCCGCCGATCGTTATTTTGTCTGCAGGCGCGTGTGAGGGGCCGAGACGACCCAAACATTTGGCGGCCAAATCTTCGGGGCCAAATCTTCAGGGGATCATAAATACTGCTATCTCCCGCTCAATGCCGCGCAGCGAGACGTCGTGGGGCACGGGCGTCAGCGCGTTCCTGTGCAACAGATCGGCGGTGAGATTGTCGCCGACCACGGCACGAGTGGCGAAGATCGCCTGTGCATTGGCAAGGTTCTGGACCCGCGAAGCAATGTTGACCGTCTGGCCGAAATAGTCCTGTCGCTCGTTCATGGACACGGCGATGCACGGGCCGGCATGGACTCCGATCTTGAGCAGCAGATCCTCGCCCCCGCTCTTGTCGTTGAGCTCACGCATGGCATCGCGCATCCTGAGGGCCGCAGCAATCGCACGATCAGGCGTCGCGAAGGTCGCCATCACCGCATCACCGATCGTCTTGACCACCGCGCCTGCCTCCGCCGCAACGATCTCGTGCAGAACCTGGAAATGCACGCGCACGAGATCGAAGGCCGAAAGATCGCCCACCCGCTCGTAAAGCTCGGTCGATCCGCGCAGGTCGGTGAACAGGAAGGTCAGGCTGGTGATTTTCAGGCGCTGGTCGATGTCGAGCGTATCCGTGCGATAGAGATCGCGGAACGTCTGGTTGGTGAGCAGGCGCTTGGCGGTCAGGAAGGGCCGGCGTTTACCCAGGAGACCATGCAATTCCTGGCCGGCGATGAAGACCGTCGGCAGCACGCGTGTGTCGGTCCTGTTCTCCAGCGAAATGCGCAACGGGCCGGGTTGCATCTCCAGCGTCTGGTTCTGGACATGGTCGCGGTCGAAGACCAAAGAGAGGCTTCGGCGCTCTTTTGTTGGTTCGCCCTTCACGTCGATGAACTGTGCTGAATGGGTGACCGGCTCGAAGACGATGACGAATTCAGACGGAAGCTGTATGGGCAGAACCGCCTTTTCGCCGGGGGCAAGCTCGATATCCTCCAGCGAGAACGCTTCGATCTTTTTCGCGAAATCCTCTTCCGGCAGATCGACGCCGGACGCCCAGTAGATCTGGCGGTAATATTCCAGCAAGGGCAGTTCGTGTGGATTGTGGGCGGCAATCCTGCGCACGCGGGGACTGACGGTGAATGTCACCTCGACCATCTCGTCGAGGGTCGGCGAATAGCCCTCGGAGCACAGCGCGCAGGTGTATTCGTCCTTCTGCAGGGTTTTCAGCGTGGCGTTTGTGTCGAGCACGCCGCCACAGCCGGGGCATAGAACATTCCAGGAAATGTCGAAGATGCCTACCCGTGCCGCATGGAGAAAGGCGCTTATGGCGCGTTCCTCGTCGAGGCCATGCTTGCTGGCGAAGGCTGGCGCATTGATGCGGCAAAGTTCGCGATCCTTGCCCTCCGCGATGGTTCGCTTGATCGCGTCGATTGCCTGCGGATCGACACCGGTCGATTGCCGCAGAAGCGAGAACAGATCCTGAGCTTCGTTCATCGTGCAGGCTCCGGAAAATGCGCCCCCGGAGGCGTCTTTGGTCCCAGTACTCCATCTTACTTCGAAACGCATCCTACGGCCAATCGAATAGATGGGCATGGTGACAGTTCAATTTCCATTCGGCGGATTTTCACCGGCCGCAAGCGGCACTATGATGGTCCATGGGGCATTCATCTTGGGGACTTTCTCCCATGCCGACATCCAACAACCCGCCATTTCCCGCGGCCCTGCGCCTATTCTCTGTGGTGGTCATCATCGTGCTGATCGTAGGCGCCGGCCTGTTTTTCGCGCCTGTGCTGGTCAAGCCGCGCTGGCCTTGGGCCGTCACGCCGTTCAATGCCCGCTTCCTCGGCGGCTTCTACACCGCCGAAATGGTCGTGATGGCGGCGCTGCTGGTCTGGAATCGCTGGTCGCCCGGCAGGCTCGTGCTCGTCATGGCCTTCATCTTCACCGTCATCGTGTCGCTGGTTTCGTTCATCAATCTCGGCTATTTCAACTTCGAGCGCAAAGCGCCCTGGCTCTGGTTTTTGGTCTATCTCGCTTCTGTCGCGGTATCCGGGCTGTTCCTGTGGAGGGCCAAGGCCCGTCCTTCTGCAAAAGGCGTGACCTTAAATCCGGCATGGCGCGGCTACATGCCGGTGGAATCGGCGATCCTTGGGCTCTATGGCCTAGGCCTGTTGCTGTTTCCCCTGACATTCGGCAGCCTCTGGCCATGGCCGATCGATGCCTTCCATGCTCAGGTCTACAGCGCCATCTTCCTGGCCGGTGCGGCCGGTGTATATCTCGTCTGGAGAAGCGCGCCGCGCGAGGAACTGCTGGTGCTCGGCCTGGCGCAGTTTCTCACTGGCCTGCTTGCCATCCTTGGCCTCGTTATCACCGACGCTGCGGTGCACCGGATTGACTGGACAGCGACCAGGACATTGTGCTGGCTCGGCCTTTTCGGCTGGATCGGCATCAGCGGCGTCTTCAAATTCTACGCCGCCTCTCGGTATTTTAGCTCGCAATCGGCGTCATAGGTTGAAGAGACCGCTGGATTTTCAGGTGACGTCCGGTGCATCGTGCCGGGCCGATCGCCTTTGCCGGGAAAGCCATGACCAGCACGACCTCGCCATCCCCAAAGAAAATCCAGCCGCAGCTCCGGTCCGTCCGGCTAAGCGATGCGGAGGCGCTTTGCGCTATCTTCAACATGCCGGGCTTCCGCTGGGGCACGCTCAGGATGCCCTTCGAGATGGTGGAGCAGGTGGAGCGGCGCATCGCCAAGTCCGGCCAGGAAACCACCTGGATCGTTGCCGAGTTGGACGGCAAGGTCGTCGGCCATGGCAGCCTGGTCGTGCAGGGTTCGCCGCGCCGTTCGCATATCGGCGAGATCAATATCGGGCTTGACGATGCCTTTGTCGGCAAGGGTATCGGCTCTGCCATACTTGGCGCGCTGCTTGACGTGGCCGACAACTGGCGCGCCCTGAAGCGAGTCGAATTGACCGTCTTTGCCGACAACGAGCCGGCCGTCCGTCTCTACACAAGCCACGGCTTCGAGGTCGAAGGCCGGCATGTGAAGGCCGGGTTTACCGACGGGCAGTACCACGACCTCCTGAGCATGGCCCGGCTGCGGTTCTGATATCCGCTGTTGTCTGGTCTCCCTTGGCGTTTGCACCGCAAGCGGCTAGACGGGACCAATGACCGCCGTCTTTGACCCAACCCCTACGCCTCCGGTGGAAATTCTGGCGGTGCTGTCGCTGCTCTGCCCGGAAGTCGTGCGTGACATCGAGCAGAACTGGAATGCGCCGGTTTCAGATTATGCCCGCCATGTGTGGCGGCCGGTGGCAAGGCCTGCATCGGGCCCGGCAATCGCTGCCCGCTCGATCCTGCGCGAAGTCCTGCATCAGCGCCTTGAGGTGTTCATGCAGCCCGAAGAGATCGGCAAGGCCCTCGAAGAATTCGAGCACAGACCGGTGATTCAGTCCGGCCTGCACTGCCTGCTTCTGATGGACCGGATCACCTTCGATGCCCTCCTGCTTGCCTGGCTCGGCGCGGTCGAAAACGGGCTGTCGGCCTTCTTCAGCTTCATGGGAACGACGATGACCATGGAGACAATTGGCCGGGAGGGGCCGGGATGGCTCGATGTCGGCGACGACAAGGTTAACCTGTTTGGAATGGGGCGCCACAAACTGTGCCGCAAAAGCGCCTGCGTGGCCGGTCCCGTCTCCCTCAACAAGCGCGCGCTCGAAGCGGTGGGCGACGAAACGGATGCCAGCCGCTGGCTGGGTACACTGCTTGCCAGCCAGGACAAGGTGTTTGGAACCGCCGCCGATGCGCTGATAGCCCTCAACGAGGATCTGGTCGCCGATTGGGATCGTTCCGGCATGGCCCAGCCGATTTTCATCGATGATCGGCTCGCCGCGGCTGCCATGGCGCGGCATCTGGAACATGACGGCAGCCTTGTTTCCAGGCTGCTCCTTGAGCCCGCAAGGCGCCAGCGTCTCGAACGTGCCTTGCAAGCAGCCGCATCGAGCCCATTTGGCAGGTTCCTGCCCAATGCCACGGCCTATTTCTGGGGCATCCGCGAGGAGCGCGTGCGCAAGCTCGTCCTCGAGAACGGGCACCTGATCGAGCCTGGCAGGCCGCATGGTCTTTCCATTCCGTTCGAGCGGCCGCATCTCAGGCAGGCGCTGCTGGACGGCGTGCTGCTGCCGAACTTGTTCCTGATGTTCCTGGTCCTTGCCATATTGCCGCGCGTGCGGGTTGTGGGCGGCCTGAGACAGATTGGTTATGTAGCGCTTTTCCACTCGATCCTGCTGGCTGCGCTAGATGAAAACGCGCCGGAAGAGCGCGATCTGGCTGCGGAATTGCAGGTTCGGGAAAATGCCTGGGGCATGCGGGTCATCGACGAAAAGATCTCGGTCCGCGAGCAGCTTGCCGGCCTGCCGGAAGGGGCGCTCTTCCCGGCCCTGCTCCGGCAATACCGTTTGCGGACGTTTGCCGAGGCGACCGACGACCTGAAGCTGGTTCGCGAAAACGCCCGATGGCGCAAGATCGGCCAGGCAGAGATCAAGGAGAACTGAGCCTACTTCAGGTTGATTTTCTGGTGCGCAACCGCAAGCGACGGCGATCTATCGGTGAGCCTCTGGCGTCTGATCCGGCCGCTTCCTCGACGCTGATGCCTTTCGGGATTTCGACGACGGCTTCCGCCCTCGATCGGCAGCGCTCTGCCACCGGACCCACACGGATCGCTCGATGCCCATTTGCGCTGCCGCTTGCTGGTCGACGGCTATCGGTTCATTCTTGTGAACCTTGGCCGTGAAGTGCGTAGCGAGATCACGCCGTCACGGCCCCTAGTGAGGTCTTGTTCGATGGACTGCTCGGGCTGCGGTTTCGAGGTTGAGGGCGGTTACGCTTTCTGTCCGAGGTGTGGCAGGCGCCAGCCCGTGCCATGCGCCAGTTGCGGCTACCGCTGCGCACCTGATTTCGAGTTCTGTCCGAAATGTGGGGCAAGCGTCGGTGCGCCCGCAAAAGCCGTCGAACGGCCTGCTCCGACGCCAAGCCGGACCATTGTGCAGCCTTCTCGAACTCCGTCGCTGCTTCCGAACATCGAAAGCGAAGATGGGCAGTATCCCGTCTCTGACGCCGATCGCCGGACGGTAACGGTCCTGTTCGCCGACCTTTGCGGCTTCACAACACTCAGCGAGCAGCTCGACCCCGAGGTCATGCAAGCGCTGCAGAACGAACTGTTCAAGGAATTGACGGCGGCCGTGCGAAACTTTGGCGGTTTCGTCGACAAATTCATCGGCGATGCACTGCTCGCTTTGTTCGGTGCGCCGGTCGCGCATGAGGACGATCCGGAACGTGCGCTTCGCGCCGCTCTCGACATGATCGCCCGGACGGCGCGGCTCGGCGAAAGCACCCCCCACTCCGGCTCGCCTCTGTCGCTCCATATCGGCATAAACACTGGTCCGGTCGTCACTGGCGGATTGGGCGTCGGCACCGCCAAATCCTATTCGGTGACCGGCGATACAGTGAATACGGCGCAACGCCTGCAATCGCTGGCCGCACCGGGTGAGGTGCTGGTAGGCGAGCTCACTCACAGGCTGACCCGGCACGCCTTCTCTTACGAGTCGCTGGGTGATGTCGTGCTTCGCGGCAAGGCTGGCAGTGTGCTCGTCCATCGACTGGATGCACCGCTTGCGGCGCCGCGTGCAGCGCGTGGGCTCGAGGCGCTCGGCCTCAGTGCGCCGATAATAGGTCGTGGTGCGGAGCTCAATAGAATGCTGGCGAGCCTTGACCAGGCGTGCGGCGGCTCGGCCCAACTTGTCCGCCTCGTCGGAGAAGCCGGTATCGGGAAATCGCGGCTGGTGAACGAGTTCGTCGCCCGCGTCGGCGACGAGGATCGTTTTCGCAACGTCGCCGTGCGGCAGGCCACGTGCTCACCGCTGGGCGAACAATCATTTGGCGCCTTGGGCGCAGTGGTGCGCAGCGCTGCCGGGATGATGCAAAACGACAATGGGGACGAAATGCGGGGGAAGCTCGCAGGCTTGCTTGCCGATCTCGGCCTGCAGGGCGAGGAGGCGAAGCGGCTGATGCCTTTGCTCTACCATGTGCTTGGCCTTGGCGACCCCGATACCACCTTGCAGCATGTCGAGCCCGAGCAGCTGCGGCGGCAAATTCTCTACGCAGTCCGCACAATCATCGAACGGCGGCTTGCGTTGTCGCCGCTGTTGATTGTCGTCGAAGACCTGCACTGGGCCGACGCCGTGTCGCTCGAGGCACTACGTTTCGTGATGGACAGGTTAGTGCGCACGCGGTTGATGGTGCTGGTCACGCATCGTCCGGCGCCGGACAATGACCAGCTCGACTCAAGTCGGGTCAGTCACACAGCGCTGAGGCTTTCGCCCCTCAACAGCGATGACGGACGCAGCCTGCTGGCGGCGCTTTTCGGCGAGAGCTGGGTAAACTCCGCGGGAGGGCTTCTCGACCAGATCCTCGAGCGCGCGGGCGGCAACCCCTTTTTTGTAGAGGAGATCGTTCGCGGCCTTATCGATCGCGGTGTACTGATGCGCGAGGGCCAGCGATGGCGGACTGTGGCAGGCGAAGTGGCAACCGGCATTCCCGCCACTATCCAGGCAATGTTGCTTGCTCGCGTCGACCGGCTGCCCCAAGAGGCGCGCCGGTTGGCCCAGGAAGCCGCGGTAATCGGCCCGCGCTTCAATGCCACACTTCTGAAAACCGTCACAGCCGACCCTGGCCGGCTAGAAGCCGGCTGCGAACTGCTTTGCGATGCGGAAATCATCGAGGAAATTGCCGGATCAGGCTCGGTCTCGTCGCAAGGCTACCGCTTTACGCAAACACTGCTGCAGGACGTGATCTACCAGAATCTGCTCCTGCAACGCCGGACCGACATCCACGGGCGGGTCGGCGCTGCCTTGGAGCAACTGTGCGGCGACAAGCCGGAACGGCTCGAGGATTTGACCGTGCTCGGTTATCATTTCGCACAGAGCGCCGAGCGGGAGAAGGGCGCGCATTACCTGCAGGCGGCGGGCGATCGCGCTCGCATGATATACGCCAACGACGACGCCCTTCGTTTCTACGATCGAGCACTGACTGCGTTGGGCGCGATCGGGCAAACACCGCTCAAACTGGCAATTGCAGAGCGCATTGCCGATTTGAGCGGCCCGGTAGGCCGCCGCGAGATCGCGCACCACCACTACGAGACGGTGTTGCAGGCATACCGCGAGTCAGCCAATCGTGTCGCTTCGGCGCGAGTTTTGCGTAAGATCGGTCGGCTGCTCTGGGACGTCGGCAAGCGGGACAACGCAGAATCCCGCTATGCTGAAGCGGCAGCGCTCCTCGATGGAGCGGATGCTCCGATCGAGCAAGCGCAACTCTGGCAAGAACGTGGCCGACAGGCGTTCCGTAGCGGAGATCACGCTCTCGCGGTAAAATGGGCAGACGCGGCGCTGGATTGCGTACGCACTCTGACAACGGAGCATGTCTCCGAGGTAGGATGTGATGCCACTCTTGTGACCGCCGAGGCACTTAATACCAAGGCTGTTGCGCTGGCTCGCCTTGGGCGAAGCCGTGAAGCCGTGCGACAGGTTGAGCGTAGCATTGAATTGGCCGAAGCCGCCGGTCTACTGGGCGCGGCCTGTCGCGGCTACACCAATCTCGGCGTGCTTTACACGACTATCGATCCGGCACAGGCGATGGAGGTCTGTCGGCGCGGTCTTGAAGTGGCGCGCCATATTGGTGATTTGGGTTTCCAGGCGCGCCTTCTCGCCAATCTGGCTGTCGCTTGTTGTACTTTCACGGATCGCTGTCCAACGGAGGGCGTGCCTGCTGCCGAGAAGGCCATCGAGATCGACCGGGCGCTCGACCAGCGCGAGCACCTGGCGGTGCCGTTGATCGTGCTTGGGCAGATCCACCAGTGCCACGGCCGTCCGGAACTGGCGGTCGGCTTGTTCCACGAAGCACTGGACGTAGCCCGCGAAACGGGCGAACCCCAACTGCTGTTTCCGTGCTATGATGGTCTCGCAACGCTTAATCTCGACCTCGACAATCTGGCCGAGGCCGAACGCTACTTTTCCCTGGCGCAGGGCATATGCGCCCAGCACGGGCTCGACCCGGAAGCGCTTGTGGTGCTGCCTTTTCTCGACTAGCCGGGTTGGAGGTTGGAAATGTCCGCGCGTAGTGACTTGGTACCGCTTCAACCGGGCGACCGTGCGCCGAACTTGGTACTCGACGCCATTACCCAGGAAGGCAAGATCGCGCTTGACGACTATCGCGGACAAAAACCGGTGCTGGTCGGCCTGTTTCGAGGTCTGCATTGTGCGTTTTGCCGGCGCTATATCGCCGCCCAGGCGCGGCTTGATCCGGAGCTGCGCGAAAAGGGCGTGGAGAGCCTGACGGTGGTCAACACCCCGATCGAACGGGCGCGCCTCTATTTCCGCTACCACCCGATGCCGAATCTGCTTGCGGCCTCCGACCCTGAGCGCGCTTCACATCGTGCTTTTGGACTGCCCAATCTCGAATTCACCCAAAACGAGACGAACTGGCCGTACAAGGTCTCGATGGCAGCGGTAAAGGATATGCGGGTCGACGTACCAGGCGAGTTGCCCGGTCCTATGGATCCTATTGCGGCCACCGAAATCCTCAACAAGATGGACCATTACGAAGTGACCGAAGCCGACGAGCAGATGGTGGCAACGGGACACGGACAACTGGTCGGTCAGTTCCTGCTGGACCGGCAGGGGATCGTCCGCTGGAGCTTCACGGAGGTTCCAGAGGGTGGGCGATACATGTTTGGGGCGCCAAGCCCGCAGGAGCTGATGTCAGCCGTGTCCCAAGTCGCCCAATAGACTTGCGAACGAGGTAAGGTAAACGGGCGGGACACTGAAATGACACTGACGAGACGAGTTCACCGTTCTTCGAGCACGGCCTCGACCTTGGCTACAAAGTCATCGAGTGAGCGATCCCCGCGAATCTCGATGCGCGGAAGGTCGATGGGATCGCAATCGAGGTCCGCCGGCCCGTGTCTGCCGCCGAAGCCGATCCGATAGCCGCACTCCTTGGCCAGCCGGCCAAGCCGTCGGTCGGTGACAGAAAAGGGTGCCGCGAACGCCGTGGTTGGCCGACCGGTCCACCGTTCGATGAACATGCGAGAGCGCAGGAGCTCGGCGGCCAGGTCGGAGCTCGACAGACCATCGATGGCGCGATGCGTCGCCAGATGGCTTCCGAAGAACGCACCTTCGGCGGCGAGGCGTTGCACCGTCCCGGCGTCCATAAGCTGTGTCGGCGGACCGCTGTCGGCGTCCCACAGTGCACTTTCACCCACTAGGTCCGTCACCAGGAACACTTCCGCGGTCAGGTCGTTCGCTCGCAAGATCGGCCAGGCATGGTCGGCAAAGTTCTGGAAGCCGTCGTCGAAGGTGATGAGCACTGGGCGGCCAGCGAAAGGTTGACGGCTGGCGATGAACCGTTCCAGCTGCTCGGACCTAATCGCGTGAAACCCATTGGCGCGCAGCCATGCCATCTGGCTGTGGAATGCGGCGGGCGTGAGCCGAAAACGGGCGAGCGCGGCCGGACCTTCATCGGCGACGCTGTGATACATGAGGACAGGGATACGCTGCCGCCGCTCGCTACGCGCAACGTCGCGGCGCAGGGCCCGCGCCCCGCCCCAGACGATATTTCGCGCGACGCCGATTTCGAGGCGCGCGCGGATTGGCGCATGATCGATCATCGGTTCCGTCGCCACCTCGTCCGGTGACAGGCGGCGGAAGCGGTCTATGCGATAGAGCTCGGTCTGGATCGATTGATCGAGGACGAGGCCTTCGGTCCCTGCCAGCGTCTCTGAGATCGCTTGTGCACCGAATGTGTTCCAGTCGAAGCCGGTCCTTTCAACATTGTCGCGTAATACGAATGCGTGTGCGTTGATGAAACTGCCGCCAGGCGCCAATGCCTCGACGATTTTTTTGGCGATGCGCCGCAACTCGGCGAGATCATCCAGATAGTAGAGCACTTCCGAACACACGATCAGGTCCATCTCACCAGGCAGCGTGTCCGCGCAGAAATCCAGTACGCCGAACTCAACATTCGGCTGATCGCTGCATCGCGCGCGCGCTCGCCCGATAGCGACGGCGGAGATGTCGGTTGCGGTCAAATGGGCCACTCGCGGCGCCAGCTGCCGCGTGAAGTGCCCCTCCGCGCAGGCCAGCTCGAGCGCCCGTCCGATCGGACCGGCAGGCAGAATTTCGAGCTGCCGCTCATACTTTTCCTGCTCATAGGACGAACCGTAGTTCCAGGGATCCTCGGTCGCGAAACGGCGATTCCAGAACGACCTGCGATCATCGTCGTGCCCATCCGCAGCCGATGCACGGCGCGGTGGTGCAAGCGGCTCTGTAGCTTCGGCGCTCGACCGAACCAGCCTCCGCGCTTCCGCGGCCAACCGCGCGAATTTGCCGAAGTGGCTGTGCCGATCGGACCGGCGTCCGGCGATGGACAACAATGCCTCGGCTGCAGATATGTCTGACATGTCGGCACGGGCGCCCTGTTGCGGGGCACGTACAGGCGGTCGCCTCGCAAGCCGCGCGGCACTGTGTATAAGCCGCTCAGGGGGCACGAAATCCCGGGCCAATTCAATCCAATGGCGCCTTGTCACTTTCCCGAGTACGCCGAACTGCACGACAGCCTCGATCTGGCCATCCATCATCAGATAGGCATAAATTTGGTCGATTCCTTCCGGAAGTTCGATCGAGGTCGGATTTCGAATATCGACGCGAATTCCAAGCGTCCGCGCCAGCCGGCGCGGCGCGGCAAGATCGTCGAAGTCGAGAAGCATTTCCTCAAGGTGATACTGGACGCGGCGACCCGCGACGGGATCGTCCCAGACCTTGCCGAGTTCGGTGATCAACTCGGTGAGGGAGCCGCCGAACCTGTCCCATCTGGCAGCCAATTGCGCTGGCACCGATAGGCTTCCTACCATAAGGCCATCGAAGGCCACCTTGGCGATCTCACGCGCCCACTTACGTCCTGCCGGGAGCGCGCGCAGGGTCTGCGGGCTGATCGAGCAGCGGCCGCTGCCGCAATCCGACGCGGCGTTCCACAACGCGAACCACGCGAGTGCTTCGGAAGCGGTGCGGCCGTTCGTTTCGATCGCACCATTGGCATGAGCCGATGCTGGCTTTTTGACCCTGGGATCAGGAGAAAAGCCGCGGGCGATCACGATTTCCGCATCGGCCAGCATCTGTGTCGAATTGCGGGTGAGCGAGTTGGGACTGGTCCGATAGAAAGCGAGCGACTCGTCGACCATCACCCAACGTTTGCCTAGACGTGCCAGGCGCTGCCACAGATCCCAGTCCTCGCAGGTGCGCAGCGAAACATCGAAGCCGCCCAACTCGACAATTGTCTTCCGGTCGACGAGCAGCGCGTGAGTGCGGATGGGGCAACGGCGCGCGAATGTTTCGAAGGGCTGGATCGCAACCTCCGTCGGGATGCTCGACGGGGTGAGTTCGCCATCGGGCATCACGCGCCGGGAACCGCAATAGGCGGTGACCGCATCGGGCGCGGCTTCAAGCGCGGCCAGCATTTTCGCAAGGAAGCCGGCGTCCACCCAATCGTCCGCATCCAGGAACATGAGCCAACGTCCGCGCGATGTCGAAATCCCGCTATTGCGCGCGCCCGCGGCGCTATACGCAGAAGCGCTCAACGTCCGAAACCGGGCATCGTGCTCCACATAGCCGGCGATGATCGCGGCGGTGGCGTCCGTGGAGACGTCGTCGACGACGATCGCCTCCCAATCCACTATTTCCTGATCGACAAGGCAATCGAGTGCGCGCGGCAGCGTTACCTCCGCGTTGTGCGCAGGAACCACGATTGAAACCAAGGGATTATGCGCCACGCCGTCTTACCCGCGCCTGGTTCGAAGGTAGAACAAGAGTCCCGAAACATAGCCGGCGATTTCCTGCCAAAGGAAACGGTCCTCAGCGACACTGCGTCCAAACAGTCTCCTGCGAACACTTCCGAGCCGCCGCGACGCCGCCATTTGGCTGCAGAGCGAGCTTGCTCCTGTCGTGCTACCGATGTTGGAAGCCGGGCGCAGCATTCGCATCCGTGCCGCCGAGCTTGGGCGCCAGCTGTCGCAGAGGGACGTCAAGGCCAAGCATGCCGCATACTCATGTCGTCGATCCCCGGAGTCGGCGCCATGACCACGAGCTGCGGTCCCTGGCATCGTGCAATAGCTATGGCAACCTGACGTCTTTTGCAATCGGGACGCAATAGATGCAAGCCCACTGAAGCGTTGGGGGGAATGACTGCAGTGATTGGGACTATTGCTCCCCTGCTATCGACCGCAACGCCTCGATTCCGAGGTGCATTCTCGAACAGCCACTCTCCGTGCGAAACAAGACCTTCCTTCTACCGTTGGGCCCGCATCGGAAGCTGATCGTCGCAGTATACAGCCGGGTGCGAGACAGTATGTGCACCGCCAGACCCGCTATTTTAGATACTTCTAATGAATATGCGCTACTTAATTGAGTTCCAAGTAGCTATAGACTGACATTGTATTACTAATTTCTATAGTAGATTTCGTCAAATGGTCGATTAGCTTAGCCGGTTATGCCTGCTATCACGAAGAGATGTGCGAGCGACGTAACTCGGAACCCGTTCATTTGCCGCTAGTCAAGAGATGTAAAAGGGACCCACGAATTGGCTTAAGCCAAGAAGATTCCGGCTTGCGATCCGGCTATTTTGCTGACATGTTTGGGCGTTTTTGGGTTTTGCACTGTGGCAGGTGTTCAAATGAAGGGGCATAAGGATGGCTAAGGAATCTTCGAGTACCGCTTCTTCGGCAAGTAAAGCGGACGAAAATCTGATAAGCAATGCAGATGGAAACGGGCTGGCCTTCATGGGGGTCCAGGCCCGCGAGAGCGGGGTGTCCGGCGACGCTGTAGGTGTCGACAAGATACGTGATCTGCTGTTCGGCAACCAGATGCAGGACTACGACCGCCGTTTTTCCAAGCTTGAAGAACGGTTCTTGCAGCGCTTCAAGGATGTCGAATCCGAGGCCAAGCGCAATCTTGAAATGTACGAGTCGAATGCAAAGAAGCAGGTCGAATCGCTCGCGGCGCAATTGCGGAACGAAAAAGATGCACGAGCGGAGGCCGACAAGGAGATTGACCGGAATCTTCGCGAGCAAAATCAGGCGCTTGAAAAGCAGGTGCGCGCGTTGTCGGATCAATTGAGCGAGCTTGAGCGCGAAGTCGCGGACCGGATAAATCGAAGCGATCAATTGCTGCGTGAGGAAATCAAGCAAAAGAATGAAAGCATTCAGATGCTGATTGAGAAAATGTTTTCCGATCTCAGCAACGTCAAGACCGACCGAAATCTTTTGGCCGGCCTGTTTGTCGAGGTTGCAAAATGTCTAAATCAGGATCCCGTCGGCAGCAAGCACAACTCGGAACGCAGCTGGAAAGTGAGTTGATCGGAACTTGACGTCGACCGTCGACCCAATCAGCCTTCCTCAAAGAGCAGCTTCGAACGATCCAGAGATTGATCGCGAGGCTCTGGCTAATCTTTTGGTCGAAATTGCTCGGAACGTCGATCCGGACTACCGTGCGCGTCTCTACGGAGTTCCAACCGCCGATCCTCGCATGGAGACGCTGCGCCAGTTGCTGGTCGGCCGCGAAATTTCGGAGCTTTCACGAGTTGCGCACCTGCTCGACGAACCTGAGCAGCTTGCGGCTGCAGTGGGGGGTGTTCTCCCCAGTGCAGCCGCACGTGCGCCTCATGCGCAACTCGGCGAGGCCCTTGCGCCAGCTGTCGAGAGGGCCGTGCAGCGGTCCATCCAGAAGAGCCCGCGCACGCTTACGGATATATTATACCCGGTGTTTCTGCCGGCAATTCGCAAGTCGATCGGGGAAAAGATCGATCAGACCTTTCAGTCGCTGAATGAAACTCTAAGACATATATTTACCTGGCATGGGCTCAAGTGGAGATTTGAAGCTTGGAGAACGGGTGCAAGCTTCTCAGAAGTTGTTCTTAAGCATTCTCTTGTCTATCGTGTAGAGCATGTATTTCTCATCAACCGCAATTCCGGGATTTTGATAGCGCATGTAACAGCCGATAATGCAACGAGCGAAGATCCTCAACTCATTTCTTCGATGCTTAGTGCTATTCAAGATTTTGTGAAAGACTCATTTAACGAGAGAGAACAAAGCGGCCTGGACACTATCCGTTTCGGAGAGCTTCGTCTCTGGTCGGAAGTTGGACCGTTTGCGACCTTGGTCGCGGTGATCCGGGGAAATCCGCCAGAGGAATTACATGAAATCGTTCGCGATGTGTTGTTTCGCATCCATGATGAATACTCCCAGGCTTTAGAGCAGTTTGACGGCGACAGTTCGCAGTTGGCCGGCATAGAGACGCAGTTGCAATCCTGCGTTGAACTGAAGCAGGAGGACTCAAACCAGGGATTTCCGTGGCTGGTGGTGGCTGCAGTCCTGCTGGTTTTGATTCCGGCAGGCGGTTGGTTCTTTCTTTCCTGGCAATCCGGGCAACGCTGGCAGGCCTATGTGTCGCGGCTGAGTACCCAGCCGGGCATCATCGTTGCCGAACAAAAGGTGCGCGATGGCCAATTCTATATTGCCGGCCTGAGAGACCCGCTTGCCGCCGACCCGCAGTCGCTGTTGTCCGGAACCCAGGTCGATCCCGCCCGCGTTCATTCGCAGTGGCAATTCTATCAGAGCCTTGAGCCGGAGTTCGTGCTGAAGCGGCTGACGGCGTCGCTGACCCCGCCGAAATCGGTTCGGCTTTCGATCGTCGAGGATCGCATCGTTGCCGAGGGTGACGCTCCCGACACCTGGATAGATCGGGCACGCGCAGCGGCCCGACAGCTTGAGGCAGGCGGACCGGTATTCGACATCTCCAAGGTTCGTGATGTGAGCCCCGAAGCACGCGCGGCGGAGCACTGGCAGGCCTATGTGTCGCGACTGGGAACCCAGCCGGGCATCATCGTTGCCGAACAAAAGGTGCGCGATGGCCAATTCTATATTGCCGGCCTGAGAGACCCGCT
>NZ_JBVVQV010000012.1:134003-151376 GCF_055811235.1 Mesorhizobium sp. WSM4810 | reverse complement strand
TGCCGGCCTGAGAGACCCGCTTGCCGCCGACCCGCAGGCTTTGCTGTCCGGAACGCAGGTCGATCCCGCCCGCGTTCATTCACAGTGGCAATTCTATCAGAGCCTTGAGCCGGAGTTCGTGTTGAAGCGGCTAACGGCGTCGCTAGCTCCGCCGGATTCAGTACGACTTTCGATCGTCAATGATCGCATCGTTGCCGAGGGTGAGGCTCCCGACACCTGGATAGATCGGGCACGCGCAGCGGCCCGACAGCTTGAGGCAGGCGGACCGGTATTCGATATCTCCAGGGTCCGTGATGTGAGCCCCGAAGCACGCGAGGCGGAGCGCTGGCAGGCCTATGTGTCGCGACTGGGAACCCAGCCGGGCATCATCGTTGCCGAACAAAAGATGCGCGATGGCCAATTCTATATTGCCGGCCTGAGAGACCCGCTTGCCGCCGACCCGCAGGCTTTGCTGTCCGGAACGCAGGTCGATCCCGCCCGCGTTCGTTCGCAGTGGCAATTCTATCAGAGCCTTGATCCGGAGTTCGTGCTGAAGCGGCTAACCGCGTCGCTGACCCCGCCGAAATCGGTTCGGCTTTCGATCGTCGAGGATCGCATCGTTGCCGAGGGTGAGGCTCCCGACACCTGGATAGATCGGGCACGCGTAGCGGCCCGACAGCTTGAGGCAGGCGGACCGGTATTCGACTTCTCCAAGGTTCGCGATGTGAGCCCCGAAGCACGCGCGGCGGAGCACTGGCAGACTTATGTGTCGCGTCTTGAGGCCCAACCGGGAATCATCGTCGCCCAACAAAGGGCGAGTGGCGGACATTTCTACATTTCCGGCCTGAGAGATCCGCAGGCCGCCGACCCGCAGGCTCTGCTGTCCGGAACGGACGTTGATCCGGCTCGCGTTCATTCGCAGTGGCAATTCTATCAGAGCCTTGATCCGAAGTTCGTGGTGAAGCGGCTGATGGCGTCGCTGGTCCCGCCGGATTCAGTACGATTTTCGATCATCAAGGATCGCATCGTTGTCGTGGGCGAGGCTCCTGCCGCCTGGATAGATCGGGCGCGGGTCGCCGCCCAACAACTGGCCGCGGACGGACTCTCTCTAGAAATTTCCGAGCTGCGCGAGGTGACCCCTCAGGAACTCACGCATTTGAGGGAGGCTATTCAAGCGGTCGACATTTTCTTCGATTCTGGCAAGGCTGTACCGGGACCAGAGCAACTGCCAGTTCTCGACCAATTGGCGAATCAATTGAAAGAATTGGCCAAGGACGCCCGCAAGGCAGGCGTAACAGCACAGTTCATGTTGACCGGCCATTCGGACACCGTGGGCCGTGAGACGGCCAACGCGTCGATCAGCGCCGCCCGCGCCGAGACAGTTCGTGCGCTTCTCAAGAAGCGCGGCGTCGCTCCGGAATCGCTTTTGGTTCGCGGCGCGGGCACTTTTGAGCCGGCGGAGACTGAGAATAGCCGAACCGGGAGCTCCGCCAATCGCAGAGTTTCGGTTACGGTAAACTTCCACTAGGGCCCAGGTTATTGCAAAAAAAGATCTGCATGTTGGGCGGGTTCGCTGTCGGAAAGACGAGTCTGGTTCGCAGGTTTGTGCAAAGCATCTTTTCAGAAACCTACTTGACCACGGTGGGAGTGAAAATCGACAAGAAGAGTGTTGTACTGCCGGATAAAACCGTGGATCTGATTTTGTGGGATCTGGCCGGCGAAGACGATATCGGGTCGTTCCGCGTCAGCTATGTGCGGGGCGCGAGCGGGCTCGTGCTTGTCGTCGATGGAACCCGCGCCGCTACCCTAGCAGTGGCGCTCACGCTGCGCGAGCGGGCCGAGGCCGAATTCGGCGCCATGCCGTTCGTATTGCTGTTCAACAAATCCGATCTGGCCGATCGGTGGGCAATATCGGATAGTGAGATCAACGAACTGAGGCAACTTGGATGGCAAATCTATCTGACAAGTGCGCTTTCGGGTGAATATGTTGATGATGCGTTCCGCCAGCTTGCTTCGATGGTCACCGAATAGACCATGCGTGGATTGCCAAGAGAAGTCAGAAGCTGGATTTACGATTTCTTCTCCAACGAGCACTCTGTCGCATATCTGAAAATTGATGCCCAGCTTTGCATCGCTGAGAAGGGCGGCAGTGTTGAACATTACGGCCTATCATCACTTTGCATTGGCAAGCCCGTTGCCGAGCAGCTTGCGTTCATGGAAGGTTTGCTGCCTTGCCCGGAGCTTCCATATCATATGGCCATGGTCGAACTGCCCAGCGGGCGTGTCGCGGACCTTCATCTTTTTGCTGGCAATGCCTGCGTATGGCTGCTCTTTCTTGACGCCACTGCCGAACGCGACAACAGGCAGCGGCTTCAACAGAAGGCTTATGAAATGACACTCCTGCAAGAGAGGGAGCGTCAACTCAACGAAAAATTACAGTTGACGAACGAGGCGTTGCGGCAGAGCCAGGAGGGATTGTCGCGTGAATACCAGCGCGCCGAAAGCCTGCTCCTCAACATTCTTCCGGCGTCGATCGCGGAGCGGTTAAAGGCCGACGAGCAAATTGCAGACAACCATGCTGACGTGAGTGTGCTTTTTGCCGACATCGTCGGATTTACGGAAAGAGCGCGGAACGTCGGAGCCGAGGTAACGCTGGCTATTTTGAACTACTTCTTCAAGGCAGCGGATCTGCTCTCGGAACGAGACGGCTGCGAAAAGATCAAGACAATCGGCGATTGTGTGATGGTGGTCGCTGGCCTGCCCGTCGCGCGATCCGATCATGCAGAAGCTCTTGCGCACTATGCACTTGAACTGCGGAAGGCGGTTAAGCACGAACGCTTCGCAGGAGAACCGATAAGACTCAGAATTGGAATTCACTCAGGACCAATCGTCGCGGGCGTCATAGGCAAAAGGCGGTTTGCCTATGACCTTTGGGGCGAGACCGTTAATCTCGCCGCACGTATTCAAACGTCAGCGGAGCCCGATGAAATCCGTATTTCGGATGCAACTCGCAAACTGCTTGGACCAAATTTTGCTTGCGACCCTCTCGCGGAAACGGAATTGCGCGGTACAGGTCGTGTGCGAATGTGGCGGCTCCCGGCCTGATTTGCCGGGCTACTTCACGTCCGATTTAATAAACTGCTGCAGTTCCGGGGTCTTCGGCCTGCCGAAGAGTTCAACCGAAGGCCCCTCTTCCCAGATCTTTCCGTGATGCATGAAAATCGTTGTGGTCGCCACCCGGCGGGCAAAACCCATCTCGTGGGTGACGAGCAGCATGGTCATTCCGTTACGGGCGAGCGTTTCCAGCACGTTCAGCACCTCCTCGGTCAGTTCCGGATCGAGCGCCGACGTCACCTCGTCGAACAGCATCACCTTGGGACGCATGGCGAGCGAGCGGGCGATCGCCACGCGCTGCTGCTGGCCGCCGGAAAGCTGGTCGGGATAGGCGTCGAACTTCTCCGACAGGCCAACCATGCCGAGAACTTCCTCCGCAGTGGTTTTGGCTTCAGCTTTCGACACCAATTTGACGATCCGCGGCGCCAGCATGATGTTTTCGGCCACCGTCAGGTGCGGAAAGAGATTGTAGCTTTGGAAGACGATGCCGACATCGGTGCGCAGCTTGCGCAACTCTTTCGGGTCTCGGCCAACGGCGTGGCCGGCAACTTCGATGCGGCCGGAATTGATCTTTTCCAGGCCGTTGATGCAGCGCAGAAGCGTGCTTTTTCCGGAACCGGAGCGGCCGATCAACGCAAACACATCGCCCCGATTGACGGACAGCGAGACGCCCTTGAGGACTTCGACAGCTCCGAAGCTCTTGTGGACATTATCAATAAGCACTTCCGGCATGGAGCCTCCTTTCCAGCAGACGCGACAGCTGGGACAACGGATAGCAGACGACAAAGTAGAGAGCCGCGACTGCGAGAAAAACGCGGAACGGCTGGAACGTCGCGTTGTTGATGAGTTGCCCGGCGCGGGCGAGTTCAACGAAGCCGATGATCGAGGTGATCGACGTGTTCTTGACCACCTGCACGGCAAAGCCGACGGTGGAAGGGAGCGCGATGCGTAGGGCCTGGGGCAGGATGACGTAGCGGTATTGCTGGGCTCGCGTCATCGCCAAGGATTCCGACGCCTCCCATTGCTGCTTGGCCACGGCCTGAATGGAGCCGCGCCAGATCTCCGCAAGGTAGCCCGAGGCATAGATCGTCATCGAAACGCCGGCTGCGACCAGGGGCGGCATTTGAAAGCCGGCGAGGCTGAGGCCGTAATACGAAAGAAACAGGATCATCAGCACGGGAATGCCCTGGATGATCTGGATGTAGGTGGCGGCGGCAACCCGCACGGCCTTGCGTGTCGAGGTCCGCGCGAGTGCAATGATAAAGCCGATAAAACCGCCACCGGAAAGCGCAATGACGGTCAAAAGGATCGTCCACTGCAGCGCCGAGAGAAGGAAACCGAATTCGCTGAAGCCGAAAGTCCGGAGCGTCATGCCTGCACCTCCGCAAGGGAGGTCGTCGCCTTGCGCGCCACACGGCGCCCGAACAGGCCCCAGCCAACGAGCGCCAGTATCGCGCGCAACGCCAGGGCGAGAGCCAGATAGATCAGCGTCACGACGATATAGACTTCGAACGAACGAAAACTTTGCGATTCGACAAAGGCTGCGGAAGCGGCGAGTTCCTTGGTCGAAATCGCCGAACAGATGCTTGAAGCAAGCATCATCAGGACGAATTGGCTGCACAGCGCCGGATACACCTTGGCGATTGCCGGCATGATGATGACATGGCGATAGATTTGAAAGGACGTGAACCCGAGCGCTTCACCCGCCTCGATCTGCGACTTGTGGATGGCTTCTATGCCGGCTCGGATAATTTCGGTCGAATAGGCTGCGAGGTTTATCGTCATGCCGATCAGCGCCGCCGTCGTTGCGCTAACCCGCAGACCAACGCCGGGTAGTCCGAAATAAATGATGAAAAGCTGAACCAGGAATGGCGTGTTGCGGATGATCTCGACATACGCATCGACCATGAGCCGTACCGCCCGGCCGTGCATCGAACGCAGCGACGCGAGAACGATGCCGAACGAACTTCCCATCACGATGGAGGCGGCGGACAACATGATCGTCAGCCATATCCCAGCGACAATCTCGTCGGTGTATTGCGCGATAGCGCCGAACTGGAATGTGTAAGACATTCTTGGTCCTCGATCGGAACGTCACCAACGAATTTGCCGGACGCAGATCGTCCGGCAACCTTTCGTGAGATCAGAACAAAGGCAGTTGCGGCATCGGGGTGCCCGTCCACTTCGTCGCGATGGCGTCAAGTTCGCCGGAATTCTTCATCAGATAGATCGCGGTGTTGAGCCACTGGTGCACCTCGAAATCCTGGAGCGTGGTGGCCATGGAGTTGCCTTGCCGGAAAAAGGTGAAGCCGACCTGCAGACCGGCGTCCGGCCGCTGCTGAATGATGGCGTTGGCAACCGTCGAGGGGAGCGCGGTCGCATCGACCTGGCCGGCAAAGAGCGCCTGAGCGGTTGTCGAATCGTCCTCGAACACGACGATCTCGAGCCCTGGCACAGCGACCCGCCGCAATGCGGCTTCCTGCGACGAGCCCCGATTGACGCCAACGCGTTTGCCTTCGAGCTCTGATAGCTGGGCGAATTTCTGATCTGGGCCAGACACGATCACCATGTTGAAGGCACTGTAGGGCTGGGTGAACATGACGGTCTTGGCCCGTTCTCCGGTGGGCGCCAGTGTGGCCACCAGGAAATCGACCTTGCCGGTTTGCAGGGCTGGGATTCGCGACGGCGGCGTCAGCGGAACGAGTTCCGCCTTCACTCCAAGATAACCGGCAATGAGGTTGGCGACGTCGACGTCGTAGCCCGTTGGATTGCCGCTTTCATCGACCATGCCCATCGGAGGCGCGCCGGTCACGACGCCGATTCGGACGCTGCCGCGTGACGTAATCTCTTCCAGAGTGATGGCGCTGGCGGGCGAGTTGGCCATCGCTAGCATTGGGACGGCAAGGCTGATCGCGGCGAATATTGCGCGGATTTTGACAAGTGGTTTCATGGTGTTCTCCTCCGTGAAAGATCCCGAGGCGCCGACTGCGAGGCGCCTATCAAATATGTCCGTGCATCCACCGGCATTGACACGATCGGACAGATGGCTGTGTCTGCTCCTAGAGCTTCGATGTTGGAAAATTGGATCTGCACACTGCCCTTGGCGACTGCACAGGCGTTCTCCGCGGGCCTTAGCCCCGCATTTGCGAGCGTGCCGATCTCATTTCTCCTCCAACCGCCCTATATTGATGTTATCGATAACATGATGTCAAGTGCCCAGTGCGTGTTTCATGGATTGTTAGCCCCAAATGCGCGAAATACAGGAGATTCGCGGCTTGGTTGCGGGTCTAAGGGACATTCGCTTCGGCGACTCCCCGATCTTGGCTCTACCGCGATGCTCGAGTTGTAACATTGTCGAGCAGTCGCAGACGCCCGAGATGGCTGACCGTTCTGCTGCAGTGTCAGCCCAGTTTGGAGCCGTTGGCCGTAAGATAGACGGCATAAAGCGAAGTCGTCGCGCAGATGAAGAGTCGGTTGCGGCGAGTTCCGCCGAAAGTGACGTTCGCGACGGTCTCGGGAATACGGATCTTGCCGATTAGCGTTCCGTCCGGATCGAAACAGTGAACCCCATCACCGGCGCTGGTCCAGACGCGGCCTTTCGTGTCGATCCGGAAGCCGTCGAAAAATCCGCTGGCGCATTCGGCAAAGACGTCGCCGCCGCTCAGCCTTCCTTCGTCGCCGACGCGGAGCTTCCGGATGTGACGGGGTCCGCGCTCTAGGTGCGTAGCGCCCGTGTCGGTGACATAGAGCAGTTTTTCGTCGGGGGAAAACGCAAGGCCGTTGGGCTTGACGAAGTCGTCGGCGACTCGAGTGACCGCGCCCGTCGCCGCATCGACCCGGTAGACATGGCAGCCGCCGATCTCTTCCTCGCCGTAATCGCCCTCATAGTCGTGCATGATGCCGTAGGGCGGATCCGTGAACCAGATCGCGCCGTCCGACGCAACCACGACGTCGTTCGGCGAGTTGAAGCGCCTGCCTTCGAACCGGTCGGCAACGATCGTGATCGCGCCATCGAACTCCGTCCTTGTCACCCGTCGCGCCAGGTGCTCGCAGGTGACAAGCCGCCCATGATTGTCGACCGTGTTTCCGTTGCTGTTATTGCAAGGCTGGCGAAACACCGAAACCGAGCCGTCGGTCTCATCCCAGCGCATTATCCGGTTGTTCGGAATGTCGGACCAGATGAGATAGCGGCCCGGCCCGAACCACGCAGGGCCCTCCAGCCAGCGCCCGCCCGACCAAAGCCGCTCGACGCGCGCGTGCCCGACGAAGCAAGCGGCAAATCGCGGATCGAGCATTTCGAAACCTGTGCCCTCAATATTTTCAAACATTGGCCTCACGCCTCCCGCACGCTGGATCTGCGCTGGCCGGTTGGGGCCAGCTGATGGGCCCGCGGCACAACTGTTGCCAGCGCTGTATGATAGCGATAACATATCAATTGTAATCTGATTTCCAAGGGGGCATGCATGAGGACGGGCGCGCGATGAATCCATGGCACGCTCCGTCGTTAGCGTGCGTCCCGCAACCGGCTTGCGGAGCGCCATGATGCCCAAGGGACTGAACGCCAAATCTCCCGAGAACCAGGCGCCGACGATGCTTGACGTGGCCCGCCGGGCCGGCGTCTCGGCGATGACGGTATCGCGAGCGCTCAAGAAGGACGGCCGCGTCTCGGATGCAACCCGTGAACGGATCCTGGCGGCGGTAAACGAGCTTGGTTATGTGCTCGACCAGTCTGCCGGAAGCCTGTCGTCACGCAAGACCGGGTTTGTGGCCGCGATCATTCCCTCGATCAACAATTCGAATTTTGCCGACACCGCCCGCGGCATCACCGACGAACTGGAGAATACGGGTCTTCAGCTTCTGCTCGGCTACACCGACTACACGGCGGAAAAGGAAGAAAGGCTGATCGAGGCGATGCTTCGCCGACGTCCGGAGGGCATTATCCTGACCGGCGGCACACATACCGATCTTACACGGCGCATGTTGGAAAGCGCGGGCATTCCGGTGGTTGAAACGTGGGAATTGCCGCCGAAGCCGATCGATCAGGTCGTCGGCTTCTCAAATGAGGAAGCGATGGCGCTGCTCGTCAGGACATTGGCGAAAAAAGGCTACCGGAAATTCGGCTATATCGGCGGTACGACGTCACGGGATACGCGCGGCAGCCAGCGGCGGGCCGGATTCGTCAAGGCGATCGAGGAACTCGGCCTGCCGCCCGGCCGCCTGGTTTCATTCGGCGTGCCTCCAATTTCGATCGAGCAGGGCGGACAGGCGGTCGTCGGCATGCTGGAGCGCTGGCCGGATACCGAGGTCGCGCTGTGCGTCTCGGATTTGTCGGCGTTTGGTGCGGTGATGGAGTGCAAGCGCCGGGGCATCCGGATTCCGCAGGACATCGCGATCGCCGGCTTCGGCGATTTCGAGATTGCAGCTTACTGCCATCCGACACTCACGACGGTGAACGTGGACTGCTACGGCATCGGCAAACAGGCAGCACGCAAGCTGATCCAGTCGATCAAGGGCGAAGACAACGGCTTGTCCCAGGAAATTATCTTGACCAGCTACAAGGTGGTGGAGCGGGAAAGCGCCTAACACTCAACCATTCCGGCGATAGGGGCCGCACCCTGGCGATGTTCCGCGAAACCCTAAGTCTGAGCCATGACGGCGCAATGAAGGCGCTGAGCGCAGGCATGGCGCCAGCAAGCGCAATGGGTGTCCCGCAATGCTTCGTCGTGGTCGACGCCAGCGGCGAGACGATCGCCAGCCTGCGCATGGACGGCGCCAGGTATTTGAGCATGCATACCGCGCGGGCAAAGGCGCGCACGGCGGCAGCCATCGACGCCGCGACAGGCGCAATACCATTCGAGGCAGCGGCGGCAGTCGCATCGCAGGGCGGCGTGAGCTGTCTTCCCAGCGGATTGCCCATCCGCTTCGACAGCAGGCTTGCGGGCGCGATTGGCGTTGGATCGGGAAGCGGCGAGCAGGACATCGACGTCGCGCGCCGTCCTGGCAGCGATCGGCGCCGATATGCTGTGAGCGGCTCGCTCCGGTAGCGCAGCCCTTCAGAAGGCGATCTGGACCTTCATCGACTTGTTGCGGTCGCCGGCGATCTCGAAGGCTGCGACGGCTTCCTTGAGCGGATAGATCCTTGTAAGCAGCGGTTTCACATCCACCCGGCGGCGGTTGATCAGGTCGACGGCGAGCGCGAACTCGTCGTGGAAGCGGAACGTGCCGCGCATCTCGATTTCCTTCGCGACGACGAGATTTTGCGGGATCGCCAGGTCGCCGCCGAGCCCGAGCTGCATCAGCACGCCGCGCGGCCTTAGAACCTCAAGACCGGCGCGAACAGCGCGCTCGTTGCCCGACGCCTCAAACATCACGTCGAAATATCCCTTGTCGGCGTTGTAGGCCGCCAGCTTGTCGGCGTCGGTCGCGACGTTGATCGTGCGATCGGCGCCGATTTCCGTGGCTGTTTTCAAAACGCCGGCCATCACATCGGTTGCGACGATTTCCCGTGCCCCGTGCGCGCGGGCGGCGATGATGCAGAGCGCCCCGATCGGCCCGCAGCCCGTGACGAGAACCCGCTTGCCCAACAGCGAACCCGCCCGGTTGACGGCGTGCAGCGTAACCGCGAACGGCTCGGCGAAGGCCGCCTCGTTGATCGAGACGTGGTCTGCTATCCGGTGGCACTGCGTGGCGTCGGCGACCAGCCGTTGGCGGAATGCTCCCTGGATATGCGGCATAGGCATGGCGCTGCCGTAAAAGCGCATGTTGAGGCACTGGTTCTGCTGGCCCTTAAGGCAATAGCGGCAGGCATTGCACGGCCGGCTCGGCGAGACCGCAACCCGATCGCCTGTTTCGAGGCAGGAAACCCCCTCCCCGACCGCCCTGATCGTGCCAGCGACTTCGTGGCCGAGGATCATCGGTTCGCGCAGCCGGATCGCGCCGAAGCCGCCGTGGTTGTAGTAATGCAGGTCGGAGCCGCAGATGCCGCCGGCCTCAATAGCGATGTCGACCTGTCCGGGTTCGAGCGCGCCGGGGTCGGTTTCTTCGATCCGCAGATCCCTTGCGGCATGAATGACGAGCGACTTCATGGACGCGCCTCCTAAACGACCGGCGTCAGCAGGGCCTGCCCGCTGAAATGGGCGGCGAGATTGTCGCGCACGAGCCTGCCCATCGCCTTTCTTGTTTCGACCGTGCCGCTGGCGTGGTGCGGCTGCAGCACGACATTGCCGAGCTTCAGAAAGCGCTCGTCGATCGCCGGCTCGTTCCAGAAGACGTCAAGCCCCGCTCCCTTGATTGTTTTCGATTCCAGGGCTGCGAGCAGCGCCGTTTCGTCGACCGTGCTGCCGCGCGAGATGTTGACGAGAATGCCGTCAGGACCGAGCGCTTCAAGGACGGAGGCGTTGATGATGTTTTTTGTGCTTTCGCCTCCGGCGAGTGTTACGATCAAAAATTCGCTGTCGCGCGCCAAGTCCACGAGGTCGCCGACATAGGCGTAAGGTAGGTCGCCGCGCCTGTTGATGTCGTAGTACGAGATGGCACAATCGAAGGCGGCCGCGCGCTTTGCCACCGCGGCGCCGACCCGGCCCATGCCGACAATGCCGAGCTTTTTGCCGCAGACGCGGGTAACGAGTTGCATATTGCCCTTGGTCCAGCTTCCGTTCCGCACATAGGCATCCGCCTGAGGGATATTGCGCGCCACCGATAGCAGAAGACCGATGCCGATGTCGGCGACGTCTTCGGTAAGCACATCCGGCGTGTTGGTGACCCGGATCCCGTTCGCCCTGGCGTGGCCGAGGTCTATCGCGTCGGTGCCCACTCCGTAGCAGGAGACGATCTCCAGCTTAGGCAGCCTTGCCATGAGCGCGGCGCTCGCACCCAGTTCGCCGCGCGTTGCGATGGCGCGGATGGCGTCGGCCTTTCCGGTGAGCAGCGCGTCCTTGTCCGTCGCCTCCCAGAGCTTATGCATCCGGTATTTTGCTTCCAGGTCTTCCATGTCCCAGGCGGGGTAAGGACCTATCATCAGGATGTCGGTCACCGGCAGGTCTCCTCCGAATTTTCACCTTTTCTATTGACTATGTTATCGATAACATCCATGTCAATAGGGTAGAAAGGCGGAGCAAGAAAATCGGTTCGCCTGGAATCGTTCTGCCTTGCAGGGAGGTTGGAGTGAATTCGCTCTTCGATTTGACTGGGCTTAGAGCCCTGGTTACCGGATCGAGCCAAGGCATCGGCCTTGCCCTGGCCGAGGGTCTGGCGCGTCATGGCGCGACGATCGTACTCAACGGCCGCAACGCCGACAAAGTCGCGGAGGCGGCTGGAATGCTCGCCGCGAAGGGCTTCAAAGCCGATGGCGCGGTGTTCGACGTCACCTCAGCAGAGGCTGCCGCAAAAGGCGTCGCCGACATCGAAGCCAATCTTGGGCCGATCGATATTCTCGTGAACAATGCCGGCATGCAGTATCGCGCGCCGCTCGAGGATTTTCCGGTCGACAAGTGGGATGAACTCCTGCGCACCAACATTTCGAGCGTCTTTTATGTCGGTCAGGCGGTGGCCCGGTACATGATCCCACGCCAGAAAGGCAAGATCATCAACATCGCCTCTGTGCAGAGCGAATTGGCCCGGACCAACATCGCGCCGTACACCGCCACCAAGGGCGCCGTGCGCAATTTGACGCGCGGCATGTGCGCGGACTGGGCCAAACATGGCCTGCAGATCAACGCGATCGCACCCGGCTATTTCAAGACCCCGCTCAATCAGGCGCTGGTCGAAAATCCGGAGTTCTCGGCCTGGTTGGCCAACCGCACTCCGGCGGGAAGGTGGGGCAATGTCGACGAATTGGTTGGCGCGGCGGTCTTCCTCGCCGGCCCGGCTTCGTCATTCGTCAACGGTCATACGCTTTATGTCGATGGCGGCATCACGACCTGCCTCTGAGCCGGCGCTCATCGTGGTGATGGGCGTCAGCGGCTGCGGCAAAACCAGCATTGGCGAGGGCATCGCCGCGCGCCTGGGCATCGAATTTGTCGAGGGCGACGCGCTGCATCCGCGCCAGAACGTCGAGAAGATGTCGGCCGGCGTTCCGCTTGACGACGCCGATCGCTGGCCTTGGCTGGACCTTGTCGGCAAGGCGCTGCGTACGGCACAAGGCGATGGCCTTGTCGTCACCTGCTCGGCACTCAAGAAAGCTTATCGCGATCGCCTTCGCCAGGCGGCCGGAGGCGATCTGGTCTTCGTGTTCCTGGAAGGATCGCACCAATTGCTGCGGCAACGGATCGGCGAGCGGCGCGGTCACTTCATGCCACCCTCGCTGCTGGACAGCCAGTTCGCGACACTGGAACATCCCACGGCCGAGCAGGGCGTGGTGACGGTCAACATCGCTGCTACGATGGACGCGATCATGGACGCCGCGTGTGCACGGCTGGCGGAGATGGGGATCGGGGCGCAGATTCAGCAAATGAAGGGAACGTGAGATATGTCGCAAGCCCCAGCAAAGATCGCCGTCATCGGCGCCGGCATCATGGGCTCGGCGATCACGGCCCGGCTTCTCGAGGAGGGGCAGGCGGTGACGGTGTTCGATCTCGACAGCGCCAAGCTATCCGCTCTTGCCGGTAAAGGCGCAGCATCCGCCGTCTCCGTTGCCGGCGCGACGCTGGCAAGCGATTTCGTCATCCTCAGCCTCAACCACGCCAATATAGTGCGTGCCGCGGTGTTCGGCGCCGAGGGCGTCGCTGAAGCAGCCGGACCCGGAAAGATCCTCATCGACATGTCTTCCATCGATCCGGTCGATACCGCGCAGATGTCGAAAAAACTTGCCGACGAGACCGGCATGAAATGGGTGGACTGTCCGCTTTCGGGCGGCGCACCCGGCGCGCTTGCGGGCCGCCTGACGGTTATGGCCGGCGGCGACAAGGCCGATTTCGAGCGCGCCCGAACGGTCATGCAGCATCTTTGCGCAAACTACACGCTGATGGGCCCGAGCGGCGCCGGCCAGACGACCAAGCTGATCAACCAGCTCTTTTGCGCCGTGCTGTTCCAGGCGGTCGCGGAAGCGGTGAAACTAGCCGAAGCCGGAGGCGTCGATGCAGCACTAATTCCCGCGGCGCTCGCCCGCGGTCGCGCCGATTCCAACATCATGCAGGAGTTCATGAAGAAATTCGCCGCGCGCGATTTCTCGCCGACTGGCCGGATCGACAACATGCTGAAGGATCTCGATTCCCTCCAGGCGTTCGCAATGAAGACGAAAACACCGCTGCCGATGACTGGGCAGGTCGTCGAAATCCATCGCCTGCTTTGCGCGGCCGGTCTCGGAGCCCGCGATTCCGCCGAAATGATGCGCCTGCTCGACGGCATGCACCAGGACTGACGCATGATTTACGAGGCGGCGGTTGACTCTGGATATGTTATCGATAACATACCCTTTGGGAGGAGCGTGCGTGGTCGGGACCAAGCTGATCGAGTTTCAGACGATTACCAAGGAGTTCGGCGGCACGCGCGCGCTTTCCGACGTATCGCTCGATTTGCATGAGGGCGAAATTCTCGCCCTGCTGGGAGAGAACGGCGCCGGCAAATCGACGCTCATCAAGACGCTCGCCGGCATCCACCGGCCGGATGGCGGACGCATTCTGTTTCGCGGCGAGCCCTATCAGCATCGGCCTCCGCGTCCCAACCAGCGCCAGCAGGTTGCCTTCATCCACCAGGATCTCGGGCTGATCGAATGGATGTCTGTCGGCGAGAATGTCGGGCTGGCTCAGGGGTTTTCGCTCCGCTCGGGCCTTATCGACTGGCGCGCGACGGAAGAGCGGGCTCAGGCCGCGCTCAGCCTCGTTGGTTGCGATTTCGATCCGACGACCCGGGTCCAGGATCTCACCCGGACGGAAAAGTCGCTCGTCGCGATCGCCCGAGCGCTGGCAACCGAAGCCGATGTGCTCGTGCTCGACGAGCCGACGGCGAGCCTTCCCGCCGACGAGGTCGACCGATTGTTCGACGCGCTTCGTCCGCTGAAGCAGCGCGGCGTCGGCATGATCTATGTTTCGCACCGGCTCGACGAGATTTTCCGCATCGCCGATAAGGTAGCCGTGCTGCGGGACGGGAAGCTGGTCGGCCAGAACAAGGTAGCGGACACAAAGCCGGATGAACTGGTGGAAATGATCGTTGGGCGACCGGCGAGCCAGGTCTTTGCCAAGGCGGCCACCAAGGCGGGCGCGACGATCTGCGCGGTGCGCGACCTGGTTTGCGCGGGAGCCGGGCCGGTTTCCTTCGACGTCCGCCGGGGTGAAATGCTCGGCCTTGTCGGGCTGCGCGGCGCCGGGCAGGAACTCATCGGGCGGACGCTCTTCGGCTGCACAACTTTTGCGGGCGAGATTTCCATCGACTGCAAAACGCCTGATCTCTCCAGTCCCATTGCGGCGATGCAAGCCGGAGTCGGTCTCATCGCCCGCGATCGCACCGAGGAGTCGATCGCGGCTGCACTCTCAATCCGCGAAAACATTTTTATCAATCCGGGCGCGGCCAGGCGCAGCCTGTTTTCCTTTCTCGCTGGCCACAAGGAGGCGGCACATGCTCGGGCGATCGGCGATACGGTCGGCCTCAGGCCCAACGATCCGGACCTGCCGATCGAGGCGCTGTCCGGCGGCAACCAGCAGAAGGTCGTCGTCGGCCGTTGGCTTCATACCGGCCGCAAGCTGCTCATCGCCGAAGACCCGACCGCCGGCGTCGATGTCGGCGCGAAGGCCGAGATTTACCGGCTGATCGGGCGGGCGCTCGAAGCCGGATTGGGCGTCGTCGTTGTTTCGACCGACTTCGAGGAGATCGCCCATATCTGCCACAGGGCGCTGGTCTTTTCCCGCGGGCAGATCGTTCGCGAACTCGCCGGCGATGAACTCACGACATCCGCCGTGATCACCGCCGCATCGGCATCCGAAGCCGCCTGACCGTCCCGGAGCAAGACCATGCAATCCATCGAATCCACCGCTCTCGAGCCGACACGGGGCGAAATGACCGGCCTGCCGGCGCGGCAGAAGCTCATCAGGCTCGTCCCGGTCTACGGCCTCGTCATCCTCACGCTTATGCTGATCGTGCTGTTCTCAATCCTGCTGCCGAAAACGTTCCCGACACTGCTCAATTTACGCTCGATCGTTTCCGACAAGGCGATCATCGCACTGCTGTCGCTGGCCGCCATGATACCGATGGCTTCGGGCCGCATCGACCTGACCGTCGGCTACGGAATAGTGTTGTGGCACATCCTCGCTATCAGCCTGCAGACCATGCTGGGCATCCCCTGGCCCCTCGCCGTGATGATCGTCCTGTTTCTCGGCGCCGGTACGGGCTTCCTGAACGGGCTCCTCGTGGAAGTCGCCCGGATCGATTCCTTCATCGCCACGCTCGGCACGGGAACCGTGCTCTATGCGCTTGCCCTTTGGCACACCGGCGGGCGGCAGGTGGTCGGTGTCTTGCCCGACGGGTTCTATGCGCTCAACGGCACCATGCTGTTCGGCCTGCCGATCACCGGCTTCTATGTGCTGGCGATCGCCATCACGTTGTGGATCGTGCTGGAATATTTGCCGATCGGCCGCTACGTCTACGCGATCGGCGCCAATCCCAAGGCGGCTGCCCTCAACGGCATTCCTGTCCGGCGCTTCGTCATCGGGGCTTTCATCTCGTCTGGGTTTCTCACCGCACTGACGGGCGTTCTGCTCGCTTCCAAGCTGCGCATCGGCCAGGCGAGCGTCGGCCTTGAATATCTGCTGCCGGCGCTTGTCGGTGCGTTCCTCGGCTCGACCACCATCAAACCCGGCCGGGTCAATGTCTGGGGCACGATGATCGGCGTCGCCATCCTCGCCGTCGGAATTTCCGGAATCCAGCAATTCGGCGGCTCCTTCTTCGTTGAGCCTCTATTCAACGGCGTGACGCTTCTCGTCGCGATCGGCATTGCCGGATACGCGCAGCGCAAACGGGGCGCCGCGGCAAAACTGCCGCGAAAGCCAAATCCGCCCGGAAGCTAATAGTCCGGACAGTCGATCAGGATCTTAAGAGCAGGGAGTAGGGTTATGCAGCGCAGGAACTTCTTGAAATCATCGGTGGCAATGCTGTCGGCCGCCATCGTGGCCCCGGCAATATTTGCCGACCAGGCGCGGGCCGATGCTATGGCCGACGCCATGGCGATCGTCGAAAAATATGCCCAGAAAGTTACGGCCTGGGATGGCCCGACCTCCGGCCCGAGGGCCCAGGAAGGCAAGACAATCGTCGTTCTTGCCGGCGACCTGAAGAATGGCGGCATCCTTGGGGTGACGACCGGCGTCGAGGAAGCGGCCGAGGCGATCGGCTGGGAGGTCAAGGTAATCGACGGCGCCGGATCGATCGGAGGCCGCACCGCCGCCTTCGGCCAGGCCATGGCGCTGCAGCCAAGCGGCATCATCATCAACGGCTTCGACGCGGTCGAACAGGCACCGGCGATCGAGCAGGCCAAGGCCGCGGGCATTCCGATGGTCGCCTGGCATGCTGGGCCGACGATCGGCCCGGACGACAAGATCGGGCTCTTTGCCAATGTCTCCACCGACGCCATGCAGGTTTCAGCCGCGGCCGCGAACTGGGCCTACGCAGACGCCAAAGGAAAACCCGGAGTCGTGATCTTCACCGATTCAACCTATGCGATAGCCATCGCCAAGGCCGATCGGATGAAGGAAGAAATCGAGAAGCTCGGCGGGACCGTGCTCGAATATGTCGACACGCCGATCGCCGAAACGTCGCAGCGCATGCCGCAGCTGACCACCTCACTGCTGCAGAAGTACGGCGACAGCTGGACGCATTCGCTGGCCATCAACGATCTCTATTTCGACTTCATGGGCCCCTCGCTCGCGGCAGCCGGCAAGACGGGTACCGACGCGCCGATCAACGTCGCCGCCGGCGACGGCTCGGAATCAGCTTATCAACGCATCCGCGCCGGCCAGTTCCAGAAGGTGACGGTGGCCGAACCGCTCAACCTGCAGGGCTGGCAGCTGGTCGACGAGCTGAACCGCGCGATCGCCGGTGAAAAATGGTCCGGCTACCTTTCGCCGCTCCATGTCGTGACAGCGGACAATGTCGAGTTCGACGGCGGGCCGAAGAACAGCTTCGACCCCGACAATGGCTATCGCGACGAATACAAGAAAATGTGGGGCAAGATGTAGGCGCAAGCCGTAGCGGGGGGGGGGGGGGGGTGGGGCCGCGGCCCCCCCCCCCCCCCCCCCCCCCCCCCACCACCCCCCCCCCCCGGGGGCGGGGGGGGGGGGGGGGGGCGGGGGGGGGGGG
>NZ_JBVVQV010000012.1:0-133993 GCF_055811235.1 Mesorhizobium sp. WSM4810 | reverse complement strand
GATGCAGGCGGACCATCGAGAGGAAGCTCTTGACGATGCGGCCGCAGCGCTCTGCGGCGGCGGGCCCCCATTAGGGGGGCCCCCAGGGTTTGGGGGGGGGAAAGAAAAAAGGTTAAAAAAAAAATTTTGGGGCCAATGTTTCCCCCCCCTGGGTTCGGGCCCTGTGGGCCACCCCCCCCCCGCTACGACTCACCCGGCCACAGCAGCCCACCTCAACCGATCCGGCGGTCGCGCGGCCTCGCGGCCGCACCGGAAATGTTGCAGGCCGAAACACCGGAGAAACCATGATCATCCGATACGCGCTCTTCGAAGGCGAAATCCATAGCGGCAGGGAAGCTGAGTTCCGCCAGTTCGTGAAAGACCGGCTTGTCCCGCTCTGGACGCAGTTTCCCGGAGCCGAGGAAATCCGCATCCTCGACGGAACTATCCGCGACGAAGGCGCCCCGGCCTTCGCAATGGCGCTGGCCATCCGCTATCCGGATATGGCGGCGTGCGAATTGGCGCTTCAGTCCCCCATCCGGTCCGAAAGCCGCCAAGTTACCGGCGAGCTGCTGAAAATGTTCACCGGACGCGTTCACCACCACGTGTTCGACGCCAGCGAATACGAGCCGACAGGTGCACCGGAAGAATGAGCGAGCCGGTAGCAGAGATCGGCTTGGCGTCATAGGACGCCATCTTCCGCTCGGTTTTCCGCAGCGGTTTTGAACCGTTTTTGTCGACGTGGCAAACCGAGCTGGTGAGACAGCCGCACACCACCGCGGACCAGATCTAAATCGGCGATCCTGTCCGGCGCTGCATCGGCACGCGTCAGCGCGATGAAGATACGTCGGTATCCGCCATGCGCCCATCATCGACGATGTTGGGCTCGAGCAGGCCGCACATCGATTGGTGACATAGCTGACGTTGCTTTTGGCAAGACGCAGCAATCTTGCTAAGATCGGCGGTGGGAGGAGACGGGCATGCAAGCGCTGCCGATAGCCCATACTGGCGTAGCCAAGACGGCAGCCGACGCATCGCTTCCACTCGCCTATTCCACCGCGACGCTCTGCTGGCTCCTGTCCGCCGGCGTCTACATCGCAGCCAAGTGGGTTGCCCCCGAGATGCCGCCTTGGGCGCTCTGCTTCTGGCGGCTGGCGCTCGCCTGCGCGATCCTGCTGCCTATCGTCCATCATCATCACGGGGCGATGCTCGCGTTGCTCCAGTCACGGGCGATCGAGGTGCTGGCCATCGGCGCTATCGGGCTGACCCTGTGTCAGGGCATGATCTACACGGGCCTCAATTACACCGACGCGACCACCGCCGGCATCATCATGGCGCTGTCGCCGATCATGACCATGGTGCTTGCCCGCTTCGTGCTCGGCGAGCCCCTCGGCGTCTGGAAGGCGCTTGGCGCGCTGCTCGCTCTGGTCGGGATGGTGGTGATCGTGGCGCGCGGCGACCTTACCGCGCTGATGCGGCTCCAGTTCAATCCCGGCGAGTTGTGGATCGTCGGCAGCGCGTTTTGCTGGGGTCTCTACACCGTGCTGCTGCGTCGCGCCAAATTCGCTATCGAACTGCTGCCGACGGTGGTCCTGTTGCTGGGCGCCGGCGCGCTGGCCGCACTGCCACTCTATCTCTGGGAGCTGTTTTCCGGCGAGCGGTCGGCGCTGCATGCGAACGGCCTTCTGGCACTCGCCTATGTCGCTGGCCCGGGCGGCGCTCTGATGTATTACCTCTACAATCGCAGTGTCGAGACGCTTGGCGCCGGGCGCGCCAGCATGCTGCTCTATCTGCAGACTGTCTTCGTCGCCGTGCTCGCTTACCTTTTCCTAGGGGAAAGCTTGCACGACTACGACCTCGCCGGCGCCGCCTTTATCGTCGCCGGCCTGCTGCTCGCCACCGCGATCAAGCCGAGGCAGCGCACGGTGCATGTCGCGTAGGGACACCTCCCCGCTGCTCGTCTCACCTTCTGAGATACAGCCACAATGTCGTCGGCGCCAGGATCGCGGTCAGCGCCACCGGCGCGATCAGGGCGAGGACGACCTGACTGAGTGTCGCCCCGCCACCCATCAACCCGCGCAGCGCCGTCGTCATCAGCGACACCGGGTTGACTTCGACGAAGTCCCGCAGCCAGTCCGGCATGGTTCCGGGGTCGACCATGATGTTGGAGGCGAAGACGAGCGGGAACAGGAAGGTAAAGCCGAGCGTCATCACTGTGGTTGGCGTGCGGATCAGCAGGCCGAGCACGATGAATACCCAGCCCATGCCGAACCCGATGGCGATCAGCATGGCGAACGCCGCAAGCACGCCGAGGACGCCCGCTTCCGGCCGGTAGCCGAGAATCAGCCCGATGGCGAGGATGATAGACGCGGCAATCAAATGGCGCAGGATGTCGCCCACCATCAGGCCGGCGAATGGAGACAGCGACCAGATCGGCAGCGATCGGAAGCGGTCAAACAAGCCCTTGCCGAGGTCGGTCGACAATCCCATGCCGGAATACACTGCGTTGAACACCACGGTCTGAACCAGGATGCCGGGCAGGAAGAACTGCAGGTATTCGCCAGGCGAACCGGCGAGCGCGCCGCCGAAGACGAAGGTGAACAGCAGCGTGAACATGATCGGAGTCATCACCAGGTCGAACAGCTGCTCCGGCACATGCTTGAATTTCAGCACCGCGCGCCATCCGAAGACCAGCGCATTGGAAAGGGCTGATGGGGTCTTCGGTCGGGCGACCCTTTGCAGCCGCTGCAGGGATGTTGTGTCGATCATGGCTTGTCGTCCTTCGGGCTTACACCCAGGCTCGGCTGGCCCGTCAGCGCGAAGAAGACCTCCTCAAGGCTGGGTTGGCCCATGGAGAAATCCGACAGTTCGATGCCGGCAGCGACCAGGTCGGCCAGCGCCTCATTGGCGGCCTTCGCCGTGCCGGCAAGGACGGAGAGCTCCGCGCCCTCGGCACTGCGCTGGACAGGGTGCTCCAGCCGGCGTTCCAGGATCGACGCCGCCTGGTCCAGCCGCGCGACATCGGCGAGCGCTACATGGAGAAACCCGGAGCCTGTGGCCGCCTTCAATTCGCGGCTGGTGCCCTCGGCAATCTTCCGGCCGTGGTCGATGACGGCGATGCGTGCCGCGAGTTGATCGGCCTCTTCGAGATATTGCGTGGTGAGCAGGATGGTGACGCCGGCCTCGGCGAGGCCGCGGATCATGCCCCAGACATCTTTTCGGGCGTTCGGATCGAGGCCTGTGGTCGGCTCATCGAGGAACAGCACGCCCGGCGTGACGATCAGCGAGGCGGCTATGTCGAGCCGCCTTCGCATGCCACCCGAATAGTCCCTCACCTGCTTCGTCGCCGCTTCGGACAAGCCGAAAGCCGCGAGCAGGTCGTCCGCGCGGGTTTTCGCGGCGCGACCGCGAAAACCCCAGAGTCGGGCGAGCAGGACGAGGTTCTCCCGGCCCGTCAGGTCCTCGTCGAGCGAAGCGAACTGCCCGGTCATCGCGATTGCCGCACGGACCTCGTGCGGGGCCTGCACGACATCGTGCCCCATCACGGTCGCGGAGCCGGCGTCGGGGCGCGACAGCGTCGCAAGCATCCGCATCAGCGTTGTCTTGCCGGCGCCGTTCGGACCCAGGATGGCGAAAATCATGCCGCGCGGTACATCTAGATCGATACCATCGACGGCACGCAGCTTGCCGAAGGTTTTGACCAGGCCCCGGGCGGAAATGGCTGACCGGGCAAGGCCCGTGGCGGGCATACCCATAGGAGAAGTAACGTTCATGCAATCATCCGGCAGTCGCAAAATGAAGGCCAACTTCGGCGCAATGGCTGCGTCGTCAATTCCTCTGCAGGCGCGCGAGCTTACCGTCTGGGTTGTCCCCGTGCCAGAGGCTCCGACCATCTGCCTGGCCGCCGAGCTGGAGCGCCGGTCAGATCATGTCGGCTACTTCCCTTGGGGTTTCCACTCGATCACGGCACAGGCCTGACGCTTTCCGGCATTACCGGCAGGCTGGCTTTTGTAGTCGTCCTGTCCACCGTGGATCATCAATGCCTTGCCTCGTATCGCCGTTTCTCCACCATCCAGCTTGACCATGCTGTTGAAAACCTGGGCACGCAAAACGCCGTCGGCGCCGACCCGCTGATTTGGCATATCGCCCGCGTGCGGGCCTTTTTCGGCGAGATATCCATGTTCGGCATTCGTCGGATTGAAGTGCCCACCGGCCGAGTCATGGCCGGTCTGATGATCGCACTTTCCGGTCTCATGAACATGGAACGCAACCAATTCGCCCGCCGGCAGTCCCGTCACCTCCAACTCTATCAGCACACCCTGCGCCGTCTCGGTCAGCGTGGCCGTTCCATTCTTCTCACCAGCCATGTTGACGAATTCGGCTTTCGCGGTCGCGGCGTCCTGCGCCGCCGCAGGCATCGCGACCGCCAGCGCCAATCCTGTTGCTGCAACCAATTTTCTCATCGACTCGGCCTCCGGTTGTCCAAGGCATCCAACAACAACGGCGCCTCTTCGTTCCATTTGGGAATTGAGTTTTTGTCTCCGGCACGGTCGATGTGCCTCTGTTACACCAATTCGAAGAGTTGCGCGGTTTGCCAGCCCGCAAGCAGTATGATGAGAGTGCCAACGAGCCTGAGAAGCGTCTTTTCTGCGATCGACTTCACCATCAATCCGGCCATCGGCGCTGCGATCACCCCGCCAAGGACCAAGCCGGCAACGGCGATCAGATTTTCTGCCAGCGCTCCTGCCTCCGCCCAATGGCCGGTCAATAACGCAAACAGGAAGGTCAGGGACACCGACAGCGTGGTAAGGAACTCGGTGGCATTTACCGTGCCAATCACGTAGCGGGGCGTCCCGCCAAAACCGAGAAGGCCCGTCGTCACGATGGGTCCCCATCCGCCACCCCCTGCCGCATCGAGAAATCCACCACCAAGCCCAAGCGGAGGCACCGCGGCTGCAGGGACCGGCTTGCTTGGTATCCGTCGGAAGGAACGGAACAGGAGCCAACCTCCGACGAGCGCAAGATATGTGGTCACATAAGGCTTCATGATGGCCCCCTCAAACGAGGTGAGCACAAAAGCGCCGAGAACGCCGCCGAGCACGCCAAACGGCATCAGCCGCCAGAAAAGCTTCCAGTCGATATTGCGGTGATAGAGGTGAGCCGAACCCGAGGCCGCCGTGGTAAACAGCTCGGCCGCGTGAACTGAAGCCGAAGCATGTGCAGGAGACACGCCGAACCCCAGTAGTGTTGTCGAGCAAATCACGCCGTAGGCCATGCCGAGAGCGCCGTCCACAGCCTGAGCTAAAAACCCTACGATCGCAAAAAGAAGGAATTCTTGCATTTGGCTCTCCAACAAGGCGCGGATGTACTCGATAAAAGAGGAACCCGCCGCCTACAACGCATGCAATCTTCATGCTTCCACAACTCACCAAACGCCTGGCATCGATAATGGGACGACGAACGGGAAACTGTCCACCCGCACCCTTCGAGCGATACAGCCTTCCACGGCGGCGCGTGGCGGTGCTTACTCACGACCAGTCGCGGCTCTCGACTGCCGTGATGGCTTTGTGTCGCGCTTTGGCGTCAGTTCCGCCCCGGTTTGGTCGTTCAATCGTTTCTTGAGGATGTCAATGAGGCTGACGGTGACCGCGATCACCGCAGGGCCGAGGACAAGCCCGGATGCTCCGAAAAGGACGATGCCCCCGATCGCGCCGATAAAGGCGACCACTGTGTGGAGCCGCAGCCGGCTCCCGACAAGCATCGGATAGAGCAGATTGTCGATGCCGGCGACGACGCCGCCGCCCCAGACGGTCAGGATCGCTGCGCTCGCCCAAGCCCCTTCCAGCGCGAGATAGATCGCTGCCGGCACCCAGACCAGGAATGCGCCAAGCACCGGCACGATGGCAAGAAGCCCCATTACCAGGCCCCAGAAGACCGGAGTCGGCAGGCCGAGCCACCAGAACATCAGACCGCCCAGCGTTCCTTGCACGACGGCGATGAGCACGGTGCCTATCAGGATCGCATGCACCGTCTCGGCAAGGCGGGACAGCAAATATGCCATCTCCGATGCGCGCAGCGGCGACAGACGCTCGATCCCGCGCAGGGCCGGTTCACGGTCCCGCAAGAAATAGAACAGCAGATAGAATGTCAGCACGAACATCACGGCCTGGTTGATCGAGCCGCGCAGCAGCGATGTGCTTTGTCCCGTCAGCCATTGTACAAATGCGGCGACCGTGCCGGCCGGATCGAGTTGGTTCTCGATCCATCCGGCAACCGCCGAAAGCCTGGGATAGCCCGACAGGAAGGCATCTGTGTTCCAGCCCCGGATGACCTCCTCCATGTAGGTGGCGCCGTTTACCGCCTCGCCAACAAGCTGCTGTGCCACGAAGACGAGCGGCAGGCCGACCGCCACCGCCGCGATGCTGACCGACATCAATGCAGCCAGATTTTGATTCCTGAGCCTTTCCTCGACCCGTCGATGAGCCGGATGCAGGACGATTGCCAACACCAGAGCCCAGGTCAATGCGGGCAAAAAAGGCAATGCCAGGCGGTAGCAGATGTACAGACCGATCGCCGTCGCGGCCACGATGCCGATCAATCTCATTTGTCTCATATCGGGCATCTGTTTCAGGTCGGGCATCTCTCGCCGTCTCGCAAACCAAGCGAGACTAGTGGATTCTTTGACGAAATGGCAGCTTCGGTTGCCGCACCCCTACTGCCAAGCCGCTGTCGAGTGTGACGAAAATGGTCGGGACATTACGCGCTCAGTGGGCTGTTATGCCGGTGGGCGCCCGTCCGGGCTGCCAGCACCACGGCCTGCCGGGCGTGGATGCTCCGACCTACGGCGGTTTTTACAGCTCGCTCGCGGCAGCGCAGCTTCACAGGGCGGCCAAAAAGAAAAAAAGGCCGGACTGTTAAGGTCCGGCCAGGCATGAAGGTTCAAAACCTCCAGAGGGGAACGCGCCGGACGCAATGGGAGGAAAACATCCGACGCAATGCGCATATGGGTCGGCACGGATGACGTTTCAACGACATGGGCTGGGCCACATCAGCCGCCCTATAGAGCCACCCGGGCTCGGTGCTGCCACGAAACGAGCCCTGGCGTTCTCAGTCGATGTCGAAGGACACGCCTTGGGCCAGCGGCAGCGCCTTGGAATAGTTCACCGTGTTGGTGGCGCGCCGCATGTAAGCCTTCCAGGCGTCGGAACCGCTCTCGCGGCCGCCGCCGGTCTCCTTCTCGCCGCCGAAGGCGCCGCCGATCTCGGCCCCCGACGTGCCTATGTTGACGTTGGCGATGCCGCAGTCGGACCCGTCGACGCCGAGGAAGCGCTCGGATTCCTGCAGGTCGCGGGTGAAGATCGACGACGACAGCCCCGCTCCGACCGCATTGTGCTCGTCGAGCACGGCGTCGAAGTCCGAGTATTTCATCACGTAGAGGATCGGCGCGAAGGTCTCTTCCGTCACCGGCGAGACCTGCTTGGGCATCTCGATCAGCGCCGGACGAACGTAATAAGCGTCGGGAAGGCCGTTCTCGACTCGCACGCCGCCGGTGGCCTTGCCGCCTTGAGCGGCGGCTTCCTTCAACGCGTTCTGCATGCTGTCGAAGGCTGCCTTGTCGATCAACGGTCCGACCAGCGCTGATGTCTCCAGCGGATTGCCGACAGAGACGCTTTCATAGGCCTTTTTCAGGCGCGGAACGAGTTGGTCGTAGACGCTCTCATGCACGAACAGGCGCCTGAGCGTCGTGCAGCGCTGGCCGGCGGTGCCCATGGCGCCGAAGGCGATGGCGCGCAAGGCCATGTCGAGATCGGCCGTCGGGCAGACGATGCCGGCATTGTTGCCGCCGAGCTCCAGCACGGCGCGGGCAAAACGCTTCGCCAGCCGTGGACCGACATCCCTGCCCATGCGGGTCGAGCCGGTGGCCGAAACCAGCGGCACATCAGGATGATCGACCAGGATTTCGCCGACGGCGCGATCGCCGATCAGCACCGAAATCAAGCCTTCCGGAGCATCGCCGAAACGTTCAGCCGCACGCTTGAAGATCGCCTCGCAGGCGAGCGCCGTCAGCGGTGTCTTTTCCGACGGCTTCCAAACCACCGCGTCGCCGCAGACCAGCGCCAGCGCGGCGTTCCACGACCACACCGCGACCGGGAAGTTGAAGGCCGAAATCACGCCGACGACGCCCAGCGGGTGCCAGGTTTCCATCATGCGATGACCCGGGCGCTCGGTGGCGATGGTCAGGCCGTACAATTGCCGCGACAGGCCGACGGCGAAATCGCAGATGTCGATCATCTCCTGCACTTCGCCGAGCCCTTCGGACGGGATCTTGCCGACCTCGATCGACACCAGCCGGCCAAGCTCTGCCTTGTGCGCGCGCAGTTCCTCGCCTAGCAGCCGCACCAGCTCGCCGCGCTTCGGTGCCGGCATCAGCCGCCATGCCTGGAAGGCTTTATGCGCCCTGTCGATGGTCTCTGCCGCATCGGCCGGTGAGATCGTCTTCAGCGCGGCGATCTGCTCACCCGTCACCGGGCTGCGCACGATGAGATCGCCGCCTGAAAGCGCAGCCTCGGCAACGCCCAGTTTCGCCAGCAGCCCGGCTGTTTCGTTCGCAATCGTCATTTTCTTTCCCTTTCAGATCCCATCGCTCATAATGCATGTCGCCCAAAAGCATGCCCTGGGGCCCGACCCGAGGGTGCGCAGCGGTTTTGGGACAACGACATGCACCCGTGTGCCATGCCGTCCCTGCGCCGATCGGCACATCAGGCGCTGTCATGGCGTGGCATTACTCGTTTCAGGGAAAAATCGCCACCCCGGCATGGTCTAAACCAAAGGCAGACCGTTGAACCAGCGAGTCGTCTCAGCGCGCTGTCTGCGCGGTTCCCCGCACGGCGCCTTCCTTCATCAGCCGGTCGATATGCATGCGGATATGGGCGGCCTCGGCGGCCGTATTGGCAAGCGCAATGGCGCGGTCGAAGGCGATGCGCGCCTCCTCACCACGATCGAGCTGCATCAGCAGTCCGCCCTTGAGGCCGAAAAAATGGAAATAGCCGGAAAGCCTTTGTTCCAGCGGCTCGATCATGGCAAGTGCGGCTTCCGGCCCGCGGACCTTGGCGACCGCGACGGCGCGATTCAGCGTCACCACCGGCGACGGCTGCATCTGCTCGAGCAGGCTGTAGAGCAGCTCGATCTCGTTCCAGTCCGTGTCCTCGGGCCTTGCCGCGCGCGCATGCAGGGCGGCGATTGCCGCCTGCACCTGGTAGGGACCGGGCTTGTGGTGGCGTAGCGCTTTGTCGACCAGCGCCAGCCCCTCGTCGATCATCTTGCGGCTCCACAGGCTGCGGTCCTGGTCTTCGAGCAGCACGATTTCGCCGTTCTCGTCGAACCGCGCCGGCGCACGCGCATGCTGAAGCAGCAAGAGCGCCGTCAGGCCCATGATCTCCGGCTCGGTCTGGAACAGCCTGAGCAGCAGCCGGGCCAGCCGGATCGCCTCCTCGCAGAGCGGCGCGCGGGCCGGCGCCTCGCCGCTGTTGGTCGAATAGCCCTCGTTGAAGATCAGGTAGACCATCGCGGCAACCGCGGCGAGCCGCTCGGAGCGCTCAACCGCTCCGGGCGTCTCGAACGGCACGCCGGCATCGGCGATGCGCGCCTTGGCACGTGTGATGCGCTGCTCCATCGCGCTTTCACCGACGAGAAAGGCGCGGGCGATCTGCTTGACGCTCAGGCCTGAAACGATGCGCAGCGCCACGGCGATCTGCTGCGTCGCCGGCAGGTCGGGATGACAGCAGATGAACAGCAGCCGCATTATGTCGTCGCGGTAGTGCGCGCCGTCCAGCCGTTCGGCGATATCGGTCTCGGCATCTTCCAGATCGGAGATCTGGTGCTCTTCCGGCAGCGGCGCCTGCTTGGCACGCTTGCGCACCGCGTCGATGCCGCTGTTGCGGCCAACGAAGATCAGCCAGGCTGCCGGATCGCGCGGCGGGCCGTTTGTCGGCCAGTTCTTCAGAGCTCGCAGGCAAGCGTCCTGGAAAGCTTCCTCCGCCGCGTCGAGATCGCGGAAGTAGCGCAACAGCGCGCCCATCGCCTGTGGGCGGGCGGTGCTGATCGCTGTGCTGATCCAGGTAAGGTCGGTCATGCTGAAACCTTGGCGGGATTGAAGAGCGAAACCGGCCGTATCTCGTAGGAGCCGCCGCTCGGGTTCACCTCGGAAAGCTCGCGCGCAAAGTCGACGGCCTCGTCGAGATCGGAGCATTCGAGTGTGTAAAAGCCGAGGAACTGTTCCTTGGTCTCGGCAAACGGGCCATCGATGACGACCGATTCGCCCTTGACCTTTCTCAGCGTTGTCGCTGCGGTCGTCGGCAGCAGCCGCGCCACCGGGCCAAGCCGGCCGGCCCGAGCGTATTTTTCCTGCACGCCCAGGAGTTTTTCCATGACGGCATCGTCCTGTTCCTTGCTCCACGAGCAGACGACGTCTTCGGAGGCATAGCAGAGGATTGCGTAGAGCATGGGTGTGTCCTTTTCTCTGTCAAAGGACGAAACAGTAGGACCGATCCCGACACAACGTCGATAAAAAAATCACGTCCTGCCAGCACAATGAAGGCCTTTGGTTGCTCTGGTCGGTTCAGCTTTCCTGCGCCTTCAGCCATCTCAGAACGACGGCTTCTTCATCATCAAGGCCGGCTATCGATCGCTTCCGCTTGTTCGCATCCGCCATTTCGCCGAGCAGCCGACCTTCGGACCAGGCTTCGAAAACCTGTGGGTGGATATAACAGCTGCGGCAGATGGCGCGCGTGTTGCCCAGCCGCTCGGCCACGTTGTCGATGACGCCGTTCATCACCCGCTTCTGTTGTGCTTGGCTTTCGGGTCGTTCGGTTTGCGCAAACAGCGACGCAGCATGGATGGTGCCGCCCCAGGTTCGGAAATGCTTCGAGCTGAAATCGGCCCCCACCGTCTCCCTGATATAGCGGTTGACGTCGTCGGAGCGGATTGGTCGCCTGCTTCCGTCCTCGTCGAGATACTGGAACAGCTTCTGGCCCGGCAGATCCTGCGCCCCGCGCACGATCCTGGCGATCCGGCGATCGACGAGCTTCAGCTTCCACTCCTTGCCGGACTTGCCCTTGAAAGCGAAACGCAGGCTCGAGCCACTGATGTTGACATGGCGGTCGCGCAGCGTGGTCAGCCCAAAGCTGTTGTTGTCGCGGGCGTAGGCAGCATTGCCGACGCGGATCATCGTGTTGTCGAGCAGCCAGACCACAGCGGCGACAACGCGTTCCAGCGGCAGGCCGTGACGGCGCAGATCGGCGTCGATCTGGCGTCGCAGTTCAGGCAGACTCTCTGCAAAGGCAACCAGGCTCGAATATTTGACGCCGTCGCGCTCCTCGGCCCATTGTGGATGGTAGCGATATTGCTTGCGTCCGCGCCGGTCTCGGCCGGTCGCCTGGATGTGACCGTCAGCAACGGGCGAAATCCACACATCCGTCCACGCCGGTGGGATGGCGAGCGCCTTGATGCGGGCCATGGTGTTCTCGTCGACGCCCTGCCCGTCAGGTCCTTTGTATGAAAATCCCCTGCCGGTCCTGAAACGGCGGATACCGGGCTCGGTATCGGTGACATAGGTGAGCGAGGCTCGATCGGCCGAGGCCTCTCCGCCATTCTTCGGCGCCCCGTTTTTTGGTGCACCCTCCTTGGCAGCCGACCGGCCAGTCGACGATCCGGATTTGTCCAGCATGTCCTCTCCACGAGAAATTTCCCGTAGATAAGCGCAGGAACGGCTGCTGGTTCCGCGTGTGGCTTTCAGAATGATGTCAGCGCACCGCATGTGCGTTCGAGGGGCCGTCTCTCTGTCTACCTTCGGCGCCTACAAATCGATTGCGGCCTCGCTTGCCGTCATGCCTTTTCCAGCACGACCGGAATGACGTCGACAGCCTGCTCGCCGACCTGTCCGCCCGTCGTCTTCAGGACGCCGACGATCGGCGCTACATCCGAATAGTCGCGGCCGTGGCCAACGGTGATGTGGTCATTGCTTGCCCGCATGCCGTTGGTTGGATCGAATTCCTGCCATCCGGTGTCGCGCCCGCACCACACCTTGACCCAGGCATGCATGGCGTCGGCCCCTTCCAATCGCGGTTTTCCGCGCGGCGGAATGGTGCGCAGGAAGCCGCTGACATAGCCGGCGGGGATACCGAGGCCGCGCAGGCCGGCGATCATGATGTGCGAAAAATCCTGGCAGACGCCCCGCTTCAGGCTGAAAGCATCGCTCGCCCGGGTCTGCACCGTGGTCGCCTCGCCATCGTAGGTGAAATCGCGACGAATGCGGTTGCACAGGTCCATGGCGGTACCGACGACAGAACTGCCGGCACTGCTCCGCGCATACCCCGTGATATCAGCGTCAATGCCGACATGGTCGCTGGCGGCCAGAAAGTGATGCGGTGTATCAGGCGACAGCGAACGCACCGCTTCGAGTTGGCTCCGCAGCCGGCGAATGTCGGGCGACACGTCAAGCCCGGGTTCCGGCCGCGAGACGGCGACGCGCGCGCTCATCCTGATGTCGAGCGCATCATGGGCATCGCGAAAGGCGATCGACGTGACATTGTTGCCGAAGAAATCGGAAAAGTCGGAGCGTTCGCTCGGCGTCGGCGCGAAGGACAGCGAAGCGGCGATCACCCGCTGCACGCCCGATATCGTCGGCGGCAGCACGCGCACCTGATGGCGGCCGCCGCCGGCTGCAGCATCATAGTCGTAACGCAGATTGAGTCTGATGTCGTAGAGCATGCCAGCCTCCGGGTCCCGTCCTTAGCCGAAATAGGCCTTGGCGAGGCTGTTGTAGAGGCCGCCGATCTCGGTGGCGAGATCGTCCAGGGCCTTCGCCGTCATGTCCGAGGGCTCCTTGATGGCGATTGCCGTATTGAGCTGCAATATCTCTTTCGCCGCCGGCGACATATGCCCCTCGCTGCCGACAGCAGGCAACAGCGCGATTTCGGCCTTCAGCCGCTCGAGCTGGAACAGGATGGAGCGCGGGTTGAGCGGATCGAGCACCAAGAGGTCGATCACCGTGCGCCTGCCAGCCTGCACCGGATACTGCCGCCGGTGGGTCATCACGCTGTCGCCGATCTCCAGCATCATGTCGAGCGCGCCTTCGGGCGCCGCAGCCCCGGTCAGCCGGGCAAGCGTGCGGGCGATCTGGATGCCGCGTTCCAGCCGCCGGCCGATCTCCAGGAAGCGCCAGCCGGTGAAGCGGTACATGTTCTCATGCAGCAGGCCGGAAAACCCGGCGAGCTTGCGCAGGATGACCGTCATCGCCCGCGTCGCATCATCGCCCGGCGCCACCGTTGTCGCGAATTGATGGATGGTCTTCGACAGATCGTTCAGCGCCAGCCAGCCGTCGGGCGAGAAGCGGTCGCGGATCTGCCCGGCGCTGTAAACGGCGCTGTCCAGCGTTGCGATCAGCCCCGGCGGGATCGCCGCTGCGACGTCGATGCCGAACGGTTCGAGATGGTCTCTGATATCGGCAAGCAAAGGCATGTCCGGGTCGGACGCCTCGGCCAGCCGCACGTGATAGGCGCGCAGGATGCGCACCGTGTCTTCCGATCGCTCGATATAGCGGCCGAGCCATGTCAGGTTTTCCGCAGCGCGGCTGGGCAGGCTGCCTGGCGAGGTGCGGATGAAACTGTCGTGCTCCTGCGGCAGCAGCGTCTCGCGCTCCACCGGCCTGTCGCTGACCACCCATACATCCGCCGCCTGGCCGCCGCGCTGCATGGCGATAGCCGTCGGATCGAGCGAAAAGCCAACACGGGCAAAGCCGCCGGGCATCACCGTCCAGCCTTCCGGCGTTCGCGCCAGATAGACGCGCAAGGCTGCCGGCCGCGGCTCCAGCCGGCCGCCGACATGGACCGGCGTGGTCGAAAGCGTCACTGCTTCCTGTCCGACGAAGGCGCCGCCGTCGCGTTCGATCCGGGCTATCAGTTCGGCCCGTTCCCCGGCAACCAGCGCCGAGCCCAGCCTGGTGCAATCGTCATCCTCGAAGGCAAGCCGCGTCGACAGCGCCGGGCCGATCACCATGCGGTCGAGGTTGGCCAGCACATGGTCACGATCCTTGTCCCGCCCGCACCACCATGTCGCGACGCTTGGCAAGAGAAGCTCCTCGTTGCGCAATTCGCGCGAAATTTTTGGCAGGAAGGCGAACAGCGCCCGCGTTTCCATTAGCCCGGAGCCGAGCGCGTTGACGGCTGAAACAGCCCCCCGGCGGATCGCCTCGACCAGCCCTGGCGTGCCGATCTGCGAATCCGGTCGCAGTTCCAGCGGATCGGCGAAGGCGGCGTCGAGCCGTCGCCACAGCACGCTGACCGGCGCCAGCCCGGAAACCGTGCGCACCATCAATCGACCGCCGGAGACGGTCAGATCCTCGCCTTCGAGCAGCATGATGCCGAGATAGCGGGCGATATAGGCATGCTCGTAATAGGTTTCGTTGAGTGGCCCCGGCGTCAGGATGGCGACACGGCCGCCTGATGCCTTGGCCATGCGGTTAAGCGCGTCGCGAAAGCGACGGAAGAAGCCGGCAAGGCGGTGCACATGCATCTCGCCATAGATGTCGGACAGCGCACGCGTGGTGGCGACGCGGTTTTCCAGCGCAAAGCCGGCGCCTGACGGCGCCTGCGTGCGGTCGCCCAGCACCCACCAGCGGCCATCCGGTCCACGGCCGAGCTCGAAAGCGCAGAAATGCAGGAAATGGCCGCTGGCCGGTCTGGTGCCGACGACGGGGCGCAAATATTCCGGGCTGGCCGCGATCAGCCCCGCCGGCAGGATGCCTTTCTCGACCAGGCGGTTCGGCCCGTAGATATCGGCAATCGTTTCCTCGAACAGCTCGGCCCGCTGGACCAGGCCGGCACTGATCGCGGCCCATTCCTGCTCCTCTATCAGGAGAGGCACATGCGCCAGCGGCCATTCGCGCTCATGGGCGCCGGCCTGATCGTAGAGACGGTAATAGACGCCGGCGTCGCGCAGATACTGGTCGGCGCGGGCGAAGCGCTGGGCGAGCTTTTCAGGCCCCAGATCTTCCAGCGCCTCGATGAACTCCTTCCAGACCGGACGGGGATTGCCTGATGCATCGACCATCTCGTCGACGACGCCGTCGATCGGCTGGTAGTGCTCCAGCAAATTATGCGGCCTGCCTCGTATTTCCTGGTGATTCCCCTTTGCCATGGCTGATCAGAGTCTTGCAGGCCGCCGCAGGTCAAGGGTCATCGGGAAATCCTCAGAGGCTTGTTCGCCGCGCAGCACGTAGGCGGACGGCGTATGGCCGCGCGGCTCGAAGCGGGCGAGCCGCCGCGCCTCCGCTTCGTTGCCGTTGACCGGGAAAGTGTCGTAGCTGCGCCCGCCGGGATGCGCGACATGGTAGACGCAGCCGCCGACCGCCCGGCCCGACCAGCGATCATAGATGTCGAAGACCAGCGGCGTGTTGACCGGCAGTGCTGGATGCAGCCCCGATGACGGCTGCCAGGCCTTGAAGCGGACGCCGGCCACCGCGATCTCTCTGGAGTCGGTCACCTTCATCGGCACGATGCGGCCGTTGCAGACGACCGCATGACGTTCCGGATTGAGCCCTTCGGTCTTCACCTGCAGCCGCTCGACCGAGGAATCGACGAAGCGCACGGTGCCGCCGATCGCGCCCTGCTCGCCCATGACATGCCACGGCTCCAGCGCCTGCCGCAGCTCCAGCTTGATGCCGGCATGCTGGACTTCGCCGCAGAACGGGAAGCGGAATTCAAGCTGCGCGTCGAACCATTCGGGACGGAACTCGAAGCCGTTCAGCTTGAGGTCGTCAAGCACGTCGAGAAAGTCAGCCCATACATAATGCGGCAGCATGAAACGGTCATGCAGTGACGTGCCCCAGCGCACGAAGCGGCCATCGAGCGGGTTCTTCCATGCGCGGGCGATGATGGCGCGCACCAGCAATTGCTGCGCCAGGCTCATGCGCGCATTGGGCGGCATCTCGAAGCCGCGGAACTCGACCAACCCCAGCCGGCCGGTCGGGCCGTCGGGCGAAAACAGCTTGTCGATGCAGATTTCCGAACGGTGGGTGTTCCCCGTCACGTCGGTCAACAGATTACGGAACAGCCGGTCGACCAGCCACGGCAACGGGGCGCTGCCACTGTCCGGATGCGGCACCTGCGCCATGGCGATCTCAAGCTCGTACAGCGAATCGTGGCGCGCCTCGTCGAAACGCGGCGCCTGGCTGGTCGGGCCGATGAACAGGCCTGAGAACAGATAGGACAGCGACGGACGGCGCTGCCATTGCAGGACAAGGCTCTTCAGCAAATCGGGGCGGCGCAGGAACGGACTGTCGTTGGGTGTTGCGCCGCCGACGACGACATGGTTGCCGCCGCCGGTGCCGGTATGACGGCCGTCGATCATGAACTTGTCGGCGCCAAGCCGCGTCTGCCGCGCCTCCTCGTAGATCGCTGTGGTCGTCGCCACGCAGTCCTGCCAGTTCGCAGCCGGATGGATGTTCACCTCGATGACGCCGGGATCCGGAGCCACGCGGATGACGTTGAGGCGCGGGTCGTGTGGCGGACCGTAGCCCTCGATATGCACCGGCAGGCCGATAGCCTTTGCCGCGTTCTCGGCCGCCGCGACAAGTTCGAGATAATCTTCCAGCGCCTCGACCGGCGGCATGAATACACAAAGCCGTCCGTCGCGCGGCTCGACCGACAGCGCGGTGCGCACCGCGCCACCGATCTCGGTAATCTCCTGTTCGACACGGTCCTGCTGGCCGGTCGCTGCGGTGAAGGACGCCGCCTGCTGGCGGCGCGCCATTTCGTCAGCGCCTTCAAGTTCGGCCGGGGCAGCCTCCGGCAAAGAAGCGGCTTCAGGCAAAATAGCCTCGCGCGCCGGCAATGGTCCGCGCGGCAGCGAAGGATCGACCGGCACGATGTAGGGGAACTGCGCCGGCGGCACATGGGGAAGCGTGCCGAGCGGCAGGCGGTAGCCGACCGGTGAATCGCCCGGCACCAGGAACAGCCTGCCGCGCCGCGTCTTCCACTTCTCCGAACGCCAGCGCGGTCCCGACGCCTGGCTGTTCCAGCGCTGGACAGGCAGTACATAGCCCGACGGCTTGGTCAGGCCGCGTTCGAACACCCGCGCCATGCGGCTGCGCTCCTCGGGGTCGTCCAGCTTCGAATTGGACGGATCGACATTGTCCGGCAGCTTGCCTTCCTTGAGCAGCCACTCAGCCGGGTCCTCATAGGCTTCGCTGACCATTGACTTGTCGATGCCGAGTTCATCGGCAATCGCCGTCAGCAGGCTTTCAGCCTGCTTCGGCCCGACATCTGCTTCGCTGTTCTCCCGCGCGATCAGCGACGGGTCGCTCCACACCGGCTCGCCGTCGGCGCGCCAGTACAGCGAGAAGGTCCAGCGCGGCAGGCTTTCGCCCGGATACCACTTGCCCTGCCCGTAGTGCAGGAAGCCGCCCGGCGCGAAACGCTCACGCAGCCGGCGGATCAGCGCATCGGCCTTTTCGCGTTTTGTCGGGCCGACGGCGGCGGTGTTCCACTCCTCCGCCTCGAAATCATCGATCGACACGAAGGTCGGCTCGCCACCCATGGTCAGCCGCACGTCCCCGGCTTCGAGCGCGGCGTCGACCTGCCTGCCCAATGCGTCAAGCGCCTGCCAGCTTTCGTCGGAGAATGGCTTGGTGATGCGGGGGTGCTCGGCGATGCGGTCGACCCGCATGTCGAAGCCGAACTCGACATTGGCGAAGCTCGCCATGCCGGAAATAGGCGCGGCGTTGCGGAAATGCGGCGTGGCCGCCAGCGGCACATGGCTTTCGCCGGTGAGCAGGCCGGAGGTCGGGTCGAAGCCGATCCAGCCGGCCCCCGGCAGATAGACCTCGCACCAGGCATGAAGATCGGTGAAGTCGACGGCGGTGCCGGGCGGTCCGTCAAGCGCGACGAGGTCGGGCTTCAACTGGATCAGGTAGCCGGAAACGAAGCGCGCGGCGATGCCGAGGTTCCTCAGGATCTGTACCAGCAGCCAACTCGTATCGCGGCACGAGCCTTTCTTGGCGGCCAGCGTTTCCTCCGGCGAAAAAACGCCGGTTTCCATGCGCACGATATAGGCGACCTCGCGCTGCAGGCGGGCATTGAGGTCGACGACGAAATTGACGGTATTGGTTGGGTGGCGATCGATGGTTTGCAGGAACGCCGACAGCAGCGGTCCAGCCGGTTCCGGCGTCCGGTAGATGGCGAGATCGGCGCTGATCTCTTCCGGGTATTCGAACGGCAAGGTCTCGGCCGCCGGCTCGACGAAAAAATCGAATGGGTTGTAGACCGTCATGTCGGCGACGAGGTCGACCTCGATCTTCAGTTCCGTCACCGGTTCCGGAAACACGAAGCGCGCGAGGAAATTGCCGTAGGGATCCTGCTGCAGATTGACGAAGTGGTTCGCCGGCCCGACCTTCAACGAATGGCTGAGCACCTTGGTGCGGGAATGCGGCGCCGGCTGCAGCCTGATGACCTGCGGGCCGAGGACGACCGGCCGGTCATATTTGTAATGGGTCAGGTGGTAGACGGCTGCCAGAATTGCCATGGGACCCCGAAAGTCGGCGTTTCAAACGAACTCGCCGAACCCTGACACAAATGCTGGCCATTCTCCAAGCAGAGATGTTGCGGTGCAACTAATTTAAGCAGCGTTGCTGGCCTCGGGGCCGGCTCAGAAAAACGCCTGCAATCCGGTCTGCGCCCGTCCGAGGATCAGCGCATGCACGTCATGCGTGCCCTCATAGGTGTTGACCGTTTCCAGGTTCTGCGCATGGCGCATGACGTGGTAGCCGATCTGGATGCCGTTGCCGCCATGCATGTCGCGGGCCTGGCGGGCGATGTCGAGCGCCTTGCCGCAATTGTTGCGCTTGACGATCGAGATCATCTCCGGCGCCATCTTGCCCTCATCCATCAGGCGCCCGACCCGCAAGCTGCCCTGCAGCCCCAGCGCGATCTCGGTTTGGATGTCGGCGAGCTTCTTCTGGAACAGCTGCGTGCCGGCCAGCGGCTTGCCGAACTGCTTGCGGTCGAGGCCATATTGGCGGGCCCGGTGCCAGCAATCTTCCGCCGCGCCCATCGCCCCCCAGGAAATGCCGTAGCGCGCCCGGTTGAGGCAGCCGAACGGCCCCTTCAGGCCCGACACGTCAGGCAGCAGCGCGTCCTCACCGACCTCGACGCCTTCCATCACCACTTCGCCGGTGATCGACGCGCGGAGACTGAGTTTGCCGTCGATCTTTGGCGCCGACAGCCCCTTCATGCCTTTTTCCAGCACGAAGCCGCGAATCTCATTGTCCTGCGCGCCCCCACTCTTGTCGGACAACTTTGCCCAGACGACAAACACGTCGGCGATCGGGGCGTTGGAGATCCACATTTTCGAGCCCGAGATCCTGTAGCCGTTCGCCGTCTTCTCAGCGCGCGTCTTCATGCCGCCAGGGTCGGAACCAGCATCCGGCTCGGTCAGCCCGAAGCAGCCGATCCATTCGCCTGACGCCAGCTTCGGCAGGTATTTTTTGCGTTGCGCCTCCGAGCCATAGGCATGGATCGGATACATCACCAGCGACGACTGCACACTCATCATCGAGCGATAGCCCGAATCGATGCGCTCGACTTCGCGCGCCACCAGGCCATAGGTGACGTAGTTGGCGCCGAGCCCGCCATATTCTTCCGGAATGGTGATGCCGAGCAGACCCGCCTCGCCCATCTCGCGAAAGATCCCGGCATCGGTCTTTTCCTCGAGATAGGCTTCCTCGATTCTCGGAGCGAGCTTGTCGGCGGCGAATGCCGCTGCGCCATCGCGCACCATCCGCTCGTCTTCCGAAAGCTGGTCCTCGATCAGGAAGGGATCATCCCAGACGAATGCGTTCTTGTCGGCGGCCATGGCCTCGGTCTCCCAGCTCTTGCATGTCGCCCAAAAGCTTGCCCTCGGGCCTGACCCTAAGGTGTCCGGCGGTTTTGGGATAACGACAATGCATAAACAACAACATGAATTGGGGGGCTTATCGGCTTCCGGTTCGAAAAAATCAAACGAAATTGCTTCGCCAACCAATGAGCGTTAGTAATGAATCATGAACGTGCAGCGCCGCCTTTTGCATGGTATCAGCGCCCTTGCCGCCTTCGAGGCGGTGGCCCGGCTGGGCAGCTTCACCGCCGCCGCAAGGGAGCTCGATCTGACCCAGGGCGCCGTCAGCCGCCAGATTAGACTTTTGGAGGATCAGTTCGGCCGCCAGCTGTTCGAACGCGACAGCCGCAATGTCAGGCTGTCGACGGCCGGTGAGATCTATGCCGAAGCGGTGCGCGCCGCCTTGGGTCAATTGCGCGACGCAGCGCTTGGATTGATGAGCAATCGGCATAGTGGCATCTTGAACCTTGCGATCCTGCCAACCTTCGGCACACGCTGGCTGATGCCGCTCATCCCGGATTTCGTCGAAAGCAACCCTGACATCACCATCAATTTCGTCACCCGCATCGGCCGCTTCGACTTCGCCCGCGAGAGGCTCGACGCCGCCATCCATTACGGCCTGCCCGACTGGCCCGATGCCGACTCGACGCTGCTGGTGCGCGAGACAGTGGCGCCGGTTGTCTCGCCCGAATTTCTGGCTGGCCGCGCCATTGCCACGCATGCCGATATCGGCCGCCTGCCACTGCTGCATATGGCGACGCGGCCCGGCGCATGGACCGAGTGGTTCGAGCATCAGGGATTGAGCGTACCGACCGGGCCCGGCATGCAGTTCGAGCAATTCGGCACCGCCGCCCAGGCCTGCATGGCCGGGCTCGGCGTGGCGCTGCTGCCGCAGGTCCTCATCTCAGGCGAATTGCAACGGGGCCAGTTGGTGCCGGCGCCGGGCCGGCCGATGCAGAGCCGCAGCGCCTATTACCTCGTCGTGCCGCATGACAAGCGCGGCCATCCGCCGGTCGCCAGTTTTCGCGACTGGCTGCTGCGCCATGTGCCGCCGGAGAAGTAGCTACTTACGCTTCAACGCATCGGCCAACGCGGCGCCGAACGCGCCTTGTTGCACCGGCCGCTCCGGCTGGCGCTGCGGCGCCGGCGCTCGCGGCACCGGTCTGTTGCCATTGTCGCGCGGCTTCGGTGTACCGCCGTCACCATCCCTGCGCATCGACAGGCCGATGCGCTTGCGCTTGATGTCAATGTCGACGACGCGCACCTTGACCACGTCGCCGGCTTTTACCACCTCATGCGCATCCTTGACGAAACGGTCGGCCAGTTGCGAGACATGCACCAGCCCGTCCTGATGCACGCCGATATCGACGAAGGCGCCGAAAGCGGCGACATTGGTGACAGTGCCTTCCAGCAGCATGCCTGGCTTCAAATCCTTGATGTCGTCGACGCCGTCGGCGAAGGTGGCGGTCTTGAAGCCGGGGCGCGGATCGCGGCCGGGCTTTTCCAGTTCCGCCAGGATGTCTCGCACCGTCGGCAGGCCGAACCGCTCATCGACGAAGACATGCGGATCGAGCGCCTTGAGAGCGGCACTGTCGCCCATCAGCGAGCGGAGGTCACGTCCGCAGGCCGCAACGATCTTTTTCGCCACGCCATAGGCTTCCGGATGCACGGCCGAGGCATCGAGCGGTTCGGTGCCGTTGGCAATGCGCAGGAAGCCGGCGCATTGCTCGAAGGCGCGGGGTCCAAGGCGCGAGACCTTCAACAGGTCACGTCGGCTGGCGAAGGGACCCGCCGCGTCACGGTGCGCAATGATCGCCTCGGCCAGCGATGCGCCAAGACCCGAAACCCGCGCCAAAAGCGGCGCCGAGGCGGTGTTGAGGTCGACGCCGACGGCATTGACCGCGTCCTCGACCACCGCTTCCAGCGAGCGGCCGAGCCGGTACTGGTCGACGTCGTGCTGGTATTGGCCGACGCCGATCGACTTCGGCTCGATCTTGACCAGTTCGGCCAGCGGATCCTGCAGCCGCCGCGCGATCGACACCGCGCCGCGCAGCGACACGTCGAGGCCAGGGAATTCCGCCGCTGCTGTTGCCGAGGCGGAATAGACCGAGGCGCCCGCCTCGCTGACGATCACCTTGAGCGGCTTCGGCCCGGACTCGGCAGGCATGTCGGCCAGCATGTCTGCGACCAGCCTTTCCGTCTCGCGGCTGCCGGTGCCGTTGCCGATGGAAATCAACTCGACCTTGTGCAGGCGGATGAGTTTTGCCAGTTCGGCCTGCGTGCCGCGCACGTCATTCCTTGGCGGAAGCGGATAGACCGTCGTCGTCGCCAGCAGCTTGCCGGTGCCGTCCACCACCGCCACCTTGACGCCGGTGCGGATGCCGGGGTCGAGCCCCATCGTGGCGCGCGAGCCGGCCGGGGCAGCGAGCAGCAAGTCCTTCAGATTGCGGGCGAAGACATGGATCGCCTCCTCCTCGGCCCGCTCGCGCAGATCCCGCATCAAATCGAGCGTCAGATGCAGCGACAGCTTTACGCGCCAGGTCCAGCCCGCCACCTCCATCAGCCAGCGGTCGCCCGGCAGCTGGCGGCCGATGGCGTAGGCATCGGCGATCATCCGCTCGACCGGCTTCACCGGCGACGCGTCGTCGGCATCGACTTCGATATCAAGCGACAACACCTCTTCGTTGCGGCCGCGCAGCATCGCCAGGGCGCGATGGCTCGGCACATTGGCCCAGCGCTCGACATGGTCGAAATAGTCGGAGAATTTCGCGCCGGCTTCCTGCTTGCCGTCGACGACGCGCGACCGCATGAAGGCGCGTTCCTTCATGTAGCTCCGCAGCCTGCCGACCAGATCGGCATTCTCGGCGAACTGCTCGGACAGGATGTCGCGCGCGCCCTCGAGCGCCGCCTTGGCGTCGGCCACCTCTTCAGTGATGTAGGCCAGCGCCAGTTCGCTGGGCGCCGCCGCGCGGTCGGCAAGGATAGCCTCGGCCAGCGGTCCCAGCCCACGCTCGCGCGCGATCTCGGCCTTGGTCCGGCGCTTCGGTTTGTAGGGCAGATAGATGTCTTCGAGTTCCGCCTTGGTGGCGGCCGCAGCGATCTTGGTTTCAAGCTCTTCGGTCAGCCTGCCCTGGTCGCGAATGGAACCGAGAATGGTGTCGCGGCGCGCATCGAGCTCGCGCAGATAGGCTAGGCGCTCGGCCAGCAGGCGCAGCTGCGTGTCGTCCAGACCGCCGGTGACCTCCTTGCGGTAGCGCGCCACGAACGGCACCGTCGCGCCTTCGTCCAGCAGTCCGATCGCCGCCGCGGCCTGTTCGGGCCGGGCCGTGATCTCGGCTGCGATGATTGCTGCGATGCGCTCGGATGCCATGTCGTTCCTGCTGCCCTGTCGAAAAGAGCGGCGACCATAGGCGCAGAGCGTCGCCCCGCCAACCTCGCTCTTTTCGACCGATCAAGAGTTCCACAGGAAAGCACGTTGGAAATTCGCATGGCAGAATGCGCCCACGCCTGGATTTGCCGTGCCCTTCAGACGCTCATTGCCCTGCCGGGCATCTCTCCCCGTATAGTGACGGGGAGAAAGACGCCTTCGCAAAGGGTTTCGCCAACGACCAGCGTTGCAAAAAATAGCGCCGCGGGGCGGCCAGCCCCCTTCTCCCGTCAGTATACGGGGAGAAGGTGCCGGCAGGCGGATGAGGGGCAGCGCTGACATTGCCAGTCGGATACGATTGCCCTGCTAGACCATCCGGCTCAGCGCATCGAAGAAGGTGACCATATCGACATCGAGCGGCTCGTCGACCGGCTCCGGCTGCGACGACATCTTGGCGATAACCACCTCCGCCTTGGGATCGACGTAGAGCCACTGGCCGTGGATGCCGATACCGCAAAAAGCGCCGCTGGCCGCGCCGGTCTGGTACCATTTGTTGCGGTAGCGGCCTTGCGGGAAGAGGAACGCCATCGAGCCACGCTGCCAGGCGTCCGTGTCTCCGCCTGTGCTGACAGTGTCGCGCACCCAGGCTTCCGGCACGATGCGGCGGCCTTGGGCGATGCCGCCCTGCCGCATCATCTCGCCGACCCGGGCCAGATCGCGCGGCGTCGCCGAAATGCCGCCGGCCGTGCGCGCAGTGCCGGCCATATCGACTGTCACCGAGGCTTCGCTCATTGCACCAAGCGGCAGCCACAATTTCTCGTGCATCAACTCGGCGAAGCGCTGGCCGGACGCGCGCTCGAGCAGGATGCCGAGCAGGTCGGAATTGGGCGAGCGGTAGCGGAACGTCCGGCCATGCGGCTCGGCAAGGCGCTGCAGCGTCAGGATGAAGTCGGCCAGGCTTTCGGTGCCGCCGCCCGGATTCCACAGCGTCGCGCGGCGATAGCGGGCAAAGGCGCTTTCCGGATCGAGATAGGCTTCTTCGAAGTCAAGGCTGACGCTCATGTCGAGCACATGCCGCACGCTGGCATCGCCATAGGCCGAGCCGGCAGCTTCCGGCAGATAGCGGGTCACCGGCGCCTGCGGGTCGAAAACTCCCTCGCCTTCCAATATGCCGGCCAGAATGGCGGTCAGCGACTTGCTGATCGAGAAGATGATGTGGCGGGCGCCGAACTCCATATGCGGTGCGAACCAGTCGCCGACGAATTTGCCGGCTTTCGTGATCGTCAGCGCGTCGGTGTCGGAGCGCCCGAGAAAGGCCGCAACAGTCTCGGCGCCGCCGGTCAGCGCGATTTTTTCGTCAAGCAGCCCATCAAGATCCTGTGCCGGCGCCTCACTGCCGCTTGACGCTGCAGCGACACGTGCGCTCGGCACCAATTCGCCGACATTCTGGAACGACCACCGGCTGAACGGGCTTTCGCGCCAGTTGCCGAGCAGCACCTTGTTGCGGGCAAAGCCATGTCTGGTCCCGAACGCGGTCTTACCGGTCATAGCTTTTCCTTCCGGTTTTTAGGAACTTAGAGTCCGTTTCGAAATCAGATGGCCGCCAGAGTAGAGTTTCCAAACGGTCACTTAGCCAAGCGCGGCGGCGATCGCGTGGACGGCTTTCATCGTCGCCACCGAAAAGGCGATGCTGGTGAAATCGGGGTAACTCGAAAGCTTCACCACGACCATTCTCCTGTTCCAGTCGATATGGATCAGCTGGCCGAACACCCCCCGGCACATCAGCGCGCGCGAACGCGGGTCCTCGATCCAGAACTGGTTGCGGTAGCTGCCTTGCGGCAGGCTGGGATTGAAGTCCGGTCCATGCCTGCCGGTGCGCGTCGCCTCGATCCAGTCGGCCGGCACGACGCCGCCGCCATTGTCGAGGATCAACTGGCCGAAACGGCCATAGTCGCGCAGCGTGGCGTTGAAGCCGCCATCGGCGATGGCGTAGCCGGCGCTGTCGACGGTGAAGCAGGCGCTTTCATCCGCGCCGAGCTTTTGCCAGAGTTCTTCCGAAACCAGTTGCGCCAGCCGCTTGCCGGTCACCCGTTCCATGATGAAGGCGAGCACGTCGGTCTCTATCGAACGATATTCGAACGCAGCGCCATGCGGCCGGCTTGTCTCCTTGAGCCGCAGGATCAATTCGAACATATGCGATGGCCACTCGAAGGCCGGGTCGCTGTCTGGCGGCACCGGTTTCCAGCCGCTGGCGACATCGACCTGACCGATATCGGAATAGCGGTCGGTGTATTCCTCGGAAAAACGCACGCCGGACGTCATGTCGAGCACATGCTGCACGCTGGCGCCGGCCCAGCCGGTAGCTTCCAGCTCCGGCAGATAGGTCGTCACCGGCATGGCGGGATCGATCAGGCCGCGCCCGGCGAGTATGCCGAACACCGAGCCCGTGACCGACTTGGCCATCGACTGCGATAAATGCAGCGTGCGCTCGGTCATGCCGTTGCAATAGCGCTCATAGGCGATCTTGCCATCCTTGAGCACGAGGAACCCATCCGTATAGGTTTCGTCCAGCAGCCCGGCCAGCGTCGAAGGCTGCCCCGTGCTGCCGCCCACCGGCAGCGCATCGAGATCGACTTCGGCTCGCTCGAACCGGCGGCGATGGCCATTGCCGCGCCAGACTTCGACGGTCGGCAGGATTTCGCGGATGTGCTGGAACGCCCACCGGTTCCAGGGTCCCCTATCCCAGTTGAGCTTCGGCGGCACCATCTTGGGCGGCGACCCCTGCATGATCGGCGGCCGCGGATCGGAGTTGCGGTAAGAAGTCATGAGATGCGTCCCGGCAATATGAAAACGGACCCGGCGGCGCCTGCCGCCGGGTCCGTCAACGATGCGATCACTTCTGCAGTTCGGTCCAGATCCTGGTGTAGAGTGCCTGCACGTCGGGCGCGCAGGTCAGCATGAACGTGCCCTTGTCGGCGAACTCGGCGGGGATGTTGACCTCCGGCGCCGTTTTCATGTCCTCGGGCATGAAGGCTTCCGATCCCTTGATGCCGTTGGCGTAGCGCGCGAAAGTCGAGATCAGCGCGGCGTTCTTTGGATCCATGACGAAGTTCTGGAACAGCTTGGCGTTCTCGACGTTCTTGGCGTCCTTTAGCACCGCAAGATTGTCCATGAAGATTGGATAGCCCTCCTTCGGATAGCCATAGACGAAGTCCTTGTTCTGCAGGCGGGTGCGAAACGACGCGCCGTTCCAGTCGACGCTAGCGGCGAAGTCGCCCTTGGCGAACTTCTCGACCGTGCCGTAGTCCATGGAGATCCATTTCGGCTTGGCCGCCACCAGCACATCGCGCACCTTCTTCAGCACCTCCTTGTCGCCAGTGCACGGCTCGCCGCCGACATATCTGATGGCGAGATGCATGACGTCGGCCATTTCGGGAACGACGTTGATCTTGCCGACCAGTTCCGGCGGCGGATCCAAGAAGATGGCCGAGGTGTTGGGATCGCCCTTGTAGACTGCGGTGTTGACCGTGACGCCGGTCGTGCCCCACTGCCACGGCACGGTGTATTTGCGGCCCGGATCGAAGGGAACATCGACCCATTTCGGATCCATGTTCTTGAAGTTTTCCATCTTGTTCGGCTCTGTCTCCAGCAGCAGCCCTTCCTGGATCCAGATCGGCACGAAGCTCGCCGAGGGTACCACGACATCGAAGCCGCTGCCGCCCTGCCTGATCTTGGCCAGCGCCGTGTCGTTGGAATCGTAGTCGGTGACTGTCACCTTGACCTTGTATGTCTCCTCGAATTTCTTGACGAGTTCGGGGCTGGTGTAGTTGCCCCAATTGTAGATGTTGAGTTCGCCGTCGGCGCGGGCGAGACCCGCCGAGGCGAACAGCGCGGCGCTGAGTGCCGTCGCAGTCAGTTTCCACTTCATCGTATCTCTCCTGTCACTCGTGATCCTTTTTCCTGCTGATGAAAAAGAAGACGGTGACGATCAAGATAGAGATCAGCAGGAACACCGTCGAAATTGCGTTGATTTCCGGCGTGATAAAGCGCCGGAACTGGCCGAGCATGTAGGTCGGCAACGTGTCCTGGCCGCCGGACTTGACGAACTCGGTGATGACGACGTCGTCCAGCGAGATGACGAAGGCCAGCATCAACCCGGCAAGGATGCCTGGCCACAGCAGCGGAAAGGTGACGCGCCTAAATGCCTTCCAGGGTGTCGCGTAGAGGTCGGCCGCCGCGATCTCCAGCGACAGGTCCATGCTCTCAAGCCGCGCCCGGATCGGCAGATAGGCAAAGGGAATGCAAAAGGCGGTATGCGCCGCCATCAGGTAGCCCAGCCCCGAATAGCCGGTCCAGATCTTGATGCGCGAGAAGAAGATCAGCAGCGCCACCGCAGTGACGACCTCCGGCACCATCAGCGGCTGGTTGATGAAGGCGTATTTGAAGCCGAGGCCGGGATAGGGTTTGGTTCGGGTCGTGGCGAGTGCCGCCATCGTGGCAACGATGGTGGCAATGGTCGCGGCGACCAAAGCGATTTGCAGCGACCGGATGGCGGCATCGACGACCTGATCGTTGTTCCAAGCCTGGTAGAACCAGCGCAGCGACACGCCTTCCCAGACCGCGATCGAATTGCCTGAATTGAAGGCATAGACGACAAGCGTGACGATCGGCAGGTACAGCGCGAAGAAGCAGATCATTGCGATGGTGGTGAAGCCGGTCTGCCGGCGGATATCGAAGCGGCTAGCCATGCGCGCCTCCCCGGCGCCCGACGGAGCGGACATACAAAAGCAGCGCCACCATCACGATCGCCATCAGCGACAGCGACAGCGCCGAGCCGAGCGGCCAGTTGCGGCCTTGCCCGAACTGCAGCTCGATCAGATTGCCGAGCATCATGTTCTTCGACCCGCCGAGCACGCGCGGGGTGACATAGGCGCCCAGCGCCGGGATGAAGACCAGGATCGAGCCGGCGATGATGCCGGGCTTGACCAGCGGGATGATGACCCGCCTCAGCACCTGCAAGCGGTTGGCATAGAGGTCGTAACCAGCGTCGACCAGCCGGAAGTCGATCTTTTCCATGCTGGCATAGAGCGGCAGCACCATCAGCGGCAGATAGACATAGGTCATGCCGACCATCAGCGCGAAATCGGTGAACATCATCTGGATCGGCTGGTTGATGATGCCGAGCTTGATCAGCACCGTGTTGACGAGGCCCTCATTGCGGATCACCTCCTGGATGGCGAAGGTGCGGATCAAGAGATTGGTCCAGAACGGGATGGTGATCAGGAACAGCCAGATGTCGCGCTGGCGCGCCGGCCGGGTAGCGATGAAATAGGCGGTCGGGAAGCCAAACAGCAGCGTCAGGATCGTTGTCATGAACGACAGCTTGGCCGAGCGCCAGAAGATCGACAGATGCGCATCGGCGAAGGCCAGAGTGTCGTCGAAGATGTCGCGCTGCATCAGCACCGACAACCAGCCGTCGGTCGAGAATTTCCACACCACGCCGCCATACGGTCCCGGCGTCAGGAAGGAATAGACCACGACGATCAGCAGCGGGCCGGTCGCGGCGAGAAAGATGATGATCAGTGCCGGCGCCGACAGCAGCCAGCGATCGCGGATCTCTCGGCGCTCGGCCTCCTCAGCGACTTGTTCCGCGCTCGCCATCAATCCCTCAGCACTTGCGCGGCGTCGTTGCCGATCGAAATGCCGACCTTGTCGCCCCGCTCGAAACCGCAGCCGGCGCTGCGCGTGTTCTGCTGGCGCACGGTGAAGCTCTCGCTGCTGTCCAGGCGGACATGGATGTGCGTGTCGGTGCCGAAATAGACGATGTTTTCCACCGTGCCCGACAGGTCGCCCTTGCCGCTGGTCAGCTTGGCATGTTCGGGCCTGACCACCACGGTGGCATTGTCCTTCGGCAGGAAGCCCTCAGCCACGGTCGCGTCGATCGTCGCGCCGGATTTGAGCGTTGCGCGTGCCTTGCCGTTGCCCATGCCAGATATGGCCGCCGTCAGGAAATTGGTTTCGCCGATGAAGTCGGCGACGAAGCGCTCCGCCGGCTTGTCGTAGATGTCCCAGGGCGTGCCGACCTGCAGGATCTTGCCCGACGACATCACCGCGATGCGGTCCGACATGGTCAGCGCTTCTTCCTGGTCGTGGGTGACGAAGATGAAGGTGATGCCGGTCTCGTGCTGCAGCCGCTTCAGCTCGATCTGCATCTCCTTGCGCAGCTTGAAGTCGAGCGCCGACAGCGGCTCGTCGAGCAGCAGCACTTTTGGCTGCGGCGCGAGAGCGCGCGCCAGCGCCACGCGCTGTTGCTGGCCGCCGGAAATCTGGCTGGTGCGGCGGCTGCTCAGCGCCTCCATCTTGACCAGCTTCAGCATCTCGGCAACCCGCGCCTTGACTTCGGCCTTGGGCTTGCCAAGCATTTCGAGGCCGAAGCCGATATTCTCGGCCACCGTCATATGCGGGAACAGCGCATAGTTCTGGAACACCGTATTGACCGGCCGCTTGAACGGCGGCAGCGGCGCGATGTCCTGGCCATGCAGCAGGATCTCGCCGGCACTGGGGAAATCGAAGCCGGCGATCAGCCGCAGCAGCGTCGTCTTCCCGCAGCCGGAAGGACCAAGCAGCGTGAAGAATTCATTTTCGCGGATCGACACCGAAACCGTGTCGAGGGCGGCGACCTGTGACTCCCCGCTACCGAAGACCTTGCGGACGCCACGAACTTCAATTGCACTTTTACCCGGTTGTTCCGGCACGATTACCCCATTCTTGTGTCCGCTCTTCTGGCGGATCCAGTTCCCACTCGATTGTCAGCACACGGCGCATGGCTTGGCAAGCACACATCTGAATGTCGATCCAGAACGCAATTCCCGTGCCACCGTCAGGCCTGGTAGGTGATCTTGCCGCCGCAGATCGTCGTCACCGGCCGCACCATATGCAGCGCTTCCGGCGCGGTCGCCTCGATGTCGGCTGAGAGCACCACGAGATCGGCCATAAAGCCTGCCTTCAGGCGGCCCTTGCGGTGCTCCATGAACTCGGCATAGGCGCCTTCCACCGTGTAGCCCGCTAGTGATTCATGCAGCGAAAAGCTCTGGTCGGGATCGCCCTCTGCCCAAGGTTTGCGCAGCACCGCCGCCTGAATGCCCAGGATCGGATCGATCGGCGACACCGGCCAGTCGGAAGCGAAGACGACATGCGCGCCCGCCTGCTTCAGCGTCCGCCAGGCATAGCTCAGCGGCCATCTTTCGCGGCCGATGCGCGAAAGCGTCGGCTCCAGCGGGAAGTCCATGGCGCCGGGCGGGTGCGGCGGCTGCATCGAGGCGATGACGGCAAGCTCTGCGAAGCGCGGTATGTCGGCGGCAGTGACCACCTCGATATGCTCGACCCGGTGCCGGCTGTCGCGCCTGCCGTTCTTCCGCCGCGCCGCCTCATAACCATCGAGGACCGCGCGCACCGCGCCGTCGCCGATCGAATGCACGGCGACCTGCAGCCCGCGCCGGTCGGCCTCCACCGCCACCTCGGCGAGATGCTCCGGCGTAAACAGCGGCTCACCGCGCCAGCCCGGCCGGTCGGCATAGTCGTCGACCATGACCGCGGTCCAGCCTTCCAGCACGCCGTCGTAAAACATCTTGACCATGCCGGACGACAGCCATTCCGATTGGTAAGAGTTGGCCATGCTCGATGCCTTTTCCAGCCTGTCGAGCGTCATGAAGTTCTTGAAATGAAAAGGTATCTTGGTGCGGCAGAGCAGTCGCCCTTCCTGTTCCAGCCCGGCTAGCAGCTCGAGCTGGTAAAGATTGCCGTCCATGTTCTGGATCGAGGTGATGCCGTGGCGGGCGCACCATTCCAACCCGCGATGCATCAGGTCACGATCGGCCGCGACTTCGGCGGCGGAAGGGTACGGCTCGGGCTCTCCACCTGTCGCAATGCCGAGCCGCACTCGGTTCTGTCCCGAAAGCTCGAGGATTGGCCCGAACGCCTCCCCCTCGCGCAATTCGCCCGCCGCCAGGCCATCCGCTCCCATGATGATCTCGTTGCCGGGACCGAGTTGCTTGCCGTGCAGGGCGCCAGCCAGCTCCAGCGCCTTGGTGTTGGCCCACATCGTGTGATGATCGGAAGCCGACATGGCGAACGGCCGGTCGGCGATGATGCGGTCGAGATGATGGCGGGTGACCGGCTCTTCCTTGGAAAGGATGGTGTAGTCGACGCCGGCCCCAAGCAGCAATTTGGCGTTCGGCCGTGCCGCCGCATAGGCGCGGATCGCGTCGCTCAGTGCATCGAAGCCATGCACGCCCTGAAGGTGCAGATTGTCGAGTTCGGCCGCGCCGCCGAAAAGATGCATATGCGCTTCGATAAAGCCCGGCACCATCGACCCGCCTTGCGCATCGATAATCTTCGTGGCCGGCCCTTTCAGCGCCTCAATCGTCCGGCGATCCCCAACCGCGAGGATGTTGCCGTCCTTTATCGCCACCGCCTCGGCCGTCGGATTGCCTTCGTCCATGGTCAGCACACGGGCATTGATGACGATCAGGTCGGCATTTGAACTCATGATTACCCGCGGTTCGGTTGCGCTACCGACAGGCTAGACGAGTAGCTGCCGTGCCAGCAAGCCATGGCTGGTTGGCCCAGCGCCTTGTGAAAGGCAGTGCAAGACGGCTAGGGTCGCCGCATCTCACCACGGAACAATTTCATGAAGACTGTTTTTTCGCCCCTCCATGCCTGCCATTCCGGCAATGTCGAATTGATCGCCGGCGCCATCGTGCCGGCCTTCGAGAAGCCCTCGCGCGCCGAGTTCATCAAGGCGAGGGTGGAGAGCGAAAAGCTCGGCCCGGTGCTGCCGCCCCACACGCACGACCTCGCTGCCGCCAAGCAGGTGCATAGCAGCGACTACATCGATTTCCTGCCGACCGTATGGCCGCTCTGGGAAGCGTCGGGCCGGACGGGCTCGGCCATCCCCTTCACCTGGCCGACGCGCGGCTTGCGCGGCGATGTGCGCCCGCAAACCATCGATGCGCTGCTTGGCTTTTACTCCTTCGACGGCGGCGCCAGCTTCGTCAAAGGCACCTGGGAGGCGATCAAGTCGTCCTACGATGTGGCGCTGACCGCAGCCGCTCTGGTCAAGGGCGGCGAGATATCAGCCTTCGCGCTCTGCCGCCCGCCCGGCCATCATGCCGGTGCTGCGTTCATGGGCGGCTATTGCTACATCAACAACGCCGCGGTTGCCGCGCAATGGTTCCGCGACCAGGGCGCCAGGCGCGTCTCGATCCTCGATGTCGATTACCATCACGGCAACGGCACGCAGGAGATCTTCTACAGCCGCGACGACGTGCAGGTGCTGAACCTGCATGGCGACCCGATGACCGAATATCCGTTCTTCCTGGGCCACGCCGACGAGCGCGGCGCCGGCGCCGGCGAAGGCTTCAATGTCAACTACCCCATGCCGTTCGGCACCACATGGGATGCCTGGAATGCTTCGCTGGAGGACGCCTGCGCAAAACTTGCAGCTTACGCTCCCGAGGTCGTAGTCGTCTCGCTCGGCGTCGACACGTTCGAGAAGGACCCGATCAGCAAGTTCAAGCTGAAAAGCGCCGACTATCCCAGGATTGGCCGTCGCATCGCCAAGCTCGGCCTGCCGACGCTGTTCGTCATGGAAGGCGGCTACGCCGTCGAGGAAATCGGCATCAATGCGGTGGGCGTGCTGACCGGATTCGAAGATCGGTAATGCATGTCGCCCAAAGGGCTGCCCCGGGCGTTCGACCCGAGAGCGCAGCGGTGATGGCAGCTACGCCACTTGGCCGCCGATCGTCTGGAGCGCGCCACTTCCCCGGGCCCTCCCAATTCGACAAGCCTGGTTGACGGGAAACAGCGGATCGATCGTCATTGTCTGCTCTCCGGCGCGTAATGGAGGATGACAACACCTGACTTGAGCGTCCTCGTCTCGAGATGCTTCAGGCGTATCAGATTCGGGCCGCCCTTGAAGAGCGGCGTGCCTCTCCCGAGAATGACGGGGTTGATCCCGAGGTGATACTCGTCGATCAGGCCGTGCTCCATCAGGGTCGCCGTGAAGTCGGCGCTGCCGAACACGAAGATGTCTCCGCCGTCCCTGCTCTTCAGCTTGGAGACTTCTTCCGCGACATTGCCGTTGAAGAGCTTCGTGTTGTTCCAGTCGGCGCTTTTCAGCGTGCGCGAGAAGACCAACTTCTCGATCTTGTTCATGAAATCCGCGATCCAGCCTTGCTCGGACGGCCAATAGGCTGCCATGAGCTCGTAGGTCACCCGGCCGAAGATCAGCGTGTCGGCCTTTTCCTGGGTCTCACGAATGTAGTTCTCGAGTTCTTCTTCGAAGACGAACCAGTTGATGTCCCTGTCCGGACCTTCGAAGAAGCCGTCGACACTCACCATGTCCCATATGATCAGCTTTCTCATAGAAACCTCCTCTTCGTGTATCCCTTTGTGAATTCTCGGCCTATCCCGTGAAGCGGAAGCGCATGTTGGTGATCTGCCCCGCTTCCGAGAGCTCGGTCTTCTCCAGCCTGATCGGCACCATGCCGTTCTGACTGAAGCGGCGGATGCCGTCGCCGATGAGGACAGGCGCGACATGGAGAACTCGTCCGCAACCCCTGATTCGGGCCGACGGGAAGTCGCAGCATTTCAGCGGGATGCGACGAAGCGTTCCAGTTTGCCCAATGTTTGCAGTCCCAGTTCCACGGCACCGAAGCCCTTCGCCTCCTGGAACTCGGCAGCCGTGCTGAATACCATGCCCAGCGTTACCTTCGTTGCCCCGTCCTGATCCTCGAACGAGGCCCAGGCGTCGGCATGCTTCGGCCCGTTCTCGCCCCAATGCAGCGTATAGCTGATCCTCTCTTCGGGCCGGACCTCGTTATAGAGATGGTGGTTCGGGAAAACCGTGCCGTCAGACGCGATCATGTCGAATACCCACTCGCCGCCCGCTCGCAAGTCGATCCTCTTCGTTCGACAGGAGAAGCCTTCCGGCCCCCACCATTGCGGCAGCGTTTCAGGGTTCATCCACGCGCCCCAGACGATGGACCGCGGCGCCTGAATCACCCGCTGCAGCACCATGGTTCGTTCGGCCGCGCCCGCGAGGTTGTCCAGGCCGGCACCGAAGCCCGCCCGGTAGCCTGCTTCCATGTCCTGCGCCAGCGAGGAAAGTTGCACCGTCACGACTAGCCGGCTGCGCTCGTGCGTGCCTGAGAGATCTGCCGTCACCAGCGCTGCTGATTGCGTCACGCCTTCGCACGAGATCACCTCGTAGTTCACACTGCACAGCGCTGGCTGCAACACCAGCCAGCCGCACTCGCAGCGGATGTCCGGCTGGCCCTCTGCCTTGCAGAGCGAGATCTCGCGTCCACCCACCCTGGTGTCGGCCTCCAAAAACTCCACGGTGACCGAGGGCGACGGCGCAGCCCAGATCGCCCGCGCGGCCGGCGCCGTCCAAGCCTCCCACAGCACGGCCAATGGCGCGGCCACGTCCCGTTCGAAGGTCAGCGTCGCAAAACGGCCCTTCCTATCATCGGGCACCGCACGGGTCGCACTGTTTGTAGCGAGGTTCTGTGTCATTCTGCGCGCTCCTTCTTCATCACATTCATCACAAATGCGTCCAACCGGTCGAGCCGAGCTTCCCAGATGGCCCGCTGTTCATCGAGCCATGTTCGCGCTGGATCCAGAGCCTCGGGTACGATGGCGCAGGTGCGTATCCGCCCGTCCTTGGACGTGGTGATCAACCCTGCCTCCTCCAGCACGGAAAGGTGCCGCATCACCGTGGGCAGCCGCAGCCCCGTGGGCCCAGCCAGATCCGTTACCCGCGCAGGTGTTTCGGCGAGCCGGGTCAGGATCGACCGGCGGGTCGGATCAGCGAGCGCGTGGAAGAGCAGCGAGAGATCAAGATCATGCTTAGCCATGTTGCTAACTATCGCCCAATTTGCCGGTGGCGCAAGCAACAACTTCGTCAAGTCGCTAAGTATTTTTTGCGCAACGCGCCGAGTTCTTGGAGCAGGCGGATTCTGTTGCCAAGTCCGCAGAGAAGTTGCTCGTAGCGATGCTCGCACGGGCTGATGCTTGCAATCGAAGACAAAATCCTGAAGCCGCCAGTCCGCTTCCCACCAATCTCAGCCGTTCGCGTTTATCGGTTCACGGCAGCAGGCAGCGGGCGCGGCGGACAGAAAGTCGGACACCTCACCGAAGCGCTTCACGCGGCCTGCAAGAATGGCCGCCGACCTGTTCCCGCCACCGCTATCTCTTTGTTGGACCATGATCTTCTTTGAAAAGGCGTTCGCCCTTTGCGAGGTCATGCTCTACTTCTAGGACGGCATGAGGGCACCGATTCTGGAAGAACGCAGCATTTGAAGTCGGGGAAGCATCGATGATCGACGACGAGCCGGACAGCGAACGCGTCTCGGCGCTGGCGCCGTTCCGACACGGCATTTTCCGCGCCGTATGGTCCGCCAGTCTGGTTTCGAATTTCGGTGGCTTGATCCAGGGCGTCGGCGCCGCCTGGATGATGACCACGATCGCCACCTCGTCCTATCAGGTTGCGCTGGTCCAGGCCTCGACTACCTTGCCGATCATGCTGTTTGCGCTCGTTGCCGGCGCCATCGCCGACAGCTTCAACCGGCGCAAGGTCATGCTGATTGCCCAGATCTTCATGCTGATCGTCTCGGTTCTGCTGACCGTGTTCACCTATCTTGGCTTGATAACGCCGTGGACGCTGCTGGCCTTCGCCTTCCTGATCAACTGCGGCACGGCGCTTTACAACCCGTCATGGCAGGCTTCTGTCGGCGACATGGTGCCGCGCGCCAAGCTGCCGGCGGCCGTCGCGCTCAACTCCTTGGGCTTCAACCTGACGCGCAGCGTCGGCCCGGCGATCGGCGGCATCATCGTTGCCGCCGCAGGTGCTGCAGCGGCCTTTGCCGCCAACGCATTGAGCTATGTCGGGCTGATCATCGTGCTGGCCCGCTGGAAGCCGGAATTGCCGGCCTCGACACTGCCGCGTGAGACGCTGGGCGCGGCGATGGGTGCTGGCCTGCGCTACGTCGCGATGTCGCCCAATATCGGCAAGGTGCTGGTAAGGGGTGCGGCTTTCGGCTTCAGCGCCGGTGCGGTCCTGGCACTGCTGCCGCTGGTGGCGCGCAATGTCGTCAAGGGCGATGCCTTGACCTACGGCATCATGCTCGGTGCTTTCGGCATCGGCGCCGTCGGCGGCGCGCTGATCAGCGTCAGGCTGCGGCAGATCCTGTCGAGCGAGACGATGGTGCGCATGGCATTCGCCGGCTTTGCGCTCTGCGCCTTCAATGCCGCCGTCAGCGATCAGGCCTGGCAAACGTCGCTCGGGCTGCTCATCGGCGGCGCCTGCTGGGTGGTCGCGCTGGCGCATTTCAACGTCACGGTGCAGATGTCGACGCCGCGCTGGGTGGTCGGCCGGGTGCTCTCGGTCTATCAGACGGCGACCTTCGGCGGCATCGCCCTCGGCAGCTGGATCTGGGGTGTCGTCGCCGATGCGCAGGGCGCCGAGTTCGCGCTGACCGCGGCCGCCGTCGCGATGCTGGCGGGCGGCGCGATCGGCCTGTTGCTGCCCTTGCCGCAGCAGGCGGTGCTCAACCTCGATCCGCTGAACCGTTTCAAGGAGCCGCACCTTGCGCTCGACCTAAAACTGCGCAGCGGCCCGATCGCCATCATGATCGAATACATCATCCGCGAGGAGGACGTGCCGGAATTCCTGGCCACCATGGCCGAGCGCGGCCGCATCCGCCGCCGTGACGGCGCCCGCAACTGGACGCTGGCGCGCGATCTCGAAAATCCCGCAATATGGATCGAGCACTATCACACGCCGACATGGCTCGAATACATCCGCCACAACAAGCGGGCCACCCACGCCGACGCCGTTGTCGGCGAGCGCCTGAGGGCGCTGCACAGCGGCGACGAGCCGCCGCGCGTCCGCCGCATGATCGAGCGTCCGACAACCGCCGGCACCGCGATCGTCATGCCGAAAGGACCAATCGAGCATTAGGTTGGCGGAAGCCCTGTCGGAGGAAGCACGCGCAAGCTCATTCGCTTGTGCCGCGTTGCGCCGACAAGCTATTTGACCTTGATGATGACCTTGCCCTTGGCCCGGCCCTGTTCAATGTATGCCAATGCCTCGTTGGTCTGCTCAAGCGGAAAGACGCGATCTATAACCGGGCGGATGACGCCCGTTTCGATGAGCGACGTGATTTTTGTCAACTGCCCGCCATTGGCCGCCATGAACAGGAACGAATATCGGACATCTGCGCGTTTCCCCCGTCGCCTGATGCCTGCGCTCAAAACGCGCATGACCAGGTTCAGCACCCAGTTCAGCCCTTTCTCCCTGGCAAACCCAGGATCGGGCGGACCGGAGATCGAAACGGCGACGCCACCTGGCTTCAACACACGCAGGGACTTTTCGAGGGTCTTGTTGTCCTGGCTATTCAGGACGACATCGTAGCCCGAAAGGACTTTCTCGAAGTCATCCTTCTTGTAGTCGACAATGACATCGGCGCCCAGCTTCCTGACCATATCCGTGTTCGACGCGCTTGTTGTCGTGGCGACCGTTGCGCCGAGGTGCTTTGCCAATTGGATGGCGAATGTCCCCACTCCACCGGAACCAGCCTGAATGAAGACCTTCTGTCCTTTCTTCAGCTTCGCTTTTTCAACCAGCGCCTGCCAGGCGGTCAGCCCCACCAGGGGAATGGACGCAGCCTCTTCCATGCTGAGGTTCTTTGGCTTCAGGGCCACGTCCGCATCATTAATGGCGATGTATTCAGCGAACGCTCCGATTTGACCGTCGCGCGCTCGCGCATAGACCTCGTCGCCCGGTTTGAATTGTCGGACTTTCGCGCCGACGCGAATGACCGTTCCGGCCACGTCATGGCCTGCGACAAAGGGTCGGCGGTAGGGCAGGATGAGCTTGAATTCTCCGTCCCTGATCTTGGAGTCCAGCAGATTGACGCTGGCGGCATGGATCTGCACCAGCACGTCATTGTCCCCTGCTTCCGGCTCTGGAACCTCTCCAAGCCGTAGGCGAGCTTTCTTTGCATATCGATCGACGAAGAAGGCCTTCATTGCAGCTTTCCTAAAGTGAGGAGACCCGGAGCGCCCGATCGACATCTCCGGTGCCTCGCCCTATTGCATTATAGTCACTTAATGATAATATGGTCGTAATTCAATAGCTGATCGAAGGAGAAAAACATGCGCTACGAGAAAGGCAGGAGGGAAGCATCGCGGCAGCGGATCATGGATGTAGCGACCGAACGGTTTCGCTCCGACGGCATCGCTGCATCAGGTCTCGCCGGCATCATGGGCGAGGCGGGACTGACCAATGGAGCTTTCTATCCCCATTTTCCGTCCAAGGCGGCGCTTGTGCGTGAGAGTTTGGCGGCCGCCCTGGAGGTTCAGACGGCCCAGATCCAGGAGCTGTTGGCCGCCGGCGGCGCGTCATTGGCCATCGATACGTATCTGTCGGCGGAACACCGAGACAATCCAGGCAAAGGTTGCGCTTCAGCCGCGCTGTTGCCCGAAATTGCGCGTGAGCCGATCGAGACGCGCCAAGTTTACGCCGAGCACCTGCTCAAGCTCGTACGCCAGGTAGCGGCCGAGCTTACGCCCGACGCTCGCGATCCCGAGGCTGTCGCGTTTGGCGTCTTCGCGACCCTGATCGGCACGCTTGAGCTGTCCCGCGCGGTGAACGGAACCGAACTGTCCGATCGCATTCTTGAGGCTGGCGCGGTGGCGGCGAAGGCGCTGCTCCAGCCCCACGAGAACGGCAAGCCGGAAGAAAGGAAACCATCATGAACGTGCATCATCTGTCGCGACCTGCCGCGATCATCAAACACAGGGACGTGCCGACGAAAACGGTCGACGTCGACGGTACGAAATTCGCCTACCGGGAGCTCGGGCCCACAACCGGGGTACCGGTGATCTTCCTTACTCATCTGAGTGCGGTACTCGACAATTGGGATCCCCGGGTCGTCGATGGCATTGCCGCAAAACGGCGCGTTATCACCTTCGATAACCGTGGTGTTGGCGCATCAGGCGGGTCCACTCCCAACACGGTGGAGGCGATGGCCCGCGACGCGATCGCCTTCATCCGCGCCCTCGGCTTCGAGCAGGTCGATCTGCTCGGCCTATCTCTTGGCGGCTTCATCGCCCAGGCGATTGTTCAGCTGGAGCCTAATCTGGTTCGCAAGATCATCCTCGCGGGAACCGGCCCAGCCGGGGGTACCGGCATCGACAGGGTGACGTTCGTCACCATCTTCGACATGATCCGCGCCGCGCTGACCATCAGGAACCCAAAGAACTACCTCTTCTTCACCCAAAGCCCCAACGGCAAGAAGGCGGCGCGCGAGTTTCTGCAGCGCTTGAAGGAACGGACCAATGACCGCGACAAGCCCATCGCCCTCGGCGCTTTCAGCCAGCAGCTCAAGGCAGTCCGTGCCTTTGGCCTTGAGCGCCCTGCCGACCTCTCGCGTGTCCGGCACCCGGTGCTCGTGGTGAATGGCGATCACGACAGAATGGTGCCCACCAGCAATTCCGTCGACCTGGCACGACGCTTCCCCAATGCCGAGCTGGTCCTGTACGAGGACGGCGGGCATACGGCCATTTTCCAGTATCACCGCGCCTTCGTGGAAAAGGCCCTGGACTTCCTCGAGGCCTAATCCGACCGTGCCGGTGTGGCCAGTTGGTGGGCAAATGACGCTTCGATCCATGCGCTAACCTGACGGGCAACACCGTACACTAGATCGGGGAAGCCCTGAGGAAGGAAGCGCACGCAAGCTAATTCGCCGAATCTGCGTTGCTTCGACAACGGACCTTCAGTCTGTTCCCGTAAAGCCAAGTGACACCCGTGCGTCAGGATGCGGCGCGCAGGCTCGTACGGACGCGCCGCCTGCTTGTGGCGCGGGACTTCTCCGCCACGACACCGGTGATCTCGACCACGCCGTTCTCATGCGGTTTGGCGTTTGTGACCTTGTGGAGACGCTCATAGGGCAACAATTCCTTGACCCGGGCGTCGAGCACCGCGACTTCGGCTCGCAGGTCCTCGCATTCCTGCCTCTGGACATCGAGCTGTATCTGTTCGGATGCCTGCTGCAGGGAAAGCTGCGAAAAATTCGCGCTCACGGTCGAGAGGTGCATCTTGTCGTTTTCGTTCTCCTTTCTGAGAACCGACAATCTTTCCTCCGCAATTTGCTTTTCGGCGACAGCGTCGCTCCATTGAGCCTTGAGATTGGCGATCTCGCTCGCGGCTTGATTGTTCTCGTTCGAGGCGACTTCAAATCGTGATTGGAGGTTGCGAATTTCAGAACGCAGGCCGCCGATCTCAGCGAAACTACGCGCACGCTCGGCTTCCCTGTCACCTTCCATAATACGGGCCGCTTCCGTCATTTCCGACAACTTCGCTTGCGCGATATCGAGCGATTTCTGCAGCCGCATCTCCTCTTGTTCGCTCTTGCCGAGCGCAGACAGCAGTTCCGAAAGTCGCGCCGCGTCACTGGCATGAATCGTCGAGAGCTCGTCCAGCCGGTGCCGCGCCTCAGCTTCCCGCTTCAGCGCCTTGTCGAAGTCGATCGACAGGCTGACATGCTTTTCCCGCAATATCTCGTTCTCGCGCGCGCATCGGTTGGCCTCGGCCGTTCTGGCCGAAAGCGTTTTGATGAGGTCGCCGAACTCCGCTTCGCGCTCTGCGCTCGCATTGCCTGCCACGACGAGTTCCAGCTTTGCTGCAGCCAGCGCACTGCGAAGTGCCTCCTTGTCCTCGGCCAGGCTTATCTCGCGCTGCTGCAGGGCCTCGACGGCGCTTTCACGCTCGCGCTGCTTTCTGGTCGCATCGTGGAACTGCTCCGATAGCACTCTTTGCTGCGTGGTCAGGCTGACATTTGCCAGTTCCAGTTCGTTGGCGCGAAGAATGTCCCCGTGAAGCAGCTTCAGGAATTCGCCTGTCAGGTGATGCGAGGTCGCGATCTCCGACAGTTTCGTGTTGATCTCCTCCAGATACTCGCGCGCATCGTCAAACAGCCCCTCAACGGCATCTAGCGCAGCCAGGCGGGTTTGTGTGTGGGAGGTCAGCCGCCGTGCGATCTCGGGAGCGTCGGCATCGTCCTCGGGCTGAGAGTTGTCATTCCTTGCCGCGAGGTTCTCATCCGGAACGTTGTCCAACGGCGATTGGTCGTCCAGGTTGAGACACTCATCGAACGCATCCGCCAAATCGGCTTCGAGTTCCTTGAATGCCCTGTCCACCGTCTCGGCACGCTTGATCAGACTTCTGATTTTCATGACTGAACATCCCCTACTGTAACGCCATCTGGGGTCTTGATCCTCGCCTCCCGGATACGGGTTCATCCCCTTCCCCCTGATCGCGCGGTGGCGCATGAGGCGAGCCCACGCTAGGGACAGGCCTGGCCACTGTCCTCGTCTGTTTGAATGATGCAGACCTTGTAACTGCCAGTGTGGACAGCGCAGCTTCACTGCGGCGATAAAACCCATCATCATATCGGGAACCGCGTTGACGTAAACGTCAACCCGAAGCTATATGCGCCGGCGACCTTGATCGCGAAATGCGCAAGACGGCGACTTCGGGCCGGATCAAAGTGCCCCAGACCGAAGTGCAATGGGGTGCGACAAACGCAACGAGACGAGGAGAACGGCCATGGGCGTTCAGGAAATTGCCGACAAGATCAGCGCGCGCGTGGCGAGTGCCGGGTTTGATCGTTCCGTCAAATTCGATACCGGAGGCGACGGCGTCATCGTCATCGACGGCGCTGCTGTATCGACCACCGACGCGCCGGCCGACTGCACGATAAAGCTTTCGCTCGACGATCTGGAATCGCTGACATCAGGCGATCTCAACCCGACCATGGCGTTCATGTCCGGCAAGATAAAGGTCGAAGGCGACATGAGCGTCGCCATGGCGCTGAGCCAGTTGATCGGCTGACCCATTCCAATCCTGGATGGAAACAAGCCGCCGCCCGATGGCAGCGGCTTGTTTCCGATCCGTCAGGCAGCGAGCGACAGCCGCTGTGCCTTCAGCTTGCGCCCGGCCGCCTTCAGCGTGCCCTGCGCGCCGGCGAGCACGCCTTCCAGCAGCTCCAGCGCCAGCAGGCGGTGCCGCTCATAAGGTCCCGGCATGGCCAGCGAGCCGGTTTTATCGGCCGAGAACCCGAAGCGCTCGTAATAGGGCGCATCGCCGACCAGCAGGATCGCCGCATGGCCGAGGCGCGCGGCTTCAGCGATTGCATGGCGCATCAGCGCCGAGCCGATGCCGGCATTCTTGATTGTGGGATCGACGGCGAGCGGGCCAAGCAGAAGGGCGGACCTACCGCCCTCGCCCAGCACGACATCCCAGAGCCGCACGGTGCCGGTGACAGCGCCCGACGCATCGCGTGCGACAAAGGCAAGGCCTTCCGAAGGCCGGCGGCCGCGCCGCAGCTTTTCCGACGATTTTCTCCGGCGCTTCGGCCCCATGGCGCGATCGAGCAAGGCCTCGCGCGCCGGGACGTCAGCAGCGGTTTCGGCGGTGATGACGAAAGCGCCAGCAATCTCCCCCCTAGAGGGGGAGATGTCGCCGAAGCCGACAGAGGGGGGCGCCGCGCGTGCAGCGTCGGCGCCACGCAGTCCAAGAGAGGTCGCGACAGCTGAGGCGACCCCCTCTGGCTGCTTTGCGGCCATCTCCCCCTCAAGGGGGGAGATTTGCCGGCTCACAGCGCCATCAACAATGAAATCCACAATTTCCATTTCCGCGATCCTTCACGAGCGGATTGTTCCACAGGCGAACCGAAGCGGGCGATCTCGTCGCCCGCGCCGGATGATCTGACCGGCTCTTGCGAGCCGTCAGATCACGTAGGATCGGAGAGGCTCGAAGCCGTTGAAGGCGACCGAGGCGTAGGTCGTCGTGTAGGCGCCGGTGCCCTCGATCAGCACCTCGTCGCCGATGGTCAGCGACAGGGGCAGCGGATACGGCGTCTTCTCGTACATCACGTCGGCCGAATCGCAGGTCGGGCCGGCGAGCACGCACGGCGCGGTCTCGGTGCCGTCATGCGCGGTGACGATCGGGTAGCGGATCGCCTCGTCCATCGTCTCGGCGAGGCCGCCGAACTTGCCGATGTCGAGGAAGACCCAGCGGACATTGTCGTTGTCGGCCTTCTTCGAGATCAGCACGACTTCCGACTTGATGACGCCGGCATTGCCGACCATGCCGCGGCCCGGTTCGATGATGGTCTCGGGAATCGCGTTGCCGAAATGCTTGCGCAGCGCCGAGAAGATCGCCTGGCCATAGGCCTGTGCCACCGGCACGTCCCTGAGGTAACGGGTCGGGAAACCGCCGCCCATATTGACCATCTTGAGCACAATGCCTTCGTCAGCGAGCGTAGCGAACACCTTTTTGGCGTCGCCGAGCGCGCGGTCCCAGGCGGTCAGGTCGGTCTGCTGCGAGCCGACATGGAACGACACGCCATAGGCGTCCAGCCCGAGCGCCCTCGCGTGGCGCAGCACGTCGACCGCCATCGCCGGCACGCAGCCGAACTTGCGCGACAGCGGCCATTCGGCGCCTTCGCCGTCGGTCAGCACGCGGCAGAACACACGGGCGCCGGGTGCAACGCGGGCGATCTTCTCGACCTCCTCGACGCAGTCCACCGCGAACAGCCGGATGCCGAGTTGATAGGCGCGCTGGATGTCGCGCTCCTTCTTGATGGTGTTGCCGAAGGAGATGCGGTCCGCCGCCGCGCCGGCGTCCATCGCCATCTCGACTTCGGCAACGGAAGCAGTGTCGAAGGACGAGCCCATCGCAGCAAGCAGGCGCAGGATTTCCGGCGCCGGATTTGCTTTCACCGCATAGTAGATTTTCGAATCGGGAAGCGCCTTCTCGAAGGCGCGGAAATTGTCGCGCACGACATCGAGATCGACGACGAGGCAAGGGCCGTTCGGACGTCGGGTGGCGAGGAAGTCAAGGATGCGCTGGGTAGCCATCGGGGTCTCTCCATAGCGCCTTTCGGCGCACACAAAGGCTGCGGACACGGGTCATCGACCTCGCGAACACGCGGTGGACAAAGGCGGGACGTCAATCCGTGGAACCAGCCGGTGGAGACCCCGGAACCATGAAGCGCCGTCTCGCGGCGGTGAACCTTGGCCTTGCCCGGCCTCGATTCGCTTTGTCTGCCTTGGCTTGGATTGGGAGAACCCGTTCCGCACTGCCGGCAATGAAGGTGTGCCTCTTCAGTAACCCCGGTCTTTGGACGACCGGCAGAACACCAGAAAGGCCCGCACCGTCGTTGCTTCAAGGTGTCCTCGGTCTGGCGGTTGGCCGCTAAACCGACTGGAGGGGTTAGCTCCAGTTACCTTACCGATATCCCTCACCATTTTGAGGATCGGCGGACACCCACAGGCACGTGCGACTTTGGGCAAGCGCGATATAAGGTCGATGGATTTCACAATCAATAAAAATCGTACGCCAGGTTGTAAAATTCCTGGCCTCGAACAATGTTGCAACAACTGTATCCGGATATCGAACGCATGACAGGCACTCGCGGCCCTCTGAACGCTTTTCTCGACCTCGACGGTATCCCTGTATCCAATGCGCAATCCGGCCCGCTTGCCGGCCTGCGGCTGGCCGTCAAGGATATTTACGACGTCGCCGGCTACCGCACCGGCTGCGGCAATCCGCAGAAATACCAGGAGGCTTCACCCGCCTCGGCGACAGCGCCGGCCGTCCAGGCGCTGCTTGATTCGGGCGCGCGCTTCGTCGGCAAGACGCAGACCGACGAACTGGCCTTCTCGCTGATGGGGCTGAACGCGCATTTCCCGTCGCCGGTCAATCCGGCAGCACCTGATCGCGTCACCGGCGGCTCGTCCTCCGGTTCCGCCGCCGCGGTCGCCGGCGGGCTGGCCGACATCGCCGCCGGATCCGATACCGGCGGCTCGATTCGCGCCCCGGCAAGCTTTTGTGGGCTGATCGGCCTGAGGACCACGCATGGCCGCATCTCGCTCGAAGGCGCCATGCCGCTGGCCCCTTCACTTGATACGTTCGGCTGGTTCGCCAGAGACATGGTCACCTATGACAAGGTCGGCGCGGTGCTGCTCGCCGACGATCTGCACAACCAAGAATTGCAGCGCCCCCTCGCGCTGGATGCGCTGGACGGGCTCGTGCTCGGCCCGCAGGAAGCCGACGAGTATCGCGCCATGGTCCGCACTGTCGCATCGGTGCTGGGCGCTTCGCGCACCGTTGCCCCGCTGTCGCATTCCACCGACGATCTCTATTGGTGCTTCCGCAAACTGCAGGGGTACGAGGCGTGGCAAAATCATGGTGCCTGGATCGCCGGCGGCGATCGGATGCTCGGCCCCGGCGTTAAGGAGCGCTTCGAGCATGGCGCAGCCATCGACGGGGCAACCGCGCAATTCGAAACGGAACGTCGCGTTTCGTTTCGTCTTGAGCTTGCCGACCTGCTTGGCGAGGACGGCGTTCTTGTGCTGCCGACCGCTCCAGGTGCCGCCCCGCTCAAGGCCGCCTCATTCGCCGATTTGCAGACCTATCGCGAACGCGCGCTGAGACTGTTGTGTCTTTCCGGTCTGTCCGGCTTTCCGCAGATCACCCTGCCGCTGGGCCTGGTTGACGGCGCCCCGTTCGGCCTCTCGCTGCTCGGACCGAAAAACAGCGACCGGCAGCTGATGGCGCTTGCCGCGCGCATCCTTTCAGCCCACCAGAGGAGCGCATGACATGGATACGCTGACCCGCATGCGCGCCTTCATCGACGTTGTCGAGGCCGAAGGATTTTCGGCAGCGGCGCGCAAGATCGGCCGCTCCAAGGCGCTGCTGTCGAAATATGTGCGCGAGTTGGAGGACGAGCTCGGCGCGCTGCTGCTCAACCGCACCACCAGGCAGTTCTCGCTGACCGAGGCCGGCCACACCTATTACCGCCGCGCCTCGGAAATCGTCCGCGAGGTCGACAGCCTGGCCGATGCGGTGCGCGAATCCTCTGGCGACGTGCGCGGCAGGATCAAGCTGTCGGCGCCGCGCACCTTTGCCGACGCGCCGATCGGCCTATCGCTGATCGACTTCGCCAAGCAGCATCCCGACATCGTGCTCGACATTCATCTCGATGACCGCTTCGTCGATCTGGTCGAGGAAGGCTTCGATCTCGCCGTGCGCATTTCGCGGCTGGAAAGCTCCTCGCTGATCGCCAGGCGCCTGGCGCCGTTCTCGGTGCGGCTGTGCGCATCTCCCGAGCTGATCGCCAGGCACGGCATGCCGACGCGGCCGCAGGACCTTGGCCGCATGCCCTGCATCATCGACACCAATGGCCGCTGGCTGACCAACTGGCCGTTCAAGGGCGACAGCGGCGACACGGTGACTGTTTCGGTCTCCGGTCCGATCGAGGTCAACAGTCCGATGGCGGCAAGAGCCGCCGCCGTGGCGGGATTGGGATTTTCAGTCCTGCCGGATTTCATCGCAGCGCCCGACATCGAAAGTGGCCGGCTGGTGACCGCGCTGGATGACCGCATCCTGCCGGGTGGCGGCATTTTCGCCGTCTATCCGCACCGGCGCTATTTGCCTGCGAAAGTTCGCGTCTTTGTCGATTTCCTGGTGCAGTGGTTCAAGACGATTGACAATGCATGAGCTTTTGGCCGCCCGGGGTCCCATTTTCGCCCGCTTTCTGGTAACTCTCGACAGTCACCGAAGTCGATGGAATCACCCACCCAGAATGAACCTGAAGCGGCAAGCAATCATGATGGCTTCGGCCATGGCGGCGACTTTTGCCACGGTCGGGCCAGCCGACGTGCATCCCCACGTCTTCGCCGAGGCTCGCCTCGAAGTGATCCTCAGCCCGGATCACCAAAGCGTGAAGGCCTTGCGTCATGTCTGGCGCTTCGACGATTTGTTTTCGAGCACGGTGATGATGGAGTTCGACAAGAATTCCGACCTGAAGCTTGACGACAAGGAGCTGAAGGAAGTCGCCGACACCGTCCACGCTTCGCTGGCGGAGTTCAATTACTTCCAGCTCGTCACCGTCGACGGCAAGGATGAGGCGATGAGCCCGCCGCCGCAGCTGATGGCGAATTTCGACAACGACCAGCTCATTATCCTGTTCGAATCCGAACCCAAGGCGCCAACCAGGCTGGCCGGCAAGATCGATATCGGCGTCTATGACCCGACCTTCTACACGGCGATCGATTTCACCGAGGATGCCAATATGCAGGTCGCCGACTTGCCGTCGACATGCACGAGCAAGGTCGTTCGTCCGAACCCCGACGAGGCGATCGCCGCGAACCAGAAGAACCTGACGGACGCCTTCTTCAATGATCCGACAGGCACCGATATGAGCAAGATATTTGCGACCAAGCTTGAACTGAACTGTCAGCCAAAAGGATAATCCGGTGACGAAACCGTCCCTGCGTTTGGCTTTCGGCCTTTTAGCCGCCGCCCTTGTCATGACGCACGTCCTCGGCTCAGCCCACGCCCAGAGCTCGCTCGGCATCGGCACCAATGACGGGATGGCTCCCACCACCGGCCCGTTCGCCCAAATCCTGATGTGGATCAATCTGCGTCAGCAGGAATTCTACCGCGCGCTTGCCGGTGCGATGAAGGCGATGCGTGAGGACGGCAGCAAGCTGTGGCTGCTTATCGGCCTGTCCTTCGCCTACGGTATTTTCCATGCCGCCGGCCCCGGTCACGGTAAGGCGGTGATCTCGTCCTACATGGTCGCGAACGAAGTCGCGCTCAGGCGCGGCATCATGCTGTCCTTCGTCTCGGCCCTGTTGCAGGCGGTGACGGCGATCCTGGTGATGATGCTCGCCTACTTCGTCCTGCGCGGCACCACCATATCGATGACCGACGCGGCATGGTTCCTCGAAGTCACGAGTTTTGTCTTTGTCACCCTGTTCGGCGCCTGGCTTTTGTGGCGCAAGGCCGGCCCTGCCATCCTTCGCCTGTTCGGTGCGAACCCTGCCTATAGCCTTTCGGCGGCCCATGCCGGCCATTCGCAAACAGGCCATCCTGCACATGCGCATTCGGTGCATGCGCTTCACGCACATGGCCATGACGGCCACGATAACCATGATAGCCATGACCATGGCGCACACGACCGTCGCCATGACCATGGCGGGCACCATCACCATGCGGCGGGCGATGTCTGCGAGACGTGCGGACATTCACACGCGCCCGACCCGGCGCTGCTTTCCGGCGACCGCTTCGACTGGCGCACTGCCTGGTCTGCGGTGGCCGCGGTCGGTATCCGGCCGTGCTCGGGCGCGCTGATCGTGCTGAGCTTTGCCATGCTCAACGGGCTGTGGTTCGGCGGCATCCTGTCGGTGCTGGCGATGGCACTCGGCACCGCGATCACCGTCTCGATCCTGGCGACGCTGGCGGTGACGGCCAAGAACTGGGCGGTGTATTTCGCTGGCGACGGCCGCATGGGCAACCGCATCCATTCAATCGTCGAGATCGGCGGCGCCGCCTTCGTCTTTTTGTTCGGGTTGCTGTTGTTGTCGGCGAGCCTGACTGGCGGATGAAGCAGTCCCTTCACCCTTACCGGGCGTCGGCGCTGCCCCTCACCCTTACCCTCTCCCCGTAAAAAACGGGGAGAGGGGGATTGCCAAGGTTGAGGCAGCCCCCTCGCCCCGTTTACGGCATATGCGCTAAGATAGGAGTTGCAGCGGGGAATCGGTTGTGATTCTACGCTGCGATGACTCACGAATCGCTTGTAGATGACGGCTGGGCCGAGACGATTGAGCTTCTCGGTGGTGAAGAGTTGATCGCGGGGAGTGCTCGCGAGACGAAGGCGTTCCTGCGGCCGCCGGGCGTCAGATCGGCTACTGATCTGTTGCGCCTGACTCTGGCTTACTGCCTTGGCAAGGTGGGCATGCGGGGCGTCGTGGCCTGGGCGGCGGCGAGCGGGATCGCCGACATCTCGGACGTGGAGCCGGCTGCGCAACGCAGGGCCGTGGCTGCAGCAGTTGATTGGGTATCTTTTGAAGCGCGAGGAGGTAGGCTTGGCCAAGGGCCGGCTGATCCGCATCCTCGATGCGACATCGGTTGCCAAGGCCGGTGTGCATGAGAAGAAGAACAATGGCCTTTGGCGTATGCACTGCGCCTTCGATCTTGAGCGCGAGCAGTTCGATTTCCTCGAGATCACCGACCAGAGCGAGGCCGAGCTGATCGACCGCGTGCCGGTGGTGGCGGGCGAGATCCGCATCGGCGACCGCGCCTATCTGCAGGCCGAGCGGATCGCAAAGGTCATGGCGCAAGGCGGCGACGTTGTCGTGCGTGCGGCGTGGAAGAATGTGCGATGGCTCGATGCCAGCGGTAAGCCATTCGATCTCATCGGCCACCTGAAGAGCTGCCGCGAGGAGGTCATCGAAACGCCTGTCTGGCTGGGCCTCAAGAAGAAGGGCGAGCCCCTGAAGATGCGCCTGATCGCCTTGCGCAAATCCGAGGCCGCGACACAAGAAGCGCGGCGCAAAATCAACAAGGAAGCCAAGGCCAAGGGCAAGCAGGTTCAACCGGAGACGCTGATTGCTGCCGGCTTTGTTATCCTTGTGACCTCGCTTGACCAGGAGGAGTTTCCCTCCGGCACAGTTCTCAAGCTCTATCGCATGCGCTGGCGCATCGAGCTCGCCTTCAAGCGTCTGAAGAGCCTGATCGGACTGCGCGCGCCTCCCGCCAAAGACCCAAGGATCGCAAAGCCTTGGATTCTTGCCCACTTCCTCATCGCGCTTGTGACCGAACCCCTCTCGCAGGAGTTGGGTGTCTCTCCCCCTTGAGCGACGGACGCCCGCTGCTGTGGCGCGCTACCCGCCAGATCGTCGCCTCTCTGATCGCAGCGATCTTTGCTCAACCTCCCTTGGCAACCCTGCGCCAAAATCTCCATGCCTTGCGACATCGATGGCGTGAACCACCACGAAAGCGCAAATTTCAGTCCATGCCGAAGCTATCTTAGCGCATATGCCGTTTACGGGGAGAGGATGCCGGCGGGCAGGTGAGGGCAGCGCCGAGATCGGCACGTTGTGTGTTACCGCTGGCCCGAATATCGACACCTAACCCGCGATCTTCCCGTCCAACTCGTCCTCGATATGCGCGCGGATGATGTCGTCGAAGCTGGTTTCGGCGGCAAAGCCAAGCTCCCTCGACCGCCGCGCCTCGAACCGTGTCGGCCAGCCCTTGACGATCGCCCAGATCGTATCGTCGGGCTCCTCGCGGATTAGGTTCACCGCCTTGGCGCCGGCCATGCGTTCCAGGGCCTCGATCTGCTCGCCGACCGTGACGGCGACGCCGGGCATCGTCAGATTGCGGCGCGGCCCGACGGCGTCGCCGTCGATCGCTGCTGCGTGGATCAGAAAATTCACCGCCGAGCGCGGGCTGGCGTGGGTGTGTACGACAGAGCGCGGCACCGGCAATATTGCTTCCTGGCCGTTCAACGGCTCGCGGATGATGCCGGAGAAAAAGCCTGAAGCCGCCTTGTTGGGCTTGCCCGGCCTGACGCAGATGGTCGGCAGCCTGATGCCGATGCCATCGAAGAAGCCGCGCCGCGTATAATCGGCGAGCAATGCTTCGCCCATCAGCTTCTGCGTGCCGTAGGAGGTTAACGGCGTCGGGTGGAATTCGTCTGATATAATGTCCGGAAACGGTGCGCCGAACACGGCGATCGACGACGTGAAGACGACGCGCGGCGCAAACCCCGCCAGTCTTATGGCATCGAACAGCGCCCTTGTGCCGTCGAGATTGACGCGATAGCCGAGATCGAAATTGGCCTCCGCCTCGCCCGACACGACGCCGGCGAGATGAAAGATCACGTCTGGGCGCGACGCGACCAGCCGTTCCATCGCGCTCGCCGCGGCGAGATCGCCTGTATGGATGGCGACGTCGACGCCATCCAGTGTCGGCGCCTGCGGCGGCACGATGTCGTGAAGGTCGAGCGCGGCGACCTTCCGGCCGCTGAGCGTTCCATCCTTCGCCAGCCGGGCGATGAGCTTGCGGCCGACCATGCCTGCCGCGCCGGTAATCAAAACACGCATATCAATGATCCTTTTTGCGCTGGCTGCGGCCACGCAGCCAAAACACGACGAAAATGGCCACCATGAAGACAGCGGCAATAATAGCGGCAAGAATGGTCGACACGCGGCCGACCGCCAGCATCACGGTTGGCAAATAGTAGGCGGCGATGCCGAACAGCAGCAGCACCCACAGTGCGCCGATCGCCGCATTGCGCGTGTCGCGATCCATCACGCGGCCCTGACACGGCGGGGATTCATCAACTTCGTTACCAATGCCATGGAACTCCTGGGATCAGTGATGGTGGCGATGATGCGGAGCCGCATCATGCGCATGGTCGTGCTCGCCATCGTGCTTATCATCGGCGCAATGGCCGAATTCCGGTTCTACCGTGGCGTGGGCAATGCCATGCGCGGCAAGCCGCTTCTTGATGGCGCTGACCGCTTTGTGGGCATCGACGCCATCGTTGAGGCAAGCATGCAAGGTCGCCATGTTGCTTGACCCGTCAAGCGACCAGACATGCATGTGATGCACCTCGCGCACGCCGTTCACCGTCCCTTCTATGTCCCTGGCAATCAGGTCGCGATCGAGGCTCGCCGGCACGCCTTCGAGCAGGACATGGGCCGCTTCACGCATTAGCGACCAGGCTGTGGACAGGATCAGCAGCGAGACAAGGACCGACAGGATCGGATCGATAGGCGTCCAGCCGGTCGCCAGGATGATCAGCGCAGCCATGATCGCCGCCGCCGAGCCAAGCAGATCGCCGAGCACGTGCAGGATGGCGCCGCGCATGTTCAGGCTGTCGCGGTCGCCGCCATGCAGCACGAAGAAGCAGCCGATATTGACCAGCAGGCCGGCGATCGCAACGACCAGCATCGGCCCGCCGAGCACGGGCGCAGGCGTCAGCAGGCGTTCCCAGGCCTCATAGATGATCCAGAGCGCAATGGCGAAGATGGCGATGCCGTTGGTATAGGCGACCAGCGTCTTGACCCGGCCGAAACCGTAGGTGAGGCGAACCGTGGCCGGCCGGCCGGCCAGATGAAAAGCATACCAGGCAAGCCCGAGCGCGATACAGTCGGCGAGCATGTGGCCGGCATCTGCCAGCAGCGCCAGCGATCCCGTCAAGAGACCGCCAAGCGCTTCCACGACCATGAAGCCGGCGGTCAGGCAGGCGGCGATCAGCACGCGTTTCTTGTCGGTCGAGCCGTGCACATGACCGGCGCCGTGGCTGCGGTCATGCCCTTGCGAACCATGGTCGTGGGTATGCGCCACCTGCGAACTCCTGTCAGAACTGATCCATCCCGGCAGAATCCGGACGGAGGCTCTGTGTTCTTGTTTGACCATGATCTTTGCCCGAAAACCGGCTTCCACTTTTCGGGATCATGGTCCTTCTGGTTTGACCACGATCTTGCCCGAAAACTCGCCTTCACTTTTCGGGATCGTGGTCCTGGGTCATGGTCAGGCGCCGAACTCGGCGCGGAAATCCTCGAGCCGTCGCTTCTGCCGGCCGTCGCCGTCGAAATTGCCCGGATCGAGCCATGCCTCATAGGCTCTACGCAGTGCCGGCCACTCCTTGTCGATGATCGAGTACCACGCGGTATCGCGGTTTTCGCCCTTGACCACAAGATGCTGCCGGAAAATGCCCTCGAACTTGAAGCCGAAACGCTCCGCCGCGCGCTTCGACGGCTCGTTGCGGTTGTTGCATTTCCATTCGTAGCGGCGATAGCCAAGCTCGAAGATGTATTTCATGAACAGGAATTGCGCTTCCGTCGCCGCCGGCTTGCGCGAGATCAGCGGACCCCAATAGATGTTGCCGATCTCGATAACGCCATAGGCAGGGTCGATGCGCATCAGCGTCTGGCGTCCGGCGACCTTGCCGCTGGCCTTGTCGATGACGGTGAAGAACAGCGGGTCCTCGCTGGCTTCGGCCTTGTCCAGCCACGGCTGGAAGGCGGCGCGGGTCTGCGGCGGATAATCGGGCAGCCAAGCGAAGCGGCCGTCGACATCAGGCACCGACGACGCCTCGAAAAGGCCGTCGCCATGCTTTTCGGAGCTCAGCGGCTCAAGCCTGACAGTGCGCCCCTCCAGCACCTTGCGTTCCGGCCACGGGCGCGGTTGCCAATTCTTGAGATTTTCCGACACCCAAAGCTCCAATCCGTTTGACTTTTGCGAAAGGACGCTCACAAAAACGCTCGCTCGGTGAAAGAACCACAGGGACGGGAAAAATGCTCCACACGATTTCGGCCTTCGATCGTCTCGGCGAGGAAAACGCCTTTGCGGTGCTGGCTCGTGCCACCGCGCTCGCCCATCAGGGCCGCGATATCGTCAATCTCGGCATCGGCCAGCCCGACTTCAAGACGCCGCAGCACATCGTCGAAGCCGCAATCAAGGCGCTGCGTGACGGCCACCACGGCTATACGCCGGCCAACGGCCTGCTGGCGACACGCGAAGCGGTGGTGCGCCGCACGCTGACCACAACCGGCGTCGAGGTGTCGCCCGAGGCGGTGATGATCCTGCCCGGCGGCAAGCCGACCATGTTCGCCGCTATCCTGATGTTCGGCGAACCGGGCGCCGAGATCCTCTATCCCGATCCCGGCTTTCCCATCTATCGCTCGATGATCGAGTTCACCGGTGCTGCTCCGATACCGGTGCCGATGCGCGAGGAGAACGGCTTTGCCTTCTCGGCGCAGGAGACGCTGGCGCTGATCACGCCGAAGACCAGGCTGCTCATCCTCAACTCGCCGGCCAACCCGACCGGCGGGGTCACCCCGCGCGCCGAGATCGAGAAGCTGGTCAAGGGGCTGGAAGCGCACCCGGACGTCGCCATCCTCTCCGACGAGATCTACGACGTGATGACCTATGACGGCGAGACGCACTTCTCGCTGCTCAATTTCCCCGAAATCCGCGACCGACTGATCGTGCTCAACGGCTGGTCGAAGACCTGGGCGATGACCGGCTGGCGCATGGGCTGGTCGATCTGGCCGAACGGCGACAAGGGCGCCCACCTCTACGACAAGGTGCGCAAGCTGGCGGTCAATTGCTGGTCCTGCGTCAATGCGCCGAGCCAGTATGCCGGCATCGCGGCCATCGACGGTCCGCAGGACGACGTCGACAAGATGATGCGCGCCTTCGACCGCCGCAGGAACGTCGTGGTCGAAGGCTTGAACGCCTTACCAGGCGTTTCCTGCATCACGCCGAAAGGTGCTTTCTATGCCTTCCCTAATGTCTCAAAAACTGGTTGGAAGGCCAAGAAACTCGCCTCGGCTTTGCTTGAGGATGCCGGCGTGGCGCTGATCGGCGGACCTGATTTCGGCGTTCTCGGTGAAGGCTATATCAGGCTGTCCTACGCCAATTCCGAAGAGAACATCCTGCGCGCGCTGGAACGGATCAAGGCGTTTCTGGGCAAGTGAGGGCGGGTACGCGACCGACGAAAGGAGATGTCAGATGTTCTATGCCATCCTTGCCTATCACGTGGAAGAAGTGATCACGGCGCTGACGCCGGAGGAGGACGCGGCGCTGATGGCCGACCTGCTCAATATCCACGAACGGCTTTACCGGGATGGCAGCCTCGGCCCGGCGGCGCGGCTCGGGGCGACCCAAGACGCGTGCACCTTGCGCGGGCCGGGCGCCGGAATGGTCATTGACGGACCCTTCGCCGAGACCAAGGAGCAATTGTTGGGACTATACGTCGTCGACTGCGCCACGCGCGACGCCGCGATCGCGATTGCGCGCGACTTTCGCCGTGTCAATCCGACGGCCGTCTACGAAATCCGCCCTATTTCGCTATATCTTCCGGGCGTGCCGCTTTCGGTGACGCAGTCCTAAAGCGCATCGCGTTTGAAGGATGCGACGCGCTTTAGTTCTTGTTTTATGCATGTCGTTATCGCAAAACCGCTGCGCACTTTTGCGCGACATGCATTAGCCAAAATTGAACGCCGTCCGGCCGGGTCCCCCCGGCGTTCGCCAGCCTTTCATCGTGCCAGTGGCACGATGAATTCGCTTACGCGAACCGGCCGCTCACCCTCGCCCGACATACGGCATCTTCGTCGCCATCACGGTCATGAACAGCACGTTGGCGTCGAGCGGCAGGCTGGCCATATGGAGGACGGCATTGGCGACCTGCTGGACATCCATCACCGCTTCGGCGGCGATGGAGCCATTGGCTTGCGGTACTCCGACCGTCATAGCCTGCGCCATGTCGGTCAAGGCGTTGCCGATGTCGATCTGGCCGCAGGCGATGTCATAAGGCCGGCCGTCCAGCGCCAGCGTCTTGGTCAGCCCGGTAATGGCGTGCTTGGTCGCGGTGTAGGGCACTGAACCCGGACGCGGTGCGTAGGCAGACACCGAGCCGTTGTTGATGATGCGGCCGCCCATCGGCTGCTGCCTGCGCATGGCGCCGAAGGCGGCGCGGGCGCACAGGAACGAGCCGGTGAGATTGACCCCGACAATTTCGTTCCACACCTCGACGGGGATCTCGTCGATCAATGTCGACTTGTAGCTCGTGCCGGCATTGTTGAAGAGCAGGTCGACACGACCGAAAGCCGCCGCCACCGTCTCGAACAGATCGTCGACCTGGTCGGCCTTGCTGATGTCGCAGGCGACCGCCAGCGCCTTGGCTTGTGTCGATCCGGCATCAGCGATTGCCTTGTTCAGCACCGGCTTGCGGCGTCCGCAGAACACCGTATTCCAGCCGGCCCTGAGCAGCGCCGTGGCGACGGCTTTGCCGATGCCCGTGCCGGCGCCAGTGACGATGGCTGTTTTGTATTCTGTCATAACTGTCCTCCTATAGCGCCGCATGCCCGCAAGGACGCTATAGCACCATGACTTTGAGCGATTTTGAATTTGCGCATGATCGCTTCCAAAAATCGATTCCGATTTCGGCTCATGCGCTAACCGGCTGCGACAAAAAGGGCGGCCATTGGCGGCCGCCCTGATCTGAACCGGCTGGGAGGAGGAAAGCCGATCCGACTGCTTAAAATCATGCGCTTCCTGGGTAAACGAGACATTAACGCGAAAGGACGCCGCATTCCCGCTCTCCGCGGCCCTGAAGTCTACCAGCGCGAATTGGCGGTTGCCTTGCCCGATCCCGGCACCTCTGGCGCCGGCACTTTTGCCGCCGACACCGTCGCCTCGACATGGTCGAGCAGTGCATCGGGCAAGCTGAGGCGGCCGGCGAGCAGATCGAGATAGCCGCGTTCGGCACGTGTATTCGGATCGATGGCGAGGCGCGAGGCGGTGTAGAGCTCGAGCTTCTGGGCGTCGGTTTGGGCGCCGGCGACCAACGTATCCAGGTCGAGCGGTCTTTCCAGTTCCGACAACAGGAATTTCTCCGCGTCGGAGTCGATGCCCGCGAGACTGAGCTTGCCGGCGATCTTTTGCCGTTCGTCGTCATCGATATGGCCGTCGGCCTTCGCCGCCGAAATCATCGCGCGCACCAGCGTCAGCGTGAATTCGTCCTCGCCTTGCGGCGCTTGCGAGGGATGAAAGCTGGTGTCGGCGGGCGGCGGCAGCAATTCCGGTTCACCGGCAACTTGCGTTTCAGCCGGCGCCTTGCCGTTCTTGTAGTTCTGGTAGGCCTTGTAGGCGAGGCCGCCGACGACGGCCAGGCCGCCGAGCTTCACCGCCGTGCCGGCGACCTGACGGCCAGCGCCGGTTCCGAGCAGCACCGCGGCCAGCGCGCCAGCGGCCAGCGGATTGTCCTTGGCCATTTGCACCGCCTGGCCCCCTCTGTCGCGCACGGTCGATCCGGTTCCGGGAATTTGCGAGCCGAGCAGATCGTCGAGGAGCTTCTTGGGATCGAACATCAATGCCTCCAGAATTGGCCGGCCGAAAGCGCCGGGCAGGTTTTCGGACGTTGAACAGGTAGGCCCCGCATATGGACATTACAATGACGGATGGGCGCTTTGCCGGTGATGGCACAAACGAGATGATCTCAGGATCCGCCTTGTTCAACGCGTTGGACCGAAGATCGGAATCGATTTTCGAAAAGCACGATTTATGGATTCAAAGTGTTAGAGCGCACTTTGTGCGTCCAAGCCGACGCACGTCGCTTTAACGTCCAATGTGCGGAGCCCTGCCTTGCACTTGCGCCAGCTCGACCTGGCGTTGACGCTCGGCGTAGCGGGCGCGATCCTCGCGGGAACGGGCATCGTAGCAATGCGGGCATGAGATGCCGGCGGCGTATTTCGACGACAGCAGGTCCTGCCCGGTCAGCGGATGCCGGCAGGCGCGGCAAAGTTCGGCCTCACCCTCGACCAAGCCGTGCGACACCGAGACGCGTTCGTCGAAGACGAAGCACTCGCCCTGCCAGAGGCTTTGCTCGGCGGGCACCTCTTCGAGATATTTCAGGATACCGCCCTTGAGATGGAACACATCCTCGAAGCCGAGCGACTTCACATAGGCCGTTGCCTTCTCGCAGCGTATGCCGCCGGTGCAGAACATGGCCACCCTCCGGCCGACGAGTTCGGCCCGATGCTGCTCGACCCAGGCCGGGAATTCGCGAAAGCTCGTTGTCGCGGGATCGACCGCTCCCTTGAACGTGCCGATCGATACCTCGTAGGCGTTGCGCGTGTCGATGACGATCGTTTCCACATCCGAGATCAGCGCGTTCCAGTCGGCCGGTGCGACGTAGGTGCCGGCGCTTGCCGCCGGATCGAGATCCCCAACACCCATGGTGACGATCTCGCGCTTCAGCCGCACCTTCATGCGGTGAAACGGCATCTGCGCGGCGCTGCTGTACTTGACCTCGAGACCGGCGAGACCTTCGATGGATTCGAGATGATCGATGAGCGCGGCAATGTCAGCTTCGCTGCCGGCGACCGTGCCGTTGATGCCCTCATGCGCCAGCAGCAGCGTGCCCTTGATACCGCGTCCGCAGCAAAAGGCGGCGAGCGGCGCGCGCAACGCCTCGAAGTCGTCGAGCCGGGCAAACCTGTAGAGCGCGGCAACGCGCAGGGCTTGATTGGGCAGTGTCATCGCCGAAGCCACTAAACGCTCATGAAAGCCAATTCAAGGCCGGCGCGCGGAGCAGCCTCTCCTTGGCGGCCTTGACGGCCGGTCTGACGGACTTGCCGGCAGCGCGTGACATCGCGACACGCTTCGCTTCGTGGACAGAAAACCGGCCTTCTGCTAACCGATTGAACGGATCAATACCGGAGAGAGACAAATGCCCAGCAAGACCGAAAAGCTCCTGTCGCTCCTCAACGGCCAACCGGTTATCCCGGTGCTGAAGATCGCCAATCTCGCTGATGCCGTGCCGCTGGCGCGCGCGCTGGCGCGCGGCGGCCTGCCGGCGATCGAGATCACGCTGCGGACCGCTGATGCGCTGGAGGCGATCCGGCTCGTGGCAAGCGAGATCGAGGACGCCATCGTCGGCGCCGGCACCATTCTGGAGGCCCGCCAGTTCGACGAGGCGGCGGCAGCCGGATCGAAGTTCATCGTCAGCCCCGGCATCACCCGCGAGCTTCTGGCGGCGGCGAAGGACAGCGACGTTCCGTTGCTGCCCGGCGCCATCACGCCCGGTGAGATCATGGCCGCCCGCGAGGCAGGCCTGCGCTTCCTGAAATTCTTCCCGGCAGAACAGTCGGGCGGCATTGCCTCGCTCAAGGCATTCGCCTCGCCGCTCGCCGATGTCCAATTCTGCCCGACCGGCGGCATCACCGACAAGAACGCCAGCGACTATCTGAGCCTGCCCAACGTCATCTGCGTCGGCGGCTCCTGGGTGGCGCCGGACGATTTGGTCAAGGCCGGCAAATGGGACGAAATCGAAGCCCTGGCGCGCGCCGCGAGCAAGCTCGGGCGATAGAGACAACTCTCACCCCAAGCAGACCAATGCATGCCGCGCAAAAGCATGCCCTCGGGCCTGACCCGAGGGCGTGCAGCGGTTTTGCGATAACGACATCCATAAAAAAGCCGCGCGGGTTACCGGCGCGGCTTTTTTATTGGTTGGTCGATCCGCTACTCGGTCCTGAAGCGGGCGACCGACAGGAACTTGACGGCATTGCCGGTGAACCGGTTGGCGTCGGCCAACTGATCGTCCGCCTGGAAGCCCACGGTATAGACTTCGGTTGGGGGCGTGTGCACGATATTGTAGGCGTAGCGCTGCGCCGTCGTCGCGCTGGAGACGGTGGCGACATTCTCGCCGCTGTTCAACGCCCAGCGCGCCGCCGTCGGCTCGGCGGCGACTACCACGGACTTGGGACCAGGCTTCAGGTCACGGGCGGTTGCCCTGGCTGCCTTGCGGGTGGTCTTCACACCCGTGCCGATCGCCACGGCCGGATCGGAGCCAGCCGGGCGGGCAAAGACAGCCTCACGCGGCGATGCGGCATTGCCCTTCGCCAGCTCACCGAGGACCGCGCTTGGCTGGGAGAGCGAAGCGACCTGGTATTCGTCGGTTGCGCTGACCCGTTCAAGGACGGCTTTGACCGCGTCAGACTGGACTGCGGCAGACTGGACCTGGTCAGGCTGGGCCAATTCGGGCTGGGCCAGATCGGGCCGAGCCGACGGCAGCACCGAGAACACATCGGTAGCGGTCTTGCCGTGCCCGGCGGTATCCGCCAGCGCCAGAAGCACAGCCTTGTCCTGCGGCGCAAGGTCGGCCGCTGCAAGGTCGGCCGGCAACGAGTGATTGGGGCGCCAGCTCGGCAACGGAATGTTGTTGGCGGCAACCTGCGCCACATCGGCGACAACGGACGGTTCGGCCATGCCGAAGGGAGCGTTCGCCGGCGCTTGCGCGGTCGTCACCGCCTGTTCGGCGGTGGCGGTGGCATCCGCCACGCCGAACGGAACGTTTTCGGGCGGCTGAGCGACATCGGCCTTCGGACGCGGGGCGAAATCGGGCAGCGGCACGCTACGCGCCGGCAGCGCCGCGATGATCGTTTCCGGCGTGTCCTCCTCCGGTTCCGGAGCAGGCGCATCGGCGATTTGCGGAATCTCGGCGCGCTTCGCATCCTCAGGCGATACGATGGCAATGCCCGGAAGCTTGCTGTTCCTGGCGGCCGGCGCCGGCTTGGCGTTCGCCAGCTTCACGCTCGCCGGCTTCACATTTGTTGACTTCGGCGTTGGCGCGGCCACCACATCGGCGCTGTCATCGGCCTCGTCTTCACCGCCGCCGAATAAAGCCGCCAGCAGACCGCCGGATCTTTTGGCACCTCCACCTGCGCTGGCCATTTCGATGGCGGGAGCGCCGGCGCCCTTGCGCGCCTTGTACGAGGCGAGCGCCTGTGAATAGCCGGGCAGCGGCTTGCCGTCGCTCGGCACATGCAGCGTCTTGCCGTTGGGGAACACGCGCGCCAGTTCCTGGCGGCTGATGCCAGGCCAGTGCCGCACATTGCCGACATCCATGTGGACAAAGGGCGAGCCGGACCTCGGATAATAACCGACGCCACCGCCCTGCATCCGCAGACCGATGTCGCGCAGTTTCTTCAGCGGCACGCCGGGAATGTAGAAGTCCATGGCCTTGCCGAGCGTATGCTGGCTTTTCTTGGCAACGCCCCTGCTGCGGCTGCGCAGCATCGAGTTCGTCGACGACGAGCGATAACCGCACACGACCTGGATGTAGTCGCGGGCGCCGCTCTGCCGGTAAGCCTCCCAGACCAGGTCGAGCAGGCGCGGATCCATCTTGGTCGGCTCGTTGCGGCGCCAGTCGCGCAGGATGACGTTGATCTTTTTCAGACCCGCCTGATCGTAGCGGCCGCCGCGCTTGAAGACGATCTCCGCCTTCTCTTTGGTGTGCAGGTTGTAGAGTTTCAGCGAACGTGTCTGGGCGCTGGCGCCGGTCGCAGCCGCTGTAAGGAAGCCAAAGGCGAGAATCACCGCTGCCAGCCATCTCGGCCAGGCGCTCATGTGATAGTGCCGCCCGTTTGTGTGTCGTTCGACTTTGTTCAAATCAAAAGGCCTTGCAGGCTGCCGTTTGTCCCCGGATTTGACCAACGGATGCGGTGGTGTTCACATCCGAATATCGATCCTAATGGTTAATCATCGCTTATTGAAGCCGAAATGCGGTAACACCGTGGCGATATCCCGTCAAAAATATTGCACGGGGTTTCTTGGTAAACTGCTGGTTTAGATCATGTTTTGGGCTTTGCCTGAACACGATCTGTTACCAGACGCCTCAATGCGTGAACACTGCCGGCAAGCGCGTCGCCCGACCGCGTCACGCCCGATTCGACGACTGTCGATTGTCCTGATGCCGGGCTGGCAAGCTGGTCCGGGCTGCCTTTGTCAGCCAGAGTTGCCTTGTCAAGAAGCAAGGCGGTCGATACGGCCCGTATCCGGATCGATGCCATATTCCTTGAGCTTCCTGTAGAGCGTCGAGCGGCCGATGCCGAGGCGGCGGGCAACTTCGCTCATCTGGCCGCTATAATGGTCGATGGCGAGCTTGATCATTTCGAGTTCGACTTCGGCCAGCGCCCGCACATTGCCGCGTTCGTCCAGCGCCCGCAGCGTGCCGAAGCGAGGCTGCGGCCTGGCTGGCGGATCGAGCTCGGCTACAGCGATGCCGTTATCCTCGCCAAGCGGCTCGGTGACCAAAGGCAACGCGGGCAACGCGCCATGCGCATCGAGGTTGACGGTGCCCTCGACCTGCGCCCGGATCTGCGGAAACTCCTCTTCCGTCAGCAGATCGCCTTCGCAAAGCACCGAGGCCCGGAAGACGGCGTTTTCCAGCTGGCGGATGTTTCCCGGCCAGTCGTAGGCCTGCAGCATGGCGAGCGCCGCAGCCGAAATGCCGTGCAGGCGATGACGTGGACCGGTGGGCGCAACCTTGTCCAGAAAATGCTCGACCAAATATGGAATGTCGTCGCGACGGTCGCGCAGCGGCGGCACGAAGATCGGATAGACGTTCAGGCGGTAGAACAGATCCTCGCGGAACTTGCCGTCCTTGACCTGCTGCAGAAGATTGCGGTGTGTCGCCGAGATCAGCCTGATGTCGACCCTGACGGTCGAACGCCCGCCGACCGGATCGACCTCACCGTCCTGCACGGCGCGCAGCAGCTTGACCTGCACGTCGAGCGGCAGGTCGCCGATCTCGTCGAGGAAGAGCGTGCCCGAATGCGCCTCGACGAACTTGCCGGTGTGTTTTTCGGTGGCGCCGGTGAACGAGCCCTTCTCGTGGCCGAACAGGATCGATTCGACCAGATTGTCGGGGATGGCGCCGCAATTGACGGTAACGAACGGTTTGGAGCGGCGATCGCCGCTGCCCTGGATGGCGCGCGCCACCAGCTCCTTGCCTACCCCGGATTCGCCTTCGATAAGGATCGGGATGTTGGACGCGGCCGCCTTCTGGCCGAGACGGATCACCCGGTCCATCGCCGGGCTGTGCGTGATCATGTCCTTGAAGGTCAGATGGCCGCCGCGCCGCCGCGACGTGCGCTTCACTTCCCCCTCGACCGCCTCGACTTTGAGCGCGTTGCCGATCGATGCCTGCAGCCTGTCGGGAGATGCCGGCTTGACGACGAAATCGAAAGCACCGTGACGCATGGCCGAAACGACGGTTTCGATGCCACCCTGGGCGGTTTGCACGATGACCGGAACCTGGATGCCGCGCTCACGCATCGCCTTCAGCACGCCGATGCCGTCGAGGCCCGGCATGACGAGGTCGAGGATGACCACCGACACGTCGCGCGCCTTGGGCCCGTCGAGCGCATCGAGACCGGCCTCGCCGCCATCCGTGATGATCGCGCTGTGGCCGAATTTCGTCACCGCCGCCTCGAGCAGCCTGCGCTGCACGGGATCGTCATCGACTATGAGTATGGAACCTGTCATGACTGGTTCAACGATGCTCGCCCAATATGCCCACCCCACTGTGCCCACCCAATGGGGAACCCTATGGATCATCCTGGCACAGGGTTCTAAATAAGATTTCAAAAAACCCGGTGAACGAATTGCTTAGGATTTGACCGGCTTTCTCATCCCATTGATTCTTTGGCCCTTTGACAAACTGGAAAGTGTCGGCAATGAGCATGGTTTTTGGTCGGCAGCTTGCGGCGGCGGCGTCCGGTCAGGGCGCGGCGGAGCTCGGTGATCTGCCGGAATGGGATCTCGTCGATCTCTATTCGGGCATGGGCGCCCCCGAGCTGAAACGCGACATTTCAAAGGCGATCGCCGATGCCATCAGCTTCGAGAGCCGCTGGAAAGGCACGCTCGCCGCCGAGGCGGAGCGTGCCGACAGCGGCAGGCTGGGCGAGGCGCTTGCCGCCTATGAGGCGCTGGAGGAACTGATTGGCCGGATCGTCTCCTATGCCGGACTGATCTATGCCGGCAACACCGCGGATCCGCAGCGCGCCAAGCTCTATGGCGACATTCAGGAGAAGATGACCGACGCCAGCGCGCATCTTCTGTTTTTCGCGCTCGAACTGAATCTTGTCGACGATGCCGCGATCGAAACCGCGCTTGCTGCCGATCCTGCCTTCGCTCACTACCGGCCGTGGGTGCTTGATCTGCGCATGGACAAACCCTACCAGCTCGAAGACCGGGTCGAGCAGCTTCTCCACGAGAAGTCGATTACCGGACGCGGCGCCTGGAACCGCTTGTTCGACGAGACGATGACCGATCTGCGCTTCGACATCGATGGCGAAGAGCTGACCCTGGAGCCGGCGCTGAACCGCCTCCAGCACGCCGATGGCGAGGTGCGCCGCCGGGCTTCTGAAGCGCTGGCCGCAACCTTCCGCAAGAATCTGCGCACGTTCACGCTGATCACCAACACGCTGGCCAAGGACAAGGAGATTTCCGACCGCTGGCGCGGCTTCGCCGACATTGCCGATTCGCGTCATCTCGCCAACCGCGTCGAGCGCAGCGTGGTGGATGCCCTGGCCTCAGCCGTTCGTGACGCTTACCCGCGCCTGTCACACCGCTACTACGCGATGAAGGCGCGCTGGCTCGGCATGGAAGTGATGAACCACTGGGACCGCAACGCGCCGTTGCCGGAAACCCCGCAAGCGATCATCGGCTGGGACGAGGCCAAGAACACGGTGCTTTCCGCCTATCAGCGCTTTTCACCTGATATGGCGGAGATTGCCCGGGTTTTCTTCGACCGCAACTGGATCGACGCGCCGGTAAGGCCTGGCAAGTCGCCGGGCGCCTTCGCGCATCCGACCGTGCCGTCGGCGCATCCCTATGTCCTGCTCAACTACATGGGCAAGCCGCGCGACGTGATGACGCTGGCGCATGAGCTTGGCCACGGCGTGCATCAGGTGCTCGCCGCAAGCCAGGGCGCGCTGATGGCCTCGACGCCGCTGACACTGGCCGAGACGGCGTCCGTCTTCGGCGAGATGCTGACGTTCCGCTCGCTGCTGGACCAGACCACCGACAAGCGCGAGCGCAAGGCCATGCTTGCCCAGAAGGTCGAGGACATGATCAACACGGTCGTGCGCCAGATCGCTTTCTACGAGTTCGAGCGCAAGGTGCATGCCGAGCGCAAAAACGGCGAGTTGACATCGGACAGACTCGGCCAGTTCTGGCTGGAGGTGCAGGCGGAAAGCCTCGGGCCGGCGATCAAGCTGCGCGAGGGTTACGAGGTCTTCTGGAGCTATATTCCACACTTCATCCATTCGCCTTTCTACGTCTACGCCTATGCGTTCGGCGACTGCCTGGTGAATTCGCTCTATGCGGTCTATCAGAATGCAGAGCGTGGCTTTCAGGACAAATATTTTGCCATGCTGCGCGCCGGCGGCACCAAGCATCATTCCGAGCTCCTGGCTCCCTTCGGTCTTGATGCCACCGATCCTGCTTTCTGGCAGATCGGCCTTGGCGTGATCGGCGAGCTGATCGACGAGCTCGAAGCTTTGGACAATTGACGCACAGCGCTGAACATCCAGGTTCGACAGAACAGATTAGCCGCAATGCATATTGAAGGCCATTCTATTCTTTCCCTAAATATCTGTTCTTAAATAACTCCATGGAATTTTTCCGTTAGCTTTCCGGAAGGTGTATGATAGCGTCCCGCCTCAAGCTCAGTCGGGCGCGGCCAAATCTTCGGCCGGTCACGGCGCTTCGACGATTGCGACAGCGCCGTTGGCCATGGCAGGAAAGCCGGTCGCCGACAGCGCGATTTAAGCCGGCTGTTCCACGAGCAGCGGAGCCACCATTGAATGGTCCTTGTGCCAAGGTCCCAGGCCACGGCAGATGGATCGGACTGGAGAGAGACAATGGGCACTTTTTTCTACATGCTCCTGGCGTTCCTGGTAGGTGTGTTGGCTGGCTGGTTCATCTGGGGACGCCCGCGTGGCGATCTCGACAGCCTGCGCGGTGACATGGGCCGCACCCGCAGCGAGCGCGACAGGCTGCGCGCCGACGCCGACCGCCTGACCCGTGAGCTGGAAGTATGCCGCGGCGCCCGCGCCGACCTGGAGCGCCAGTTGGGCGAGGCGCAAGGCACCAAGGCCGGTGCGACAAAGGCAGCAATCCCGGCACCGCCGGCATTGATGGCGACATCCGCGCCGGCCAACACGACGCCCGCCAAGGCGACGCCGGCCAAGACCGGGCCGGCTAGGTCCGGGCCAGCAAAGACCACGTCCAAGAAACCGGCGGCCGGGAAGGCGGCAGCCGCGCCGAAGGCCAGTGCATCGAAAGCGAGTCCGTCGCAGGCAAGTGCGCCAAAACCTCCCGCATCGAAAACCAGTGCTGCACCAAAGAGCGCTGCGCCAGCGGCACAGAAAGCCGCGACAACAAAGGCGGCGGTGGGCAAAGCCAGCAATCTGCGTCGCCTGATCGGCATCGGCCCGGCCAACGAGCGACTGCTCCACGGGCTAGGAGTGACGACCTACGCGCAAATCGCCGCCTGGACGGCCGCCGACGTCAAGCGGATCGAGGAGACGTTGAACTTCGACGGCCGCATCGAGCGTGAGCGCTGGATCGAGCAGGCGAAACTGCTTGCCGCCGGCGATGAGGAGGAATTCGCGCGCCGCTTCCCGACCGCGGGGACCGGGAGCAACACCTGAATTGCCTGCCGGAATCGAGCACATAAGAGACCGGCGACGCCCGCGAGGTGCCGCCGGTTTGCTTTTTGCACCAAGCTGCGTTTGCGTCTTGAGACGCCGGTCTCTCGATTGCGCGCGATCGAGCCGCCATATAGAGCGATAGCTGGCGTCATCGATCGCAGCATCAGAGTCCCATGCCCCTGCCCTCTGCAATTTTTCGAAATGACGAGCGCGCTCATCAGCTCGTCTTCGACCAGCCGGCCGACATCATCGTGGCGCATGAGGCAGAGGATTTCCTGCCGGCGCTGGACATTGCGCAGGCCGCGCATGACGCCGGCAAATGGCTGGCCGGCTATTTCTCCTACGAGGCCGGCTACCTGCTCGAGCCGAAGCTCGTTCCGCTGCTGCCGGGCGGACGCCGCGCCCCGTTTGTCTGCCTGGGGATCTTCGACGCGCCTGTCGAACAGCCGGTCGTGCCGTCGACCAACGGCCCGATCTTCGACGCCCCGATCTTCAACGCCAAGGCCGCCTGGACTTCGGAAGACTACGCAAAACGCTTTGCCCGGCTCCACAATCACATTCGCAAGGGTGATTGCTATCAGGGCAATCTGACCTTTCCGGTTCATGCGCAATGGTCGGGCGATCCGCTGGCCGCCTTCGATGCGCTGACGGAGCGCCAACCGGTGAAATACGGCGCGCTGATCGCGCTCGGCGATCCGGTCGTCTTGTCGCGTTCGCCGGAACTGTTCTTCGAGATCGACGCCGCAGGCATGATCGAGACGCATCCGATGAAGGGCACCGCCCCGCGCGGCGCGACCAAGGCGGAGGACAAGCGGCTGAAGACGTTCTTGCTCAATGACGAGAAGAACCAGGCTGAGAACCGGATGATCGTCGATCTCCTGCGCAACGACATTTCGCTGATCAGCGAAGTCGGCACGCTGGAGGTGCCGGAGCTTTTCCGCATCGAGAGCTACCCGACCGTCCACCAGATGGTGAGCCGCGTGCGGGCCAAGCTGTTGCCCGACCTCACCATCCGCCGGATATTCGCTGCGCTGTTTCCATGCGGATCGATCACCGGCGCCCCGAAAATCCGCGCCATGGAAATCCTGCACGATCTGGAAGCCACGCCGCGCGACGTCTATTGCGGCGCGATCGGCTGGATCGCGCCCGGCGGCACGATGCGCTTTTCGGTGGCGATCCGCACCATATCGCTCTTTTCCGGCGGCGAGGCCGTCTACAATGTCGGCGGCGGCGTCGTCTTCGATTCGACGGCCGAGGAGGAGTATCAGGAGTGCCTGCTGAAAGCGCGCTACGCGACGGGAACACCGCCGATTTCGAGCTGATCGAAACCATGCGCTGGCAGCCGGGCCAGGGCTTCCTCCGTTTCGACCGCCATTTGGCACGCCTTTATGGCTCGGCGGCCGAACTGGGTTTTGCCTGCGATCCGCAGAAGGTCGGCGAGATGCTCAGGAACGCCGTCGACCGGCCCGACATAGCCTTGCGCACACGCCTGGTCCTGTCGCGCAGCGGCAAGGTGACGGTCTCGGCGCTGCCTTATGAGCCGCACGCAGCCGACAAGGTCTGGAGGCTGCAGCTGGCGCGGGTGCGGCTTGATTCAAGCGACACGCTGCTGCGCCACAAGACGAGCCGCCGGGATATCTATCAGCGGGCGCGGGCCGAATATCTGATCAGCCGGGCTGACGAGGTTCTCTTGGCCAACGAGCGCGGCGAAATCTGTGAGGGCACGATCACCAATCTCTTCGCCGATTTCGGTGACGGAGCGCTGGCAACACCGCGGCTCGATTGCGGCTTGCTGCCTGGCGTGTTGCGCGGCGAATTGCTGGACGAAGGCCGCGCCCGCGAAGCAATCTACAGCCTGGATGATCTGAAGTCGGCCAAAGCGCTGTTCGTCGGCAATTCACTGCGCGGACTGATCCCGGCACGGCTTGGCTGAAATGCAATCGGTGCCGGACGATGCGCCCATTGCTGGGTCTCGAGCATGGTTCCCTTGCGAGTTGGAGAAGATGCGTCCGGCCCGAGAAGGAATGGGCCGGACGCGCGGCAGCCGCTTGGGAGGAGCGACTATTCGCCTTCGTGGGTTTGACCGGAGCCGCCGACGGAAACGATGTTGAAGGGCTTGCCTTCGATGGCAATGTCGCCGGTTTTCTCGAACGACGCCGCGTCAACGAGATGCAGCACACCTTGCAGTGGGTCAGTGACCACGATCTTGTCGCCGGCGACCGCGACACGCGGCCTCGGATCGCTCCAGTGACCGTCCATCGAATAGGGGTCGGTCAGCTTGAGCGAGTTTGCGATCTCCCCCTTCACGACGTCGAGCTGGTGAAGCTGGCCGTCCTCGGTGAAGACGTAGGCGAACTTGGCACGAACGGGGTCGACCGCGAAATGCACGCGGCGCGTCGGAAGGTTGATCAGCCGGAATGCGTCGCTCTCGATCGTCGGATCGATCAGCACCACCTTGTCGGCGCCGTAGTTGCCGAGGAAATATTGCAGGCCTCTGCCGCCGATCAGCGTCGTCGTTTTGCCATCAGGCAGGCTGTCGGCATAGGGCAGATGACGGATCGCCGGGCTGCCGTCGCCATGGCTGACGACAAGCAGGCCGGTCGCGCAGGCGAAAGCCAGGATATTGCCGGAAGACGCCTCGCCGTGGAGGTCTGGGCAGGCGTGGCTGCCGCCGATCGGCGCGCCGGCCTTGTCAGCGACCCTGATGCCGACCGGAAGCTCGTCCGGCTTTTCCCGGTTCGGCTCCGACAGCAGGACATGGGAGCCGAAGGCGACTGCGACGCCGTGCTGCGGCGCGTCCGTCTTCACTTCCCTGAAATCCGGCTTGCCTTCCAGGGCCGACTTCTCGGAGATGATGCGGGCGACACCCTCGCCGTCGAAAAAAACGGCGAAGTCGCCGTCATGCTCGACGAAATGCGACGGCTTCTTGCCCGTGATCTCGACGCCGGCAAGTTTTGGCGCTTCGACGTCGATGTCGCCGTGCTCGCCGTGGTCCTCGAAGGAAATGCCGCTCGCGATCCCGGCAACGACGCCGGCCGAGCCCTGCACGGCAAACACGGTCCTGCCGCTTTCGCTGCGATGGAGCGACGCCGGCCCTTTGATCTCGAACGTGTCGAGCTTTTCGCCATCGACCGCATCGATTACGGTCACCTTCGGGTCCGCGTGGTCCGAGATGAAGAGGCGCCATGCGGTCACCTCCTCGGCGTGGGCAGCACTTGTTGATAGGGACACAAGCAGCGCGATGGCCGTGGCTGACGCCCAATTTGTCCTCACGGTATTCTCCTTGAATGTTATTACATGACTATTGGTAATCGAGGAAAAGGCGGATTGCTCCGCCTTTCCATCACAGGCTGGCGGTCAGCTTCCGAGGATCGCGCCTTTGATCGTCGTGACGTTGTGCCGCATCATCTCCAGATAGGTCGCAGCCGGACCGTTCTTATCCGACAGGGCGTCGAAGTAGAGCTCACCGCCGACTTTCAGGCCCGTCTCGCTGGCGATCTGCTCGACCAGGCGCGGATTGGTGACGTTCTCCACGAAGATTGCCGAAGCCTTGTCTTGCCTGATCTGTTTGATCAGGGCCGCGACGTTGGAGGCTGATGCCTCGGATTCGGTGGAGACGCCCTCCGGCGCCAGGAATTTTATGCCGTATTCGTGTTCGAAATAGCCATAGGCGTCGTGGGAAGTGATGATCGTGCGCTTGTCCTCGGGGATCTCAGCTACGGCAGCCTTGATCTCCGCTTCCAGTGCCTCGAGCTGCTGGCCGTATGATTCGGCATTGGCCCGATAAGTATCACAGCCGGCTGCATCGGCGGCACAGAAGGCGTCGGCGATGTTCTTCACATAGAGTTCGGCATTGTGCACGGACTGCCATGCATGGGGATCGGACTCGCCGTGATGATGGTGCCCTTCCTCATGGCCCTCTTCCGCCGCGGCGTGTTTTTCCCCGCCCTCGGCGGCTTTATCCTGATCGTGGTGACCTTCTTCCTCGGTCTTGCGCAACACCTCGCCGCCTTTGGTCAATTCCACGATCGGCGCCTTCGTCGCGCTCGCCTCGACGAGACGCTGGAGGAAGCCCTCGAACTGGAGGCCGTTGACCAGCACCACGTCGGCCGAACCGACGGTTGCCGCGTCGGCCGGCTTTGGTTCGTAGACATGGGCGTCACCATTCGGGCCGACCAGCGTGACGATGTCGACACGATCGCCGCCGACATTCTTGGCAAAATCGGCGATGATCGAGAAACTGGCGACAACCCTAAGGTTCTCGGCAGCGGCCACCGACGGAGCGATTGGCAACGATGTTATAGCGCCTATCACGGCGGCGAGTTTTAGCGTCCTGGACATTCGATCGACTCCTTTGTTCAAGCGGTTCTGTGGGAGATGCGCCGGACGCGTGGCGAGCAGCCGCGCGCCCCGGCAGAGATAAAAGGGAATGTGGATCGTGCCCGCCGACAAATGATCGCCGGGCCGTACGATCCCATCGAGGCACGCTGTTGCGGCCCAGCGGCAGGTCTTGATGCGTCAGGTCTTGAAAGATCACACAAGCAGCCATTCGATCCATCACCGCGGGAGCCATCGAAGTCAGCCCCGCTCTTGACGATCCGTTATGTTATGTTATCACGTTCGTCAATCCAAAATGTTATACTATTACTGACGCTCGCCATTGTGCTCAAAACTGCCTGGAACACGAGGGAACAGCGGATGCCTGGACGCAACCAGCAGCTGGTACTCGACGCGCTGACGCGCTCCGAGAGGCCGATGGGGGCCTATGAACTGCTTGGACTTCTTCGCCAGGAAGGGCTCCGCTCGCCGCTACAGATCTATCGCGCTCTGGATCGGCTCGTCGAGCAGGGCCTGGTTCACCGGATCGAGAGCCTGAGCGCGTTTGCGCTCTTGCGTCCACAGCGAATGCGGCACCCTATGGGCGCGCCGCCTTTGCAATCTGCGCGAATTGCGGGCGCGCAAGTGAGGTTCATGACCCGGCATTGGAGCGGGTGCTGCGCCGGATTGCCCGACGGCAGGGCTTCCAAACCAACTCGGCCACGGTGGAGCTTTCGGGTCTGTGCGAGGCTTGCGCGCATTGAACAGACGCCAGTCTTCCGTCTACGGGCGATCCAATCGGCTCGCGCCTGACCCAGCTGAAATCCGCAATCCAACATCCGGAGACGACTATGCCGCTTGAAGCCCAGAAAATGCCCGTCACGGTTCTTACCGGCTACCTCGGCGCCGGCAAGACGACGCTGCTCAACCGCATCCTGTCCGAACAGCACGGCAAGCGGTACGCCGTGATCGTCAACGAGTTCGGCGAGATTGGCATCGACAACGACCTCATCGTCGATACCGACGAAGAAGTCTTCGAGATGAACAACGGCTGCATCTGCTGCACGGTGCGCGGCGACCTGATCCGGATCATTGAGAGCTTGATGCGGCGCAGAGACCGTTTCGACGCCATCCTGATCGAGACGACCGGCCTTGCCGATCCCGCCCCCGTCGCCCAGACCTTCTTCGTCGACCACGATGTGAGGCAGAAGACGACACTCGATGCGATCATCACCGTCGCCGATGCCAAGCATCTCCTCGGCGAGTTGGATCATGCCCACGAGGCGCAGGAGCAACTCGCCTTCGCCGATATCGTCATACTGAACAAGACCGACCTGGTGGCGCAGGCCGAACTCAAGGCAGTGGAGGCGCGCATTCGCAGGATCAACCCGACGGCTGCGATCAAGCATTCCATACGTTGCAACGTTCCACTCGACGAGGTTCTGGATCGCGGCGCGTTCGATCTGAACCGTGTCCTCGAAGTCGAGCCGGACTTTCTCGACGCGGGCCACAACCATGTGCATGACGATCACGTCACCAGCTTCTTTCTCGTCACGGAAGCTTCGATCGATCCGCGCAAGTTCTTGCCGTGGATCCAGATGATCACACAGAAATTCGGCATCGACATGCTGCGCATGAAAGGCATCCTGGCGTTCGAGGGCGATGAACACCGCTTTGTCGTTCAGGCCGTCCACATGCTGCTCGAAGGCGATCACCAGCGCCCCTGGAAAGCCCTGGAAAGCGGGGGAGAAGCGCGTCAGCCGCCTGGTATTTATCGGCCGCAACCTGCCCAAAGGCCTGACGGCTTCCTCAAATGCCGCGCCGAAATGGACACGCTGGTGGCGCTGAATGCATAGGTTCGGCAAGGCCGACGACAGCGCGCGTCTTTTATCCCGTTGCTCTGGCCGAGCGCCTTCGTCTTCGGGACGGGATTGGATATGAACCGTCTCGCGAACTCACTCGCCCCGCGGCCTTGCCCTTCCGGAGAAGACCAGACAGATCAAGGTCTGGGTTCGCAGGGCTTGCGGGCTCGATGACGATGTCGTCGTGTCCGTCACGGAGCTGGTATGCCGCAAAAATGGCTGTCCCGACATCGAAACGGTGATCGGCATATTGCGTCCCGGCGAGAAAATCGAGACGATCCGGCTTCGCAAGGCAATCGCCGATGTGACCTCGCGCGATCTGCCGCGAGGGTGAATGGATCGGACATGCGCAGAGTGTTCGGCCTCTCGACCGAAGCTGTTGCGCTTACCGAGTGTCACCGGAATGTGACCGAGATCGGGAACCATCGACGAGAGCTGGTGCTCGCCGCATCTTTCGCCGCGCCATTGCGGGCGGCCGACTTCGCCCAACTCGACTACAAGGGCCAACTCGGGAAATGACCGCCGACCGTCAGCGACTGGTCGTCCTCCTTAACCACATGACGAATGCGGCGTAGCTCGCGGCTTTTCGCTGGTTTATGACAATGATCTGTGGTTGTAGCGCGTGGCGGTCGGGCAAAAAAAATGCTCCGCTTTGCGTCTGTTTGCCCGGCTTTTCAGCCTATCTGAGGGAGTAATCGATAAAATGGCGAATGAAAACTGGCCCGTTTACGGTGAGATCACCGGCCCTGTCGTGATGATCGGCTTCGGCTCGATCGGACGGGGAACGCTGCCGCTGATCGAGCGCCATTTCAAGTTCGACAAGTCGCGCATGACGGTCATCGACCCACGCGATACCGATCGCAAGCTGCTCGACGAGCGCGACATCACCTTCATGCAGGATGCGGTGACCAGCAAGAACTACAAGAAGCTTTTGACGCCGCTGCTGACCAAAGGCGGTGGCCAGGGCTTTTGCGTCAACCTGTCGGTCGACACCGGCTCGGTGGATTTGATGCGGCTCTGTCGCAAGCTGGGTGTGCTTTACATCGACACCGTCGTCGAGCCATGGCTCGGCTTCTATTTCGACACGAAGGCCGACACTGGCAGTCGCACCAATTATGCGCTGCGCGAATCCATGATCGAAGAAAAGCGCGCGCACCCCGGCGGGGCGACCGCAATCTCCACCTGCGGCGCCAACCCAGGCATGGTCTCGTGGTTCGTCAAGCAGGCGCTGGTCAACCTCGCCACCGATCTTGGCCTCGAATTCTCCGAGCCCGCGCAGCACGATCGCGAAGCTTGGGCCAGGCTGATGAAGAAGGCCGGCGTCAAAGGTATCCACATTGCCGAGCGCGACACACAGCGCACCAAGAAGCCGAAGCCGATGAACGTGTTCTGGAATACCTGGTCGGTCGAAGGCTTCATCTCGGAAGGGCTTCAACCGGCCGAGCTCGGCTGGGGCACGCATGAGACGTGGATGCCGAAGAACGGCAAGAAGCACAAGCATGGCTCGAAGGCCGCAATCTATCTGGAGCAGCCGGGCGCCAACACGCGTGTGCGCAGCTGGTGCCCGACGCCGGGCCCGCAATATGGCTTCCTGGTGACCCACAACGAGTCGATCTCGATCGCCGACTTCTTCACCCTGCGCGGCAAGAAGGGCAAGGTCCAATATCGCCCGACCTGCCACTACGCCTACCATCCCTGCAATGACGCCGTGCTGTCGCTGCACGAAATGTTCGGCGCTGCCGGCAACGCACAACCGGTGCATCACGTGCTCGATGAAAACGAACTGGTCGACGGTGTCGACGAGCTCGGCGTGCTGCTCTACGGCCACGACAAGAACGCCTATTGGTACGGCTCGCAGCTGTCGCTGGTGGAGGCGCGCAAGCTGGCGCCTTATCAGAACGCGACGGGCATGCAGGTCACCTCGGCAGTGCTGGCGGGCATGGTCTGGGCGCTGGAAAATCCCGAGGCCGGCATCGTCGAGGCGGACGAGATGGACTACAGGCGATGCCTGGAAGTGCAGTCGCCCTATCTCGGGCCGATCAAGGGCTATTACACCGACTGGACGCCGCTCGACAACCGCCCTGGGCTGTTCCCGGAAGACCTCGACAAAAACGACCCATGGCAATTCCGCAACATCCTCGTTCGATAGTTCAACATCCTCGTTCGAAAGCAATGTCTCACTGCCTTGCAATCGTCTGGAAATCGGGCGATTGAAGGAAGGCGGCCTGGAGCGACGTGCATCCATTTGGACGCACAAAGTACGCTCTGGTGGTTCGAGTGTACGCATCGTGCTTTCCGAAAAATCGCATCGATTTTCGGGCCAATGCGAGAGGAGAGGATCTTGATCATGACGATTGCGCGCAAATTGCTTTCGGCCGGCATTGTCGCGGCCGCTGCCGCCTTGGCGGCGTGCACCACCGCCGGCCCGGGCGGGCCACCATCGGCCACGCGGAGTCCGGTCGAAGGCTCATGGATCGACGCGCAGGGCACGGGCCTGTCGACCTTCGCCGGCGGCAGCTTCAAGACCGTCGCCACCGACACCGGCCAGAAGCTTGCCGACGGCAGCTACGCCATGACCGGCGGCACCTCGGTCCAAATCCAGGGCACTTCGCTGATCCGCCAGACGCCGATCAGCTTCAACTGCTTGTTGATCTCCACCTCGCAGCTTAATTGCACCAGCGTGAGCGGGCAGAACTTTGTGCTGACGCGACGCACCTGAGCCCATACTGAATGCTTTTGCAAAGGACGGCGGCTTGAGGCCGCCGTCTTTTTGTGCCGGCAAAGCTGGGCCCGATTCCGCTTGCATCGGCTAAAACGCGATGTGAACATTGGCGAAAAGCCGGCTGTTATGTTCCAGTCGAGCAAGGGCATAAACAGGTCATCCGGGAGACGAAGATGAAGAAGACCGCCGCCATTGCCGCCCTGTCGGCGTCTACGCTTGGCCTTTCGACCGGCATGTCCTTTGCCGACTACACGCTGAACATCCTGCACATCAACGACTGGCACAGCCGCATCGAAAGCAACAACAAATATGAATCGACCTGCTCGGCCGAAGAGGAGACCAAGGGCGAGTGCATCGGCGGCGCGGCGCGGCTGATCACCGCGATCATCCAGGAGCGCAAGAAGCTGGAAGGCCAGAACGTGCTGTTGCTCAGTGCCGGCGACAATTTCCAGGGTTCGCTCTTCTACACGACCTACAAGGGCAAGACCGAAGGCGAATTCCTCAACCAGATGAAATTCGACGCCATGGCGGTCGGCAATCACGAGTTCGACGACGGCGAGGCGGCGCTGGCGCCGTTCCTGGACATGATCAAGTTTCCGGTGCTCGGCGCCAACGTGAAGGCCAACGCGCAATCCAAGCTCGGTGACCGCGTGAAACCGTCTGTTGTGATCGAGGTCGGCGGCCAGAAGATCGGCGTCGTCGGCGCGGTCACCAACGACACGCCGGAACTCACTTCGCCAGGCCCTAACGTCACGATCGAGGACGACGTCAAGTTGATCACGTCAGAGGTCGAGAAGCTGAAGGGAGAAGGCGTCAACAAGATCATCGCGGTCACCCATATCGGCTACAAGCGCGAGCGCGACGTCATCGCCAAGATCCCGGGTGTCGACGTGGTGGTCGGCGGCCACAGCCATTCGCTGCTGTCCAACACCGACCCCAAGGCTGAAGGCCCCTACCCGACGATGGTCGACAATCCGGACGGCTACAAGGTGCCGGTCGTCCAGGCGGCGTCCTTTTCGAAATATCTCGGCGAGTTCAAGGTCGTGTTCGACGACAACGGCGTCGTCAAGCAAGCCAGCGGAGACCCGATCTACCTCGACAAGTCGATCACGCCGGATTCCGCCGTGCTTGCCCGCATCAAGGAGCTTGGCGCGCCGATCGAGGCGTTGAAGAACAAGGAGGTCGCCGAGACCACGAAGGCGATCGACGGCAGCCGTGAGAACTGCCGCACCCGCGAGTGCGAGATAGGCAATCTTGTCTCCGATGCCGTCCTCGACCGCGTCAAGGACCAGGGTGTGCAGATCGTCGTCACGAATGGCGGCGGCCTGCGCGCTTCGATCGACCAGGGCACCGTCACTATGGGCGAGGTGCTGAACGTGCTGCCGTTCCAGAACACAGTGGCGACCTTCCAGATTTCCGGCAGGGATCTGGTTGCCGGGCTGGAGAACGGTCTCAGCCAGATCGAGGACGGCGCCGGACGCTTCCCGCAGGTTGCCGGCCTGAAGTATTCATTCGACAAATCGGCCGCCCCGAATGCCGGGCGCGTCAAGTCGGTCGAAGTCATGCAAGGCGGCGCGTGGACCACGATCAATCCGGATAAGGATTACCTGGTCGCCACCAACAACTTTGTGCGCCAGGGCGGCGACGGCTATAGGGTCTTCGCCGACAAGGCCAAGAACGCCTACGATTACGGTCCGGGCCTCGAACAGGTGGTCGCCGATTATCTCGGCGCGCATCGGCCCTATACGCCGAAGCTCGATGGCCGCATCACCGAAATCACGGCCGCCGCCGCCGCGGAACCGGCCGAGGCTCCCGCTCCGGCCGAGCCCGCAAAACCAGCAGAAACGGCTCCAGCCGCAGCTGCGGACACGGCGATGCCCGAACCGCCGGCGGGTTCGGACGATATAGCCACGACACCGCCAGCCGTGCCGGCGGAACCCGCCCCGGCAACGCCGGCGCCTGCCGAGCCGGCCAAGCCAGCCGAGGCGGCACCGGCGCCTGCGGCGGAACCGGCAAAGCCGGCCGAGGCAACGCCGGCCGAAAGCAGCCATGTGATCGTTGCCGGCGATACCTATTGGGACCTGGCGGAAAAGGCCTATGGCGATGGCGCCAGGTGGAAAACGATCTCCGATGCCAACAAGGACTACGAGCCGCGCCGCCTTCCCGTCGGCGCAACCTTGACCATCCCGGCCGCAAACTGAATTCTTCGGTCATCGTTGGAAAACCCGTCCGGCTAACTGGGCGGGTTTTTCTGCTTTCGCTGATAAGGTGCGGCCAGACGCTGCATTGAAAACCGGCGCGGCATCGCTAGTTTCGCGCAGTGTCCGGAGACCCGTTATGACGCTTTCCAACCCTGCCGATCGAAAAGCCGCGAAGGTCGTCGGCCCACTGCCGGCAGGACAGCCGCCGGTCGGGGCGGGCAGGATCGGCGTCATGCTGGTTAATCTCGGCACGCCCGACGGCACCGAATTCAAGCCGATGTGGCGCTATCTCAGGGAATTCCTGTCCGATCCGCGCGTCATCGAGCTCAACAAGGCGATCTGGTATCCGATCCTCTACGGGCTGGTACTCACCACGCGGCCGAAGAAGTCGGGCGCCAACTATGCGAGAATCTGGAATCGGCAGCGCAACGAGTCGCCGCTGCGCACCTACACCCGCGCTCAGAGCGAAAAGCTGACCGAGGCGCTGCGCGACCTGCCCGGCGTCAGCGTCGACTGGGCAATGCGTTACGGCAATCCTTCGACCGAGAGCGTCGCCAAAGGGCTGGTCGCGCAGGGCTGCGACCGCATTCTGACTTTTCCGCTTTATCCGCAATATTCCGCGACCACGACCGCGACCGCCAACGACCAGCTGTTTCGCGCGCTGATGAAGATGCGCCGCGCTCCGGCGATCCGCAGCGTGCCGCCCTACTATGCCGAACCGGTCTATATCGAAGCGCTCGCCGCGTCGATTGAGCGCCATCTGGCGAGCCTCGATTTCGAGCCGGAAATGGTCATCGCCTCCTATCACGGCATTCCGAAACCCTATTCCGACAAGGGTGACCCCTATCAGGCCCATTGCCTTGAGACGACCCGGCTGCTGCGGGAAAAGCTCGGCTGGGATGAGAAGAAGCTGATCACCACGTTCCAGTCGCGCTTCGGCGCGCAGGAGTGGCTGCAGCCTTACACCGACAAGATGGTCGAGAAATTGCCCGGAGAAGGCGTGAGATCGATCGCCATCGTCAATCCGGGCTTTTCTGTCGACTGCATCGAGACGCTGGACGAGATCGGCAGGGAGGCGGCCGAGACTTTCCATCATGCCGGCGGCGAAAAGTTCGCGCATATTCCCTGCCTCAACGACAGTGCCGAGGGCATGGCGGTGATCGAGGCGATGGTGCGGCGCGAACTGTCGGGTTGGGTGTGAAGCCGATACAATCGAGCGCCGCGAACCGGCTTTCTATGCACCGGTAATCCACTATCACCTGATTGTAACGTTCCTGAAACACACTTAAGTGTTTGGTGAAGTCGCTCGCGTTGAAACATTTCCGTGGCCGGCATCTGAGGGAGAGCCAAATGGATTTCAGTGGTTTCGATATCGCGCTTCTTGTTCTTGTCGCTCTTGTCGTGCTCGTGCTTTTCAAAGGCATCCGGACAATCCCGCAAGGCTACAATTACACCGTCGAACGCTTTGGCCGTTATACCAGGACATTGAGCCCCGGCCTCAACCTCATCGTGCCGTTCGTCGACCGCATCGGCTCCAAATTGAACATGATGGAGCAGGTGCTCGACGTCCCGACGCAGGAGATCATCACCCGCGACAACGCCACCGTCGCCGTCGACGGCGTCGCCTTCTACCAGGTGCTCAACGCGGCGCAGGCCGCCTACCAGGTCGCCGGGCTGGAGAACGCCATCCTCAACCTGACGATGACCAACATCCGTACCGTGATGGGGTCGATGGACCTCGACGAGCTGCTGTCGAACCGCGACGCCATCAACGAACGCCTTCTGCGCGTCGTCGACGAGGCGGCGCATCCCTGGGGCATCAAGATCACCCGCGTCGAGATCAAGGACATCAATCCACCGGCCAATCTCGTCGAATCGATGGGGCGCCAGATGATGGCCGAGCGCAACAAGCGCGCGCAGATCCTCGACGCCGAAGGCCTCAAGCAGTCGCAGATCCTGGAAGCCGAGGGCCGCAAGGAAGCCGCCTTCCGCGACGCCGAGGCGCGCGAACGCTCGGCCGAGGCCGAGGCCCGCGCCACGCAAGTGGTGTCGGAAGCGATCGCCAAGGGCGACGTGCAGGCGCTCAACTACTTCGTTGCACTGAAATACACCGAAGCACTGACCAGGATCGGCTCCGCCACAAACAGCAAGGTCGTGCTGATGCCTATGGAAGCTTCGTCATTGATCGGCACGCTCGGCGGCATCGGCGCGATTGCCAAGGAAGTCTTCGGCAGCGAGGGCACTGCCGGCACCACGCGGCAAGCTGCACGCCCGCCCGTGGTTCGTCCCAGCGAGACCTGAGGCCATGTTCGAACGCATCATTTCCGAACTCGGCCCCTGGGTTTGGATGGTTCTCGGCTTCGTCCTCCTGGTGATGGAGGTCATCGCACCGGGCATATTCATGCTGTGGATCGGCATCGCCGCGCTGCTGATCGGCGTGGTGTCCCTGCTCATCTGGGACGCGGACTTCTGGACCTGGCAGATCCAGGTTCTCGCCTTCCTGGCGATGTCGCTGGTTTCAACCTATGTCGGCAAGAGACTGGTGGGTGGGCGCGATGATGGCACCGATCAGCCACTGCTCAACCGCCGCGGCGCACAGATGATCGGCAGGATGGCCACCCTGGACGAGCCGATCAGGGACGGCCGCGGCCGCGTAAAGCTGGGCGATACGCTATGGCGCGTCTCCGGCCCCGACCTGCCGGCCGGCACGCAGGTGCGCGTGACGGGCGCGGCCGACGCCGATCTGGAACTGACGGTCGAGGCGGTCCTGGACTGATCCGACCATCTCGGCGGGCGACTTTTCAAACAGGCCTGATGTCTCTCAGAGACTGTTTCGATTCGCTCTGGCGAGCTCAGGCCGCGCCGATGCGCAGCAGATCGTGCAGATGGACAAGTCCGACCGGCCGTCTGCCTTCGACAACCATCAGGCTGGAGATGGTCGAACTGTTGATCGTCTGCAGCGCGGTCGCCACCAGCGTATCCGGTCCGGCCGTCTTCGGCTCCTTGGTCATGACCTGATCGACGCTCATCGCCAGAAGATTGCTGCCGATGTGGCGCCTGATGTCGCCGTCGGTGATGATGCCGATCAGCGCACCATCCGCAGCGGTTATCGCCACACAGCCAAACCCCTTGCGCGACAATTCGAGGATCGCTTCTTGCATTCCAGTGCCGGAAGGCACCAGCGGCAGCCTGTCGCCGACATGCATGATCTCGCGGATCTGCGTCAGATTGGCGCCAAGTTGCCCGCCGGGATGGAAGGTGCGGAAATGATCCGGCGTGAAGCCGCGCGCTTCGAGCAGCGCGATGGCCAGTGCATCGCCGATCACCAGTTGCAGCAGCGTCGATGTCGTCGGCGCCAGGCCGTGCGGGCAGGCTTCCGACGCACGCGGCAGCAAAAGCACCACATCGGCCGCCCGCGCCAGCGCCGATCGCTCTCCGGCAGTGACTGCGATCAGCGGAATCGAGAAGCGCCTGGAATAGGCGATGATGCCCTTGAGCTCGCGGCTCTCGCCCGACCACGATATGGCGATGATGGCGTCGTCCCTGGCGATCATGCCGAGGTCGCCATGATTGGCTTCGGCAGAATGGACGAAGAAAGCCGGCGTGCCGGTCGAGGCGAGCGTCGCCGCGATCTTTGAGCCGATATGGCCGCTCTTGCCGACGCCGGTGACGATGACGCGGCCAGCGATATGCGACACAATATCGACGGCGCGCGCGAACGGTTCGGTCAATCCGTTTTCGAGCGCGGCCGCCAGCGCCGCGACACCGGCCTGCTCGGTCGCTACCGTTCTAAGCGCCGAGGCGATCGAAGCCTGCCCATCGAGCCGCTTCTTGTCTGGGGATCCCGCATGCATGGCTGATGCGATTAGCGCTTTGCTGCGCGCCTGTCCAACGGAATTGCCATCCGTCAGCCGTCAAGTGGGCTTTGATCGACCGCCGCCTCAACCCGACGTTAACCATCCCCGTTTACGGTTCGGTAAGTATGGCGCGCGTGCGCCGCGCAAGCAGTGGTAGCGATGTCCGGGGCCCCGCCTGAAAAGAAAAGAAGACGAAACGGCAAGGCGGTCTGCGCCTTGCTGCTGGCGACCAGCGTCTTCGCCTTGCTGCGGCCTGCGCAGCCCTATGCCCAGGTAACCGAGCTGCGCGGCGAGGTTTCGGAATCGGCGATTCTGGACGACCAGCAGCGCAAAACCAGGCAATTGAGCATCGCCCAGGATCAGACGGCGCAGGCCGGTGCAACCACCCAGAGCACTGCGCCGACGCCCGCCTATCAGCCGGCCAGCCCGGGCGCCGTGCAGGACGACGACGCGGCACCCGCGACCGGCAGCATTTTTGATCCGCCGGAAGCAACCGACGATCCGTTTGCGGACGCCCCCGTTCCCGTCCCGCCGCGCCGGCCATCGAGCGCAACCCAGGGCGCAGCCGATCAGGACGAAGCCGCCGAGACACAGGCCGCCACCGCGGCGACGGCCCCGACGGATGACGAGGACACCGCCGAGACGGACCCAATCAATTCCCGTGCCGTGACTATCGATTCCGCCGACAGGCAGCAACTCGATCCGGGCGCCGAGCGCGCCGAAGCCATCGAAGGCCGCGACAGGAGGGCCGAGGACGATCCGTTCGCCGCCACCGGTATCAAACTCGGCTCCTTCGTGATCAGGCCGACGCTCGAGCAAGGCCTGAAGGCCTCATCGAATGCCGATTCAAGTAGCGAAGGAAAGCCGGCCCTGCTGTCGGAAACGACGCTGCGCTTCAACGCGATCTCCGACTGGCGGGAGAATTCGGCTATCGTCGACGGCTACGGGACCTTTCTCAAGACCCTATCGGGCGACGAGGTTGAGGAGGCGCGCGGCCGTGTCGAAGGCACGCTCAATGTCGACTTCGACAACGATCTGCGCGCTATCGCCAAGCTCGGTTACGAGGCGGCGCCGGAATCGGCTTCCTCGCCGGTCGTCATCGAAGGCACCGCCGAGCAGCCGGTGCGCCAGACCATTGATGGCAGCCTGGCGGTCGAGAAGGATGCCGGCAAGATGCGCTTCGCCCTGACCGGCGCAGTCGAACACGACATCTACGGCGACGCCAGGCTTTCGACGGGCGGAACGCTGTCGCAGAAAGACCGCGATTCCACGCTCTATACCGCCACCTTGCGCACCGGCTATGAGATTTCGCCCGCCATCACCCCTTTCACCGAGGTCGAAATCGGCCGCCGGGTCTATGATTTGCGGGTCGACAGCAATGGTTTCGAACGATCCTCGACGCGGCTTGGGGTTCGGGCCGGCGCCGAGCTCGACCTCGGCGAGAAGCTTGCCGGCGAGTTCTCGGCCGGCTGGCTGCGCGAGGCGATCGACGATGACCGCCTGCCGGCAATTTCGGGTGCCACGGTGAACGCCGACCTCAGATGGTCGCCGCAACGCGGCACCACGATCGGCCTCACCGGGCAGACGATCGTCGAGGGCACGACAACCGCCGACGAAAGCGGCACCATCCTTTACTCCGGCCTCCTCACCGCCGAACGGGAAATCCGTGCCAACCTGATCGGCAACGCAGCTCTCGGCGTAGACTGGCGCGACTACATCGGGTCGGACGGCCAGGATCTGACGCTGAGCGCCGAGGCCGGACTGACATGGTGGCTGAACCGATATGCCGGACTGACCACCCGCGCCAGAACTGAAAAACAGACCAGCAACATCGAGGGCCGCGACTACACCGCCCACAGCATCTTTGTCGGGGTGACGCTGCAGCCGTAAACCAAGCCGCCGCGCACCCTCGGTTCAGGCCCGAGGGCATGCTTTTGCGCGCATGCATTAGCCCGGGGGTTAGAACGCCGCGCCCCGCTGCTCTGACGGTTTCATCTCGTCGAGAAGCTTGCTGATAACGCCCGCCATGCGTCCGTTCATGTCGCTGCGCCACAGCGCGAAGGCGACGTTGGCCTCGACAAAGCCTTCCGGCGATCCGCAATCGAAGGTGCGCCCTCGGTAGTGGCAGCCATAGAAGGGCTGCTGCTTCTCCAGCTTCAGCATCGCATCGGTGAGTTGTATCTCGTTGCCGGCGCCCTTCTCCTGGCCTTCGAGTATCCCAAATATCTCCGGCTGCAGGATGTAGCGCCCGTTGATGTATAGGTTGGAGGGTGCCGTGCCGGTCTTCGGCTTTTCCACCATGCCGGTAATGCGGAAACCGTGATGCGTATCCTCGCCTCGGCCGACGATGCCGTATTTATGGGCCTCGGCGGGGTCGCATTCCTGAACCGCGACGATGTTGTTGCCGGTCTCGGCATAAAGCTCGACCATCTCCTTCATGCAGCTTTTTTCGGACTGCATGATCATATCGGGCAAAAGCAGCGCGAAGGGCTCGTCGCCGACCAGCTCGCGGGCACACCAGACGGCATGGCCAAGGCCAAGCGGCACCTGCTGGCGGGTGAAGCTGGTCTGCCCTGGCGAAGGTTGCAGCCGCTGCAGGCGGGCGAGCTCGTCGTCCTTGCCGCGTTGGGCAAGCGTGTCATAGAGTTCGAACTGAACGTCGAAATGGTCCTCGATGACCGCCTTGTTGCGTCCGGTCACGAAGATGAAATGCTCGATGCCGGCTTCGCGTGCCTCGTCGACCACATACTGGATGACAGGCCTGTCGACGACGGTCAGCATTTCCTTGGGTATGGCCTTGGTGGCCGGGAGGAAACGCGTGCCGAGGCCAGCGACCGGGAAAACTGCCTTGCGAACTCTCTTCATGCTGTCAAATATCCGCTTCTAAGGCTGTTCGGCAATCCCGCTTCAAGACATTTTCGTGCCGGAATCTGGGATTATGGAACGGCTGGTCAGAAAAAATCTGTAGTCCGTAAAGCACCAACCCGCCTTTTCGTTCCCAACGGCACCTATGGTAAACTAAATGCTAACCGGGTTAGGCGATGAATGATCTTCCTGTGATGAAGAAGGAGGAAAAGATGTCCGTTCGCGACGCCGCAAAGCGCTTCACCAGCATCGTTGCGGCCGCCAGCCTTTCGCTTGCCTTGCTGATGCCCACCGGATCGGTTTTTGCCGACACCGGTTTCCGGCAATGGGTGGCGAGCTTCCGCGCCACCGCGGTGCGGAGCGGCGTTTCCGGCGCCGTTTACGACCGCGCATTCGAGGGCATCAGCGATGCCGACCCGGTCGTGCTGGAAAAAGCGCGTTATCAACCCGAATTCACCGCGCCCGCCTGGGACTATTTCGACAACCGCGTCCATGACCAGTCGGTCGCTGTTGGCAAGCAGATGGCCAGGAAGTGGAAGCCGTGGCTGGACAGGATCGAGGCAAGATACGGCGTCGACCGTCACATCCTGCTGGCGATCTGGTCGATGGAATCGAACTACGGCGAAATCCTCAAGCGCGACGATGTCATGCGCAATGTCGTGCGTTCACTGGCAACGCTTGGCTATGCTGATTCGAGACGATCGAAGTTTGCCCGCACACAGTTGATCGCGGCGCTGAAAATCCTGCAAAGGGGCGACATCGATAAAAGCCACCTCAGTGGCTCATGGGCCGGCGCCATGGGCCATACCCAGTTCATTCCCACCAGCTACCAGGCCTATGCGGTCGACATGGACGGCGACGGCAAGCGCGACATCTGGAATTCGATTCCCGATGCATTGGCAACGGCCGCCAATCTGCTCAGGAAGAACGGCTGGCAGGCCGGCAAGACCTGGGGCTATGAAGTCAGCCTTCCCGACGGAAAGAAGTTCCCGGCCGGATCGAAGTCGTTGTCGCAATGGCAAGCGCTGGGTGTCACGCGTGCCAACGGCAAGCCGTTCAAGAGTGGGGAGAAGGCCACGCTGAAGGTGCCAGGCGGCCGTGGCGGCCCGGCTTTCCTGATGGTCAAGAATTTTTCGGTCATCAAGCGTTACAACAATGCCGACAAATATGCGGTTGCCGTTGGCCTTCTTGCCGACGAAATCGCCGGTTATGGCGGGCTTGTGCAGGACTGGAAGCGGCCTTTCACGAAGCTCTCCTTCGAGGAGAGGCAGGAGCTTCAGCAACGGCTTTCCCAGTACGGCTACTATGACGGCAAGTTCGACGGCAAGATCGGCGAGGGATCGAAAGCCGCCATCATGGCCTTCCAGGCGAAGGCTGGCTTGACCCAGGACGGACATCCGAGCATGGAAGTGCTCAAATGGCTCAGGCAGAACTAGTCTCGCATAGGGCAGACCTGGAGCATCGGACCCAAACCGGTTTTGAGGAAATCCGATGCTCAACTTAAGGTAGAGCGGCGGCACGGTTGTATCAGAGTCCGGCGCTCTTTAGGGATGGAGACGGTAATTGGTTTCGGCTGCGCGTATCCGTGTGATCCTTCGTCGCGTGCCGATCCTGATTCTGGCTATTGCCGTCCTGGCCGTCGGCGCTGCCGCCGTCTTTCACACGCCGGCCGTGGCGCAGGAAGAACAAAGGCGTGGCTGGTCGCTGCGCGACCTGTTGTTTCTGCGCCGAAGCGAGCGGGTGGAGCCGCCGCGACTGATTGAGCCGCGACGGATTCAGAGGATCGGGCCACGCAAGCCAAAAGTCAGAAAGTCGCGTGCCGCGCCGCGCCGGCCGGCTGAGCCGGCAGCCCCCATTGTCCAGAAGGCGCCGGATGCCCGCACCGTTCTGGTGGTCGGCGATTTCATGGCGACCGGCCTCGCCGAGGGTCTCGACACCGCCTTTGCCGAAAACAACAAGGTCAGGATCGTCGGCCGCAGCAATGGTTCGTCCGGTTTTGTGCGTGACGATTTCTACAACTGGCCCGAACAGATCAAGTCGCTGATCGAGACCGAAAAGCCCGCGGCCGTGATCGTCATGCTGGGTTCCAACGATCGGCAGCAGATGCGCGTGAACGGTGAACGCGAACAGCCACGGACCGAAGCGTGGACCGAGGAATACGAACGCCGTACCGATGCGTTCGGCAAGGCCATTGCATCGGCCAAGGTGCCGTATCTGTGGGTCGGCATGCCGGCCTTCAAGGCGCCGAAGATGACCTCCGACATGCTGGCTTTCAACGACATCTACCGCTCGACGGCCGAGAGCCACGGCGGCGAATTCGTCGACATCTGGGACGGTTTCGTCGACGAGGAAGGCGCCTTTGTCACCAGCGGGCCTGACATCAACGGCCAGCCGGTGCGCCTGCGCACCGACGACGGCATCCGTGTGTCGAAAGCCGGCAAACGCAAGCTCGCCTTCTATGCCGAAAAACCCTTGCTGAAGATCCTTGGAATGACCTCGCCTCCGGGCACACTGGCAGCTTATGCGCCAGCCGGCGCTCCGGTCGGGGCGCCGGCGCCGACACCCATGGCCGTCGATCGCACCGTGCCGATGCTGCTCAGCGATCCGGCACTCGACGGCGGTACGGAACTTCTCGGCGCCGCAGCGCCGGCAAAGGCGGACGGGCTTGGCGAAAAACTCTTCGTCGAGGGCAAGGTATCAGCTGCTTCGCCCGGCCGCGCCGACGATTTTTCCTGGCCGCCAAGGAAGCGGCCTGCGGCGGCGGCCGTGCCCGAAACGACCACGGCGATCACTCCCTAACGCGCGTCGCTGTGACCGGCCCCATGCGACGCGCTTCAGGTTGTTTTTTAAGCATGTCGTTATCGCAAACCGCTGCACACTTTTGCGCGACATGCATTAAACCTGCTCCGGGCACCGGAAGCGCAGAAAACGCCCTCAGATGGCCGCGGGAGTAGCGTTTCCGAACGGTCTCAGCGCGGCAGCACGCTCGATCCCATCAGCGCCTCGTCGATCGAACGCGCTGCCTGACGGCCCTCGCGGATCGCCCAGACGACCAGCGATTGACCGCGGCGCACATCGCCCGCCGCATAGAGCTTTTCGACGCTGGTCTTGTAGTCGCGATCATTGGCCTCGACGTTGTTCGAGCGGCGGCTGTCGATGGCGATCTTCATCTGGCCAGCCAGTTCCGACACCGGCCCGACGGCGGCCGGCCCGGCAAAGCCGATAGCGATGAAGGCGAGATCCGCACGGATGACGAATTCCGTGCCGGCGATCGGCTTGCGCTTTTCATCGACCTCGCAGCATTTGACGCCGGTCAACGCGCCGTCCTCGCCGATGAATTCGAGCGTCGCCACCTGGAACTCGCGCTCGGCGCCTTCCGCCTGCGAGGACGAGGTGCGCATCTTCGTCGCCCAGTAGGGCCAGACCGAAAGCTTGTCCTCCTTTTCCGGCGGCTGCGGCCGGATGTCGAGCTGGGTGACACGCACGGCGCCCTGGCGGAAGGCAGTGCCGACGCAGTCGGACGCGGTGTCGCCGCCGCCGACGACGACGACATGCTGGCCGCCGGCGACGATCGGCGGCGAGGGCCACGCCACCGACTGGATCGGCTCGCCGCCGATGCGCTTGTTCTGCTGCACCAGGTAAGGCATCGCGTCATGCACGCCGTCGAGATCGTCGCCGGGAATGTTGGCCGGGCGCGGCGTTTCCGAACCGCCGCAATAGAGCACCGCATCATATTCTGCGAGCAGCTCCGCCACCGGCTTGTCGACGCCGACATTGATCCCGCAATGAAAACTCACGCCCTCGCCTTGCATCTGCTCGATGCGCCGGTCGATATAGTGCTTCTCGATTTTGAAGTCGGGGATGCCGTAGCGCATCAGCCCGCCCGGCCGGCTCTCGCGCTCGTAGACGTGAACGTCGTGGCCGGCGCGGCCAAGCTGCTGGGCGGCCGCCATGCCGGCCGGCCCCGAGCCAATGATTGCGACGCGCCTGCCGGTCTTCCTTTCCGGCGGATAGGGCCGGATATGACCGGTTTCATAGGCCTTGTCGGCGATCGCCTGCTCGATCGTCTTGATGGCGACCGGAATGTCCTCGAGGTTCAGCGTGCAGGCTTCCTCGCAAGGTGCCGGACAGATGCGGCCGGTGAATTCCGGGAAGTTATTGGTCGAATGCAGGTTGCGGATCGCATTGGCCCAGTCGCCATTGTAGACGAGATCGTTCCAGTCCGGGATCTGGTTGTGGACCGGGCAGCCGGTCGGCCCGTGACAGTACGGAATGCCGCAATCCATGCAGCGCGCGGCCTGTTTCTCGACCTCCTTGTCCGACATCGGCAGCGTGAACTCGCGAAAATGCCGGATGCGGTCGGAAGCCGGCTGGTACTTGTGCACCTGCCGGTCGATCTCGAGAAACCCTGTTACCTTGCCCATAGTCCAGTCCCTGCTGTCCAGATGGCGCGCTCGACGACGCACCCGTTAACCTCATAAGGCAGCCATGGCAACCTTCAGTCCGAGGCCAGGATTGTTGATGAAGGCGCCGCCCGGGAAGCTTTGCTTCCCGGCAATCCCAATACCTATTCCGCCGCAACGCCCATGCGCATGCGTTCCATTTCGATCAGCGCGCGGCGGTATTCGACCGGCATGATCTTCCGGAATTTCGGCCGGAAAGTCGCCCAGTTGTCGAGGATCTCGCGGCCGCGCACCGAACCCGTGTAATGGACGTGGTTCGAGATCAGCTGATAGAGCCGCTCCTCATCATGGCTGGTCATGTCGCCGGACACGTCGACGCGGCCTTTGTGGTCGAGATCGCCGCCATGATGGAGCAGTTTCTCCATCAGGTCGTCTTCTTCGGGAACGGGTTCCAGTTCGACCATCGCCATGTTGCAGCGCTCGGCGAAATCACCCACCTCGTCGAGCACATAGGCGACGCCGCCCGACATGCCGGCGGCAAAGTTGCGGCCGGTCTGCCCGATGACGACGACAATGCCGCCGGTCATGTACTCGCAGCCATGGTCGCCAACGCCTTCGACGACGGCGGCGACGCCCGAATTGCGAACCGCAAAACGCTCGCCGGCGACGCCGCAGAAATAGGCCTCGCCCTCGGTCGCGCCGTAGAGCACCGTGTTGCCGACGATGATCGACTCCGCGGCGACGATCTTCGTGTTCTCCGGCGGGCGGATGACGATGCGGCCGCCCGACAGGCCCTTGCCGACGTAGTCATTGGCCGCACCGACCAGCTCGAACGAAACCCCACGCGCCAGGAAGGCGCCGAAGGACTGGCCGGCGGTGCCGGTGAGCTTCACCGAGATCGTGTCCTCGCGCAGGCCCTTGTGCTTGAAGCGCTTTGCCACTTCGCCCGACAGCATGGCGCCGGTCGAACGGTCGACATTGCGGATCGGCAGCTCGATGCTGACCGGCTGCCTGGCGTCCAGCGCCGGCTTGGCCAACTCGATCAGCTTGCGGTCGAGCACGTCGTCGATCGGATGCTTCTGCCGCTCGGTCCAGTGCACCGCCTCATGCGGCGCATCCGGCTTGAAGAACATCTTGCTGAAATCGAGCCCGCGTGCCTTCCAGTGCTGGATCAGCCCCCGCTTTTCCAAGAGGTCGGTGTCGCCGATGATCTGGTCGAGGTGGGTGTAGCCCATCTCGGCGAGCAGCGCCCGGACCTCTTCCGCCACATAAAAGAAGAAGTTGATGACATGTTCCGGCGTGCCCTTGAAGCGCTTGCGCAACACCGGATCCTGCGTCGCGACGCCGACCGGGCAGGTGTTGAGATGGCACTTGCGCATCATGATGCAGCCGGCCGCGATCAGCGGCGCGGTCGAGAAGCCGAATTCGTCGGCGCCAAGCAGCGCGCCGATGACGACGTCGCGGCCGGTGCGCAGGCCGCCATCGACCTGCAGCGCGACGCGCGACCTGAGGCCGTTGAGCACCAGCGTCTGGTGCGTCTCGGCAAGGCCCATCTCCCACGGGCTGCCGGCGTGCTTGAGCGAGGTCAGCGGCGATGCGCCGGTGCCGCCGTCATAGCCGGAAATGGTGATGTGGTCGGCGCGCGCCTTGGCGACGCCGGCCGCAACCGTGCCGACACCGACTTCCGAGACCAGCTTGACCGAGACATCAGCCGCCGGGTTGACGTTCTTGAGGTCGTAGATGAGCTGCGCCAGATCCTCGATCGAGTAGATGTCGTGATGCGGCGGCGGCGAGATCAGGCCGACGCCGGGCGTCGAATGCCTGACCTTGGCAATGGTGGCATCGACCTTGTGACCGGGCAGCTGACCGCCCTCGCCGGGCTTCGCGCCTTGCGCGACCTTGATCTGCATCACATCGGAGTTCACCAGATACTCCGCCGTCACGCCGAAACGCCCGGAAGCGACCTGCTTGATCGCCGAACGCTCGGGGTTCTTGCCGCCGTCCGGCAGCGGCAGGTAACGGTCGGCCTCTTCGCCGCCCTCGCCGGTGTTCGACTTGCCGCCGATCGTGTTCATGGCGCGCGCCAGCGTGGTGTGCGCTTCCCTGGAGATCGAGCCGAAGGACATCGCCCCGGTCGAGAACCGCTTGACGATATCGGCAGCCGACATGACCTCGTCGAGCGCGACCTTCTTGCGTCCGGTTTCTTCGGCCAGCCTGATCTTGAACAGGCCGCGAATGCTCTGCGCCCGCGCCGTCTCGCTGTCGATCTGAGCGGAATAGTCCTTGAACGTCTGCCACGATCCCTGGCGCACGGCGTGCTGCAGGGTGGCCACCGCATCGGGCGACCAGATATGCGCTTCGCCGCGCATGCGGAACATGTATTCGCCGCCGACCTCGAGGCTGTTGCGCAGCACCGGGTCGTTGCCGAAGCCGTCGGCGTGGCGGCTGACCGTTTCGGCCGCGATCTCTTCCAGCCCGACGCCTTCGATCAGCGTCGCGGTGCCGGTAAAATATTTTTGCACGAAATCGGTCTTCAGCCCGATGGCGTCGAAGATCTGCGCGCCGCAATAGGACTGGTAGGTCGAGATGCCCATCTTCGACATCACCTTGAGAATGCCCTTGCCGATCGACTTGATGTAGCGGGAGACGACCTCATTGGCGTCGACTTCGGCCGGCAGCTCGCCGCGCTTATGCATGTCGAGCAGCGTGTCGAAGGCGAGATAGGGATTGATCGCCTCGGCGCCATAGCCCGCAAGGCAGCAGAAATGATGCACCTCGCGCGGTTCGCCGGACTCGACCACCAGCCCCACCGACGTGCGCAATCCCTTGCGGATCAAATGATGGTGGACCGCCGCCGTCGCCAGCAATGCCGGGATGGCGATGCGGTCCGGCCCGAGCTGACGGTCGGACAGGATGATGATGTTATAGCCGCCGGCGACCGCCGCCTCGGCGCGCTCGCACAGCCGGTCGATGGCGCCCTGCATGCCGGCCGCGCCTTCGTTCGAAGCATAGGTGATGTCGATCGTCTTGGTGTCGAAACGGTCCTCGGTGTGACCGATGGAGCGGATCTTCTCAAGATCGCCATTGGTCAGGATCGGCTGGCGCACTTCGAGCCGCTTGCGACGCGAATTGCCGACGAGGTCGAAGATGTTCGGCCTCGGCCCGATGAACGACACCAGGCTCATCACCAGTTCCTCGCGGATCGGGTCGATAGGCGGGTTGGTGACCTGGGCGAAGTTCTGCTTGAAATAGGTGTAGAGCAGCTTCGATCTGTCCGACATCGCCGAAATCGGCGTGTCGGTGCCCATCGAGCCGACCGCTTCCTGGCCGGTGGTCGCCATCGGCGACATCAGCAGCTTGGTGTCTTCCTGGGTAAAGCCGAACGCCTGCTGACGATCGAGCAGGCTGACGTCCCTGCGCAGCGCCCGCGGCTCGACCGGCTTCAGGTCTTCGAGGATGAGCTGGGTGTTGGCGAGCCAGCTCTTGTAGGGATGCCTGGTCGCGATCTCCGACTTGATCTCCTCGTCGGAAACGATGCGGCCCTTCTCCAGGTCGATCAGCAGCATGCGGCCGGGCTGCAGCCGCCACTTCTTGACGATCCTTTCCTCCGTCACCGGCAGCACGCCGGCTTCCGAGGCCATGATGACGCGATCGTCGTCGGTGACGATATAGCGCGCCGGGCGCAGCCCGTTGCGGTCGAGCGTGGCGCCGATCTGGCGGCCGTCGGTGAAGGCCACCGCCGCCGGCCCGTCCCACGGCTCCATCAGGGCGGCGTGGTATTCATAAAAGGCCTTGCGATCTTGATCCATCAGCTTGTTGCCGGCCCAGGCCTCAGGGATCAGCATCATCATTGCGTGAGCGAGCGAGTAGCCGCCCTGCGTCAGGAATTCGAGCGCATTGTCGAAACAGGCGGTGTCCGACTGCCCCTCATAGGAGATCGGCCACAGCTTGGAGATGTCGTTGCCGAACAGTTCGGAATCGACCGAGGCCTGCCGCGCCGCCATCCAGTTGACGTTGCCGCGCAGCGTGTTGATCTCGCCATTGTGGGCGACCATGCGATAGGGATGCGCCAGCTTCCACGACGGGAAGGTGTTGGTCGAGAAACGCTGGTGGACGAGGATCAGCGCCGTCTCGAAACGCGGATCGGTCAGATCCTTGTAATAGGCGCCGACCTGATAGGCCAGGAACATGCCCTTGTAGACGATGGTCCGCGATGACATCGACACGACGTAGAAGCCATTGTCGACGCCCTTGGTCTCTTCGTGGATACGACCGGAAATGACCTTGCGCAGGATGTAGAGCCGCCGTTCGTAATCGTCGTCGCTCTCGATCTCGGCGCCACGACCCAAAAACACCTGCCGCTGGACCGGTTCGGAAGCAGCGATATCAGGCGCCTTGGACAGCGATGAATTGTCGACCGGCACGTCGCGAAAGCCGAGCAGCGGCTGGCCTTCGAGCTGCGCAACTTCGGCGATGATGCCTTCGATATGCGCCTGAAGCTCAGGATCGCGCGGCATGAACACATGGCCGACGGCGTAATGGCCGAGCTTGGGCAGTTCGACGCCCTGGCTGGCCATCTCCTCGCGGAAGAAGCGGTCGGGAAGCTGCACCAGCACGCCGGCGCCGTCGCCCATCAGCGGGTCGGCGCCGACGGCGCCGCGATGCGTCAGATTTTCGAGCACCGCAAGGCCGTCCATGACGATCTGATGCGACTTCACGCCCTTCATATTGACGATGAAGCCGACGCCGCAGGCATCGTGCTCGTTGCGCGGATCGTAAAGGCCGTGGGCGGCGAACCCGGTATGGGTCCGCCCGAACTTAGACAGGCCAGTGGCGATGGACGGATTTTTGACGGCTGGCGCTTTCGTCTGCGCGGCCGGGCCGTTTGTCGCAGATGGCGTCACTTCCGTCATCGTCCTGTCCTCCATGCCAGCCCTTCGGGCGCTGGTTTGCGTTGGGAAGCACATGAGCTTCCCTCTCATCCTTGCGGCACGTCTTGCGAAATCCTTGCAGAACCAGGCGGCCTGGTTCGCATCCGGCAATCGTACAGGCCAGAGCCGGGCTGTCTACCTGTCGCTCGCGGCAATGGCCGGAGAGGCCCAATGATACGCCAATCCAGCCTGTTTTGTGCGACAAAATAAGACAGCACTACTGTCCTAAATTTTTATGACAGAAATTGCGGATGCGCACAAGACCGATTCACAACAATCATGGGCATCCAGAGATAGAAAATTACGCGCCACCCCGTCAAAACGCAACCTTCAGTCGTCCGCCTTAATGCATGTCGCGCAAAAGTGTGCAGCGGTTTTACGATAACGACATGCATGAAAACAAAAACCTAAAGCGCGTGGCATGAGGCCGGCCGAACGCGACGCGCTTTAGGTCCGGCCTCTCGCTGGCTTTACCGCTTTTCCGGCGCTTGGCACTTGCGAGCGGCATGCGAAAGCGGCCAAGGTCGCCTTGATTTTCCCAGCACAGGCAAACGCATGAATTTCGCTTCCGACAATTGGGCAGGCGCCCATCCCAGCATCGCCGCGGGCCTGTCGGCCCATGCCGGCGGCTTTTCCACCGCCTATGGCGACGGCGCCCTCGACGAGGCCGCATACCAGCGCTTCAACGAAATCTTCGAGCGCGAGGTCGCGGTGTTTTTCGTGGCCACCGGCACCGCCGCCAATTCCCTGTCGCTGACCGCCTACAACAAATCGGGCGGCATTTCCTTCTGCCATCGAGAGTCGCATGTCATCGAGGATGAATGCGGCGCCCCGGAATACTTTACCGGCGGCTCACGGCTCCATGCCGTCGACGGTGCGCTGGGCAAGATCGATCCGAACGACCTGGACAGGGCGGTCGGCCGGTTCGCGCCTGAAATCGTCCATTCCGGGCGCCCGATGGCGGTGTCGATCACCCAGTCGACCGAGGTCGGCACCATCTACACACTAAACGAAATTGCCAGGATTTCGGCGATCGCCAAGCATCACAAACTGCCGCTGCACATGGATGGTGCCCGCTTCGCCAATGCGCTGGTCGCGCTCGAGACAACACCGGCGCAGATGACCTGGAAGGGCGGCGTCGACATCCTCTCTTTCGGCGCCACCAAGAACGGCTGCTGGTGCGCCGAGGCTATCGTGCTGTTCGACCTCGACCGCGCCAGGGAACTGGCCTTCCTGCGCAAGCGCGCGGCGCAATTGTTCTCGAAATCGCGCTTCATCGCAGCGCAGTTCGAAGCCTATTTCAAGGACCACCTGTGGCTCGACACGGCCCGGCATGCCAACGCCATGGCAGCACGCCTCGCAGCACTGATCGAGGATTCCGCGTCGGCGCGTCTGGCCTGGCTGCCGCAAGCCAACGAAGTGTTCGCGGTGATGAAAAAGGCCAAGGCTGAACGGGTGCATTTGGCCGGTGCCGCCTTCTACGACTGGCACAAGCCGCACGACTTTGATGGCCATATCGGCGAGGACGAAGCGCTCTATCGTTTCGTCACCAGCTTTGCGACCACGGCCGAAGAGGTCGACCGCTTTGGCGAGCTAATTGCTGGATAGCGGCACCTATCCATCAAAAGGGCGGCGCCAGGCGCCGCCCTCGTCTGTTAGGTCGTCTTTGTGACGCAGCTTACGCGGTGGTCTTGGCCTCGATCTGCTTGGCCTTCGCCGAAGACGCGGTGATCGCGATCTTGCGCGGCTTCAGCTCCTCGGGAATATTGCGCTTGAGGTCGATGAAGAGCAGGCCGTTCTTCAGCGAGGCGCCGACGACATCAACATGGTCGGCAAGCTGGAAGCGGCGCTCAAAGGCCCGGCTGGCGATACCGCGATAGAGCAGTTCGGAGCCTTCGCCATTGCCTTCCTTGCGCTCACCCTTGACAGTCAGAACGTTGCGGTGAGCCTCGATCGAGAGCTCATCGTCCGAGAAGCCGGCGACCGCCATCGAGATGCGATAGGAATCCTCACCGGTGCGCTCGATGTTGTAGGGCGGATAGGTCTGTGCACCTTCCGGCTGCGCAAGCGAATCGAGCATGGTGAACAGCCGGTCGAAACCGACGGTCGAACGATAAAGCGGTGAAAAATCAACGTGACGCATGGTGTGTTCTCCTGTCGAGCAACAAGGTTTGCGTATGGCCGGTACGAAACCCGTGACGGCGTTCCGGATGGGCCAGCGGCCCCGACATTGGCGGCCGCAGCAGCCATTTGGGGAGCACGAGAAGGCATTTCAAGATTCTGCCGCCTCGATGAACGGCAGATGAACCGCGGCTTCGGCGAACGTTCAGCTAAGTCGCGCTAATCTGCTTCCAGGATCAAGGAACAGGCGGCGGTTACAGCGTCGCGCGTCCTCTCGGACACGCAAAAGGAAGCTGTAACACTTTGATTGCGCATGATTCACAGCGAGATCGGCTGCGGTTTTCGCGGTTATGCGCGAGATGCCGCAACGAGGCCGACCGGGTGTAACGTCCCTTCCTCCCGGATCGACGGGGGGCCGGAAGCACGCCGCAAGCTGCTTTCGGCCTCACTCGCCGGCTGCCTCGTTCCAGCCTTTCCAACGCGTCCGGAATTCCTTTGCTTTTGCTGCATGGGCGACTATGCCTACCAAAGCTTGCGCCATGCAGGCAGCGACACATAAAACGCAGCGCCGAATGACGGACCTCCTCGCCAAAATTCCCCTCTTCCGCGAAATTCCGGGCAATCCGCCACCGGAAAATGCGGCCGCTGGTTTCTTCACCACGCGCGACGGCAAGAAGATCCGTTATGGGCTCTTTGCCGCCGTTGCCCGCCCGATGAAGGGCACCGTGGTCCTCTTGACCGGCCGCAACGAGTGCATCGAAAAGTATTTCGAGACCATCCGCAACCTCGCCGACCGCGGTTTTGGCGTCGCCACCTTGGACTGGCGCGGTCAGGGCGGTTCCGACCGGCTGATCAGCGATCGCGAGCGTGGCTATGTCCGCAGTTTCTTCGACTACACCGGCGACCTGGAACAGTTCTTCGAGGAGATCGTGCTGCCCGACTGCCGGGGGCCGTATTACATATTGGCCCATTCGGCCGGGGCGGTGATCACGCTGCTTGCCGGGCCGTCGATGGTGAACCGCGTACGGCGCATGGTGCTGATCGCGCCCTTCCTGGCGGTACCCGACCTGCCGGTCTCGACAACCACCGTTCGCCGCCTCTGCTCGCTGTTCTGTCTGCTGGGTCTTGGCAAGCTTTATGCCGCCTGGGGTCCGCGGCCCAGAAAAACCATACCCTTTGCCGTCAACAAGGTGACATCGGATCCCGAGCGGTATCGGCGCAACACGCTGCTCTACGAAACCTACCCGCAGCTGGCGCTCGGCGGCCCGACGATCCGCTGGCTGAAAGCGGCGGCGCAGGCCTCCGAGGTCATCAGCGATCCCGACTTCATGGCCAGGATCCGGGTTCCCTTGCTGGTGGTCGCCGCCGGCGCCGACCAGGTCGTCTCGACGAAAGCGGTGGAAACCTACACCAGACGCCTGCGTCTCGGTTCGCTGCTGGTGATCGATGGTGCGCGCCATGAAATATTGCAGGAGACCGACTTCTATCGCGAGCAGTTCTTTGCCGCCTTCGATGCCTTCATTCCGGGAAGCGACGACAACGCCTGATTGAGTGCCGCGCTCCCTCCGGACGCCAAAAGACCGCTCCAAACCATTGAAAATCCATGATTTGGCTTGAAAGAATGACTTGGCTTGAAAAAATGTCTGCCAGGTCGATCGTCGGCCTACACTTGCCGGGCGAAATCCATGATCCAATTGGTCTCCCAGGTCTTGCCGCCATCCGGTGAAAAAGCCTGCTCCCAGCGCGCCGATTTTTCAGTAATCCGCGACCACAGGAAGCGAACCTGGATATCGCGTCCGTCGAAGACGTCTTCACATAGGAACGTGCCGACACCTGCTTCGAAGGCGCCGCGCATCGGAATATCGATGGTCGCCGGGCTGCGGCCGTCGATCCACCAGATCGACCATTGTCTCGTCGCCGGATCGAAGGTCCGCAGCGTGGCGGCGCGATAGGCGCCGCCGGGCAATTCAATCACATTGTCATCGACATTGCCGAGCCCGCCAAGGATCGGGCGCACCTCGCATGTCCCGCCAAACACGTCCCAGTTCGTGTCGCCTTGCAGGCGCTCCTGCAACCTTCGATGACTGACGTTCCAGCGTCCGAAGAAGAAATCGAAATCGGCCCGCCCATCTGATGGAGCATTTTCTGCCGGCGCATTTTCTACTGGAGCATCTTCGGAACGGCTGGTTGTTGACTGCGTCGGCATGAGACTCCCTCCCGTGGCATTGTCTCCATAGCCGAGAGCTGCTGACACCCTGCCGTCAGGAGCATTGGGTTATCGTCGCCGTGGGCACCTCAGTGCGTAATGGCCAGCTGCCCAGCCGGTTCAGCCACGCAACGCCGCCATCGCGGCGGCATGAAGCTCCGGCGTTGCCGCAGCCAGGATGTCGCCGCCCCTTTCCGCCGGTCCGCCTTCGAAGGTGGTGACGACGCCGCCGGCCTTCTCGATGATCGGGATCAGCGCGACGATATCGTAGGGTTTCAAATCGGGGTCGGCGACGATGTCGACGCTTCCCGCCGCGACCATGGCGAAGGCATAGCAGTCGGTACCGTAGCGGGCGAGCTGGACCTGCCGCTCGAACAGGTCGTAGCGCAGGCGCGCATCTCCCTTGAACAGTGCTGGCGTGGTGGTGAACAGCGTCGCCTCGGCGAGGCTTGTCGTCTTGCGTGTGGTCAGCCTTCGCGGTCCGCCCGGGCCTTCATAATGGGCGCCGGACGCGTTGGCGTAGAAGAGCTCGCCGGTGAAGGGCTGCGACATCATGCCGGCAACGGCATCGCCGTCGACCGTCAGCCCGACCAAGGTTCCCCACACCGGCAGGCCGGAAATGAAGGCACGGGTGCCGTCGATCGGATCGATCACCCAGACATGCCTGCTGGACATGTTCTCGCTGCCATGCTCCTCGCCGAGGATGCCGTGATCGGGATATTCCGCTGAAATAAGCGCCCGGATGACCCGCTCGGCCTCGCGGTCGGCCTCGGTGACCGGGTCGAAGCTGCCTTGCTCCTTGTTGGCGACTGCGCCCTGGGTGCGGAAGCGCGGCAAGGTTTCGGCTGCGGCGGCATCCGCAATGCGCCGCATGAAATCGATGCTGATGTCCAACTGATTCTCCCGCGTAATGCATGTCGCGCAAAAGTGTGCAGCGGTTTTGCGATAACGACATGCATAAAACAACAACCTAAAGCGCGTCGTCCGGTCAAACGCGAGGCGCTTTAGCGTGCTGGAACCATCGTCTGCCTGTGGATTTCCGCCAAAACAAGGGCGTGCGGGACTTTTGCGCATCGACGACTGTTGCTCGAATGCAACGCTGGCGCCCTCGAAACGCAGTTTCCACATCATAGTGAATTAAAAACGCCGCACGGCGGCTTGACATTTGTGCATCGCACAATAGATTTGTTCTCGGACAGGTTCTCCTGTCCATGCCCTCCTTGGGCGTTTCCTCCCTAGACTTCGACCGTGTCGTGCAAACGATGCGGTCTTTTTTTCGGCGCGGCACTCAGCCGATTGCGCGTCCCGACCCGCACCCCGATGCCTTTATCCGGCGCCAGATCTCGTTTCGTTTTTCGGCAATCATTCGGCGGCAAGCGGCAGGTCGATAAAATTGTGGTCGGGCATCGCCATCAGGTCGGCCGAGAATTGCGCCAGATCGTCGGCGAGCGCATCGAAGCCGGCGGATTTCTGGAACGTCCGCTCGTTCATGTAAAGCCCGCGATTGACCTCGATCTGCAGTGCATGGAGGTGGCGCACGGGGCGGCCATAGTGCTCGGTGATGAAGCCTCCGGCATAAGGCTTGTTATGGGCGACGGTATAGCCCATGCCGATCAGCAGGCCGATCGCCGTCTCGGTCAACGCTGCCGCGGCGGAGATGCCGAAACGGTCGCCGACGATGAAGTCGGGCCTGACACCGCTGTCGCCGACCCTGATGCTCGCCGGCATCGAGTGGCAATCGATCAGCACGGCAAAGCCGAACCGCGCATGGGTCCTGGTCAAAAGCCGTTTTAGCGTCTCGTGATAAGGCTTGTAGACAGCCTCGATGCGCCCGACGGCTTCCGCCAACGGCAAGCGGCCGGCATAGATTTCGAGCCCCTCTCCTACCAGCTTGGGCACGGTGCCAAGCCCGCCGGCGACGCGCGCCGAGCGGATATTGCAGAACGACGGCACGGGTTCGGCGAACATGCGCGGATCGAGTTCCCACGGCTCCCGGTTGACGTCGAGATAGGCGCGCGGGAAGTTTGCCGCCAGCATCGGCGCGCCGAGCGCGACGGCGCCGCCGAACAATTCGTCGACATAGCAATCTTCGGAGCGGCGGATGGCGTTTCGGTCCAGCCTTGCCATCGCCAGGAACCGGTCCGGATAGTGACGGCCGCTATGCGGTGAGTTGAAGAGGAAGGGGACGCGCTGTTCGGCGCCCGACCGGATTTCGAAGGGGGGAACGACCGAAAAATCCTCGGCTGCCGTTTTCAATTTGAACGAACCCGGAAACACCAATGCATCATGATTGGAAAGTGCCACCTCGCCGGCCGCATGTCCAGCGTTTCGGCGTGCGGACCACTTTGTTAAAGCCGGATCGGGCCTTTATCGTTCACTTGATGTTTACCCTCACCTCCTCATATACAGGATGGTTAACGGGCTGCCCACGGCAGTCCCGGGCGGGTGATTCGGACGGGATAAGATGGCACGCATTCTGCTGGCGGAAGACGACGACGACATGCGCCGGTTCCTCGTCAAGGCGCTGGAGCGTGCCGGCTACCAGGTCAGCGATTTCGACAATGGCGCCAGCGCCTATGAGCGGCTGCGCGAAGAGCCGTTCTCGCTGCTCTTGACCGATATCGTTATGCCGGAGATGGATGGCATAGAACTCGCCCGCCGCGCCACCGAGATCGATCCCGACCTCAAGGTCATGTTCATCACCGGCTTCGCCGCCGTTGCGCTCAATCCGGATTCCAAGGCGCCGAAAGACGCCAAGGTGCTGTCGAAGCCGTTCCATCTGCGCGACCTCGTCAACGAGGTCGAAAAGATGCTGCAGGCAGCCTGACACGCTTTCCGCCGCCGGCTTCCGGCGCGCCTTCGACGGTGCGGCAAGGCGAACCGTTCTTTCCCTTTTCCTGCTATTGACGCGCCGTGGCAAAAATGGTGTATGCGCGGCTTCGGATGGGCGTGTAGCTCAGCGGGAGAGCACTGCATTGACATTGCAGGGGTCACAGGTTCAATCCCTGTCACGCCCACCATCCAGACAATCCGCCGTCTCTCGTACCCGCAGATTTACGGGTGCGTCCAGGCTGGACCGCGTGAATGCCGTATTTTTGAGAATGCCAAGCTGGCCCCAGCCAAGCTTCTCAATTCAAGTCGGCTGAGAATATCTTTTCGGCTACATCGACGATATGAAATCTGGTGTCCGTTGGAGGCATCGCTCTTCCAGGTGCATCCGAAACGGCATCCAACATGTCGGCGAGCGGCTTTGCATTGGACACGGCCAACAGACGGCCGCCCAAGCCGTCATGTCTGGTGGCAGCAATCAGCGTCGATTGAGATCAAGCCGCGCCGAGGCGGAGATCGCCCGTCTCGATATGCTGGAGAAACCAGGCATAGGTCTGCTCCAAGCCACTCTGAAGCGAGTACCGCGGGCGCCAGCCCGTGGCAAACAGGCGCGACACGTCCATCAGCTTGCGCGGCGTGCCGTCCGGCTTCGTCGCATCGAATGTGAGCACCGCCTCGGCGCCGACGACGGAGAGCATGGTGCGGGCCAGTTCGGCAATGGTGATGTCTTCGCCCGAGCCGACATTGACGTGGCTGTCGCCGGCATAGTTTTTCAGCAGCCAGACCAGAGCGTCGGCGGCGTCGTCGACATGCAGGAACTCGCGCATCGGCGCGCCCGATCCCCAGACCTCCAGGGTTTTGTCGCCGGCGCGCTTGGCCTTGTGTGCCTTGCGCATCAGGGCTGGTACGACATGGCTGGTGGAGAGGTCGAAATTGTCGCCGGGGCCATAGAGGTTGGTCGGCATCGCCGAGATGTACTCGACACCGTATTGGCGCCGATAGGCCTGGCACAGTTTCAGCCCGGCGATCTTGGCGATCGCATACCATTCGTTGGTCGGTTCGAGCGGACCGGTCAGCAAGGCATCCTCGGAGATCGGCTGCGCCGCAAACTTCGGATAGATGCAGGACGAACCGAGAAACAGCAATTTCTGCACTTCGTTGCGGAAGGCGCTCTCGATGACATTGGTCTGCATGATGAGATTGTCCTGCAGAAAATCGACCGGCAACCTGTTGTTTGCCAGGATACCGCCGACCTTGGCCGCCGCCATCACCACCGCGTCCGGCCTGTGGCCAGCCATCCAGCGCCGCACGCCGGCCTGGTCCATCAGGTCGAGTTCATCGCGGGATGCGGTCAGGACCTCGCAGTCCTCGTCCGCCAGCCTGCGCAATATGGCCGAGCCGACCATGCCACGATGCCCGGCCACGAAAACGCGCTTGCCCCTTAGGTCGAAATCCATTGGCGTATTCCTATGCAGAACGGCCGCTTTGACCATCTGGCGTCGGCGCGCCGGATGAACCTGCTTCGGACGCATAGCGCATACAGATTTGCCGAGACAAGCCAAATCGGAGATTCGGGCGAGCTCTTCTTGTGGTATGGCGGTCAGACACCCGCCACGGCGCACAGGCTCTTCATTCTGGCGACGGCAAGCTCCGGGTCGGCCAGCAATCCGGCCTGGTCGGCGAGGCGGAACACATCGGCATAGTGGCAAATGCCGCGTGCCGACTGCATGCCGCCGACCATCGAAAAATGGTCCTGGTGGCCGTTCAGCCACGCCAGCAAGACGATACCGGCCTTGTAGTACTCGGTTGGCGCCTCGAAGATTTTCCGCGACAGCGATACCGTCGGCGCCATCAGCGCGTCATAGCCGGCGCGATCGTCGTCGGCCAGCCTCGCCAGCGCGGCATTGGCGACCGGCGCGATAGCGTCGAAAATCCCGAGCAGCGCATGCGAGTGTCTTTCGCCATCGCCGGCGATCAGCTCGGGATAGTTGAAATCGTCGCCGGTGAACATGACCACCCCTTCCGGCAGCCGGTTGCGCAGGGCAACCTCTTTGCCGGCATCGAGCAGCGATATCTTGATCCCCTCGACCTTGCCGGCGTGGCGTTCGATGATGGCGACGACCGTGTCGAGCGCGGTGTCGAAATCATGGCTGCCCCAATAATTCTTCAGCGCCGGATCGAACATGTCGCCCAGCCAGTGCAGGATGACCTTGCCGGAGGCTTGGCGAAGGATGCGGTCATAGACGCTGGCATAGTCTTCGGGACCCTTTGCGACAGCCGCCAGCGCCCGGCTGGCCATCATGATCGCCTTGCCGCCCAGGCCATCGATGAAACCGAACTGCTCCTCATAGGCCGCGATGACATCGTCGAGCGTCCGGGCGGCGCCTGGCGCCAGATGGTCTGTCCCGGCGCCTGAGGCGAGATCGGCGCCCTCGATGGTGCGCGCCTCGGCGATCGAGCGGCGGATCAATTCCCTGGCGTTTGTCCAGTCGAAACCCATGCCGCGCTGCGCGGTATCCATCGCCTCGGCGATGCGGAAGCCGAGCCGCCACAGATGATGGCGGAACGCCATCGTGCGCTCCCAGTCGACCGCAGGATGAGACCACGGATCGGTCATCGCGAGGGGATCGGCAACGACATGAGCGGCGGCATAGGCGATGCGCGAAAACCGCGCGCCGATCACCGGCTGTGCCGGCTGGCCGACAAGGCGGTAGCGACCGCCCTCCCCGGGCAAGGCAATGTCCATCGATCTCTCCCTTCGTCGCGCTATTAAATGGAACGTTCCAACAAATCAAGGACCTTTTGTCGATTCTCGATCCATACCCCAGAATGCTGCATCGCAGCGAAGAAGGCAGTCTAAGAGCGGCATTTAAGCGCCGACTGCCGGATTTTTCGAATTCTGGAAAATTCTGATTGACTCAAATCCAGCCCAGAATTAGAACGTTCCAATAAAATTCGGCCGGAAAACACCGGAGGACGTATCTGAATGGCCAGCAGGCCCAAGGCGACGATACTCGACATTGCCCGTGAGGCGGGCGTGTCCAAGTCGACGGTGTCGCTGGTGCTGCAGGGCAGCGGGCTGATCCGACCTGAGACTGCGCTGAAGGTTCGCAAGGCGATCGAGGATGTCGGCTATGTCTACAACCGCGGCGCCGCCAATCTGCGCAAGGCCCATTCCAACGTCATCGGCATGGTCATCAACGACCTTACCAACCCGTTCTTCGCCGAAATGGCGGTCGGCATGGAGCGTGTGTTCCAGTCGGCGGGCATCGTGCCGTTCATCGCCAACACGGCGGAAAACCCGGTGCGCCAGGAAGAGGTGCTGAAATCGCTGATGGAGCAAGGTGTCGCCGGGCTGATCGTGTCGCCGGCGCGCGGCACGACTCCCGGTGCGTTCCGCCGCATCGAGATGGCGGGCCTTCCGATCGTCTTCACCATGCGCCGCCTTCCTGAAAGCCGCATCCCGGTGATCGCGCCCGACAATCACCGCGGCGCCTGGCTCGCCACCGCCCATCTGATCGGCAAAGGGCATCGCCGGCTGGCGTTCTTCGGCGGCTCATCGGATCTGGTAGTCTATCACGAGCGGCTGGGCGGTTTTCGCGAGGCCTGCGAGGGGCTCGGCATCGCCAAGCGCGATACACTGGTCGTCGAAGGCGAAACCAGCCGCAAGGGCGGCATTGCCTGCCTGGAGACGGCCCTCGCCATGGCCGAGCCGCCGACCGCGGCGCTGTGCTTCAACGATGCGGTTGCCTTCGGCGTCATGCTGGCGCTGCGCAAGCGCGGCCTCGAGCCCGGCGCGGATTTCGCCGTTGTCGGCTTCGACGACGTGATCGAAGCCCAGCACTACATGCCGGCGCTGACCAGTGTCGCGGTGGATTCGGCGGGCCTCGGCGAGCGCGCCGCCCATGTCATGCTGAAGATGATCCAGTCGCGCACCACGCGCGCCGAGGATCATATCGGCGCCGTCAACCTCGTCGTCAGGGACAGTTGCGGTCCTGATCGCCGTGCCGGAATGGGAGACGCGGCATGACCGTCAGATGGGGACTGATCGGCGCAAGCACGATCGCCAGGCAATTCGTGATCAACGCCATCCGCGGGCAACCGAACAGCGAGATCACGGCGGTGATGAGTTCCAGCCCGGAGCGCGCCGCTGCCTATGCCAAGGAGAACGGCATTGCGCTCGCCGTCTCGACGCTCGATGCATTGCTCGGCTCCGACATCGACGCGGTCTACATCTCGACCACCAACGAACTGCATCTCGAACAGGCACTGGCCGCCATCACCGCGGGAAAACATGTGTTGTGCGAAAAGCCGCTGGCGCTGACCAGCGCCGATGCGCGCAAAATGGTCGCCGCCGCCAAGGCGGCCGGTCTCGTGCTCGGCACCAACCATCATCTGCGCAATGCCGGCTCGCACCGGGCGATGCGCGAAGCCATTGCCGCCGGCCGCATCGGCAAGCCGATTGCCGCGCGCGTCTTCCACTCGGTCTATCTGCCCGAAAATCTGCAGGGCTGGCGCATCACCAGGCCGGAAGCCGGTGGCGGCGTGGTGCTCGATATCACCGTGCACGATGCCGACACGCTGCGCTTCGTGCTCGGCGACGATCCGCTCGAGGTTTCGGCGTTCACCCAGGCCGCAGGCATGGCCAGCGGCGGGCTGGAGGACGGCGCCATGTGCATCTGGCGCTTCAGATCGGGCGTCATCGCCCAGTCGCATGAGGGCTTCACCACCAAATTCGCCGGCACCGGCTTCGAGGTGCATGGCAGCGAAGGCTCCCTGATCGCGAAAGATGTGATGACGCAGAAGCCGATCGGCTCCGTGCTGCTGCGCACGGCAAAGGGCGAGGAGGAATTGAGCTTCGACCGCGAAGATCTCTATGTCCGTTCCCTGCGCCAGTTCCATGCGGCGATCGGTGGCGAAGGCCAGCCGTCGGCCACCGGCGAGGACGGCGTCTGGTCTCTGACATCAGCCGAGGCGGCGTTGCAATCAGCGAAGTCCGGCAGATCGGTCGCGATCGATCCGAATCTCGGGGGCGCAGCGTGAGCAAACTCGTCTCCGCAGCGCAAGCCGCCAGCCTGATCGGCGACGGCATGGTCGTTTCGGTGTCGTCGTCGAGCGGCCTCGGCTGCCCGGATGCGGTGCTTGCCGCGATCGGCGAGCGCTTCGACGCGCAAGGCCATCCGAAGGACATCACAACGCTGCACCCGATCGCCGCCGGCGACATGTACGGCATCAGGGGTATCGACCACCTGGCCAAGCCCGGCCTGCTGAAGCGCACGCTGTGCGGCTCCTATCCGTCCGGCCCTTCATCCTCTGAACCGCCGCAGATCTGGAAGATGATCGGTGACAATTCCGTCGCCGCCTACAACGTGCCCTCAGGCATATTATTCGACATGCACCGCGAGGCCGCTGCCAAGCGCCCCGGCGTGCTGACCAAGGTCGGCCTCGACACCTTCGCCGACCCGCGTCATCAGGGCTGCGCCATGAATGCGGCGGCCAGCGAGCCGATCGTTTCGGTGCAGCAGTTCGACGGCGAGGAATGGCTCTATTTCCGCTCGATCGTGCCTGATGTCTCCATCATCCGCGCCACCACCGCCGACGAGCGCGGCAACCTCACCTATGAGCACGAGGGCGCCTATCTCGGCGGGCTGGAGCAGGCGCTCGCCGCCCGCAACAATGGCGGTATCGTCATCGCGCAGGTCAAGCGCGTCGTCGAGAACGGCACGCTGAAGCCGCATGACGTGCGCGTGCCCGGTGTGCTGGTCGACCATATCGTGGCGGCGCCCGACCAGTTGCAGACGACGCTGACACCCTACGACCCGGCCATCTCCGGCGAGATCTTCCGCCCGCTGTCGACTTTCCGCAACGCCGAGATGAGCGTCCAGAAGGTCATCGCGCGACGCGTCGCCATGGAGCTTGCCGACGGCATGGCCGTCAACATTGGCTTCGGCATCTCGGCCAACGTGCCGCGCATCCTTATCGAGGAGGGCCAGCACGGCAAGGTCACCTGGGTGATCGAACAGGGCGCGGTCGGCGGCGTGCCGCTGCTCGATTTCAAGTTCGGCTGCTCGTCGAACGCCGACGCGTTTATGCCTTCGCCACACCAGTTCATCTACTTCCAGGGCGGCGGTTTCGACGCGTCGCTGTTGTCCTTCCTGCAGATCGACCGCCACGGCTCGGTCAACGTGTCGAAGCTTTCGGCGCGGCCGCATGTCACCGCCGGCGCCGGCGGTTTTGTCGACATCACCGCGCGGGCCAAGAAGATCGTCTTTTCCGGTTTCTTCAATGCCGGCGCCAAACTGTCGCTCGCCGATGGCGGCATCCGTATCGACGGGGAAGGCAAGGTCAAGAAATTGGTCGGCGAGGTCGAGCACATCTCCTTCTCCGGCAAGCGCGCTGTCGCGCAAGGACAGGACATCACCTATGTCACCGAGCGCTGCGTCATGAAGCTGACGCCGGATGGGCTGATGGTGACTGAGTTGGCACCGGGCATCGACCTCGAGCGCGACGTGCTGGCGCAGGCCGAGATCCCGCTCGCCGTCGCCAACGACCTGAAGGTCACGCCGGACGCGCTCTACCGTGACCGGCCGATTGGACTGTCGCTCAATGGCGGCGCCTCGCTTGGAGGCGCGCATGGCTGAGCGTCTCGTCAGCTTTGAAACAGACGGTGCCATCGGCATCGTCACGATGCGCCGACCGGAGAAATTCAACGCGCTCGACATCGCGATGCTGCGCGCGCTGGAAGCCGCACTCGATACGGCCGAGGCCGCGGACGGCGTTCGCGTCGTGCTGCTGTGCGGCGAAGGCAAGGGTTTTTGCGCCGGCGGCGACGTCGAAGCCTGGTCGCAAATGAGCGCCGCCGATTTCCAGGTGCAATGGGTTCGCTACGGCCACCGCGTCTTCGACCGGCTGGCGCGGCTGCGGCAGCCGACGATCGCCGTGCTGTCCGGCCATGCACTGGGTGGCGGGCTGGAACTGGCGGTCGCCTGCGACTTCCGCGTCGCCGAGGCGCAGGTGAAATTAGGTTTTCCGGAAACCTCGATCGGCGTGGTGCCCGGCTGGTCCGGCACGCAGCGCGCGGTGCGCCGCTTCGGCGCCCAGACGGTGCGGCGCATGGCGCTTGGCGGAGAACTGTTCGTGGCTGCCGAAGCACTCGTTCTGGGCATCGTCGACCGGGTGGTCGAAACGGGCAACGCATTCACCGAGGCCAGGGCCTGGGCCGGCAAGATCGCCGAGCGCGGCCCGCTGGCAACCGAAGCCGCCAAGCTGATGATCGCGATCGCCGAAGGCGAGGACAGTGCCGCCGCAACCGAGGCGCTGGCCAGCGGCTTCATCGCGCTGACCGGCGATCTCAAGGCCGGTGTCGACGCTTTCAAGACCAAGCAGAAACCAGCGTTTTCAAGATCATGAGAATGCAAACGGAAGCTCACATGAACTTGCCCCTCACCATCGCCATGCCCGCCGAGGCATCCGCAGCACCGAAGACCTACCGGCTGCTGATCGACGGCAAGTTCGTCGATGCCCGCGACGGCCGCACGCTGGAGCGCAACAGCCCCGGCCACGGCTTCACCGTTTCGCGCTATGCGCAAGCCGGCGAAGAGGAAGTCGAGGCGGCGGTACAGGCCGCGCACAAGGCCTTCGAGACCGGCCCCTGGCCGCGCATGAAGGCCGGCGAGCGCGCCGCGATCCTGCTCAAGGCGGCGGACCTGATCGAAGCGCGGCTCGAGGCGATTGCCCGGCTCGACGCGCTGGAATCCGGCAAGCCGATCACCCAGGCGCGTGGCGAGATCGGCGGCGCCGTCGACATCTGGCGCTATGCCGCGGCGCTTGCCCGCACGCTCCATGGCGAGAGCTACGCCAATCTCGGCGACGCCATGCTGGGCGTCGTGCTGCGTGAACCGATCGGCGTCGTCTCGATCATCACGCCATGGAATTTTCCGTTCCTCATCGTCAGCCAGAAACTGCCGTTCGCGCTCGCCGCCGGCTGCACGGCTGTGGTCAAGCCGAGCGAGATGACCTCGGCCTCGACCTTCGTGCTCGGCGACATCCTGATGCGGGCCGGCTTGCCGGACGGCGTCGTCAACATCCTCGCTGGCCTGGGCGCCGATGTCGGCGCGCCGATGGTCGCCCATCCGCTGGTCGAGATGGTGTCGTTCACCGGTTCCACCCGGGTCGGCAAGGTGACCATGGCATCGGCTGCGAACGCGCTGAAGAAGGTCTCGATGGAGCTCGGCGGCAAAAACGGCCAGATTGTCTTTCCAGACGCCGACCTCGAAGCCGCCGCAGACGCGGCGGTGTTCGGCGGCTTTTTCAACGCCGGCGAATGCTGCAACGCCGGCAGCCGGCTAATCGTCCACGAGGCGATCGCCGACGATTTCCTCGACGCGGTGAAGGCGCTCACCGCAAGGGTCATCGTCGGCGATCCGCTCGACGACAGCACCAAGGTCGGCGCGATGATCTCTTCCGAGCACCTTTCCAAGGTCGCCGGCTACGTGGCGGCGGCGGCAAACGACGGCAGCAGCGTCTATAGCGGCGGCAAGCAGATCGCCTCCAATGCCGGTCAGTATCTCGACCCGACTATCCTTCGCGGCGTCACCGAAGACATGGCCATTGCACGTGAAGAAGTGTTCGGCCCGGTGCTCTCGGTGCTGACGTTTGAATCGATTGAAGAGGCGTTGCGCATCGCCAACAACACGCCCTATGGTCTATCGGCGGGTGTGTGGAGCGCCAGCATCGACACCTGCATGTCGGTGGCGCGGAGTGTGCGTTCGGGAACCGTTTGGGTGAACACGTTCATGGAAGGTTATCCCGAGCTGCCTTTCGGAGGCTACAAGCAATCCGGTCTCGGACGCGAACTCGGCAAGCGCGCCGTCGAGGATTATACCGAGGAAAAGACAATCCAGTTTCATCGCGGCCAGCGCACCGGATGGTGGGTCGGCTGAGCTGTGAAGAACCCGGCGGACAGCCGCCGGTCGTGTAGCTGCAACAAGGGAGGAAGTACATGTTGCGCAAACTGCTTATCGGAACGGCTCTCGGCTCGGGTCTTGCGTTCGCGGCCCATGCCCAGGACGTCAAGGAAGTCGAGATGCTGCATTGGTGGACGTCTGGCGGCGAAGCGGCTGCCTTGAACGTGCTCAAGGAGGATCTGGCCAAGCAAGGCTTTGCCTGGAAGGACGTGCCCGTGGCCGGCGGCGGCGGCGACGCCGCCATGACCGCGCTGAAGGCGATGGTTGCGGCGGGCAACTACCCGACCGCCTCGCAGATGCTCGGCTATACCGTGCTCGATTACGCCGCGGCCGGCGTGATGGGCGACCTGACCGAGACGGCGGTAAAGGAAGGCTGGGACAAATCCGTGCCGGCCGCCCTGCAGAAATTCTCGGTCTATGACGGCAAGTGGGTCGCGGCTCCGGTCAACGTCCACTCGGTCAACTGGCTGTGGATCAACAAGGCGGTGATGGACAAGATCGGCGGCACCGAGCCCAAGACCTTCGACGAATTCATCGCGCTGCTCGACAAGGCCAAGGCGGCGGGCGTCATCCCGCTCGCGCTTGGCGGCCAGAACTGGCAGGAAGCCACCATGTTCGATTCCGTCGTGCTGTCGACCGGCGGACCTGAGTTCTACAAAAAGGCCTTCAACGACCTCGACGAGGAGCAGCTGAAATCCGACACGATGAAGAAGTCGTTCGACAACCTTGCCAAGCTCGTCACCTATGTCGACCCGAACTTCTCCGGCCGCGACTGGAACCTCGCCACCGCCATGGTCATCAAGGGCGATGCTCTGGTGCAGGTGATGGGCGACTGGGCCAAGGGCGAATTCAACGCCGCCAAGAAGACGCCGGGCACCGACTTCCTGTGCTATCGCTTCCCGGGCACCGACGGCAGCGTGGTCTACAACTCCGACATGTTCGGCATGTTCGACGTTCCGGAGGACCGAAAGGCCGCCCAGGTCGCCTTGGCCACCGCAACTTTGTCGAAGAGCTTCCAGTCGGCCTTCAACGTCGTCAAGGGCTCGGTCCCGGCCCGCACCGACGTGCCCGACACCGACTTCGACGCTTGCGGCAAGAAGGGCATGGCCGACCTGAAGGCCGCCAACGAAGGCGGCACGCTGTTCGGTTCGCTGGCGCAAGGCTATGGCGCGCCGCCCGCCGTCGCCAATGCCTACAAGGACGTCGTCTCGAAATTCGTCCACGGCCAGATCAAGACCTCGGACGAGGCCGTGACCCAATTGGTCAACGCAATCGAAGACGCCAAATAAGAACCGGCATGAAAGGACCTTCCCCGCTCCGGTGGGGAAGGTTCCACCAAGCCAGGATGGTCGGCTTCTGGTCGGAATGGCGCCGGCGATCAACCAACACGCCCCGTCTCGACGGGGCTATCCTTCCCCGCCTGGCGGTGAAGGGACCCGCGAGGGAGGAGCCCATGACAACGGTCGCAACCCAGATCAAGCTGACGCCGGAGCATAATGCGCGCCCGGGCGCGTCGGTGCGTTCGCGCCTGCAGGACGCGCTGCCGAAGATCGTGCTGGCGCCAAGCTTTGCGATCACCATCGTCTTCGTCTACGGCTTCATCCTGTGGACGGTCTATCTGTCCTTCACCAACTCCAAGACCTTCCCGTCCTATGCGCTAACTGGGCCGCGTGCCTATCAGAGGCTATGGCGCTGGACCTTCGAGAGCGACCCGCCGTCGAGCTGGTACACGTCGATCACCAATATGGGCATTTTCGGCTTTCTCTACATCTTCATCTGCCTGGCGCTCGGCCTTTTCCTGGCCATCCTGCTCGACCAGAAGATCCGTGGCGAAGGCATGTTGCGGCCGATCTATCTCTACCCGATGGCGCTGTCCTTCATCGTCACCGGCGTCGCCTGGAAATGGTTCCTCGATCCCGGCCTCGGCCTGGAGCAGACGCTGCATCAATGGGGCTGGACGAGCTTCCATTTCGACTGGATCAAGAACAAGGATTTCGTCATCTACACCGTGGTGATCGCCGGCGTCTGGCAGGCCTCGGGTTTCATCATGGCGATGTTCCTGGCCGGCCTGCGCGGCATCGACGGCGAGATCATGAAGGCGGCGCAGATCGACGGCGCCACCACGGTCCAGCTCTATCGCCGGATCGTCATCCCGCTGCTGCGGCCGGTCTTCCTCTCGGCCTTCATCGTGCTCGCTCACCTCGCCATCAAGTCCTACGATCTGGTCGTAGCACTGACCAGCGGCGGGCCGGGCGGCTCGGCCTGGCTGCCGTCGAACTTCATGTATGAGTACACTTTCAAGCGCAACGAAATGGCCGTCGGCTCGGCCAGCGCCGTGATCATGCTGATGACCATCACCGCGATCATCGTGCCCTATCTCTATTCCGAGCTCAGGGAGCGGCCGCGATGAGCGTCATTGCCACGCCCACTCGCCAGAGCACTGGCGGCATCAGCGCCAGGACCGTCAACCGCATCGTCATCTACGGCCTGCTGGCGCTGTTCGCGCTGTTCTACCTGATGCCGCTGTTCGTCATGCTGGTGACCTCGTTCAAGACCATGGACGAGATCCAGAACGGCAACATGCTGGCGCTGCCGCAGGCGCCGACCTTCGAGCCGTGGCTGAAGGCGTGGGGCGAGACCTGCGTCGGCCTGACCTGCGCCGGCATCAAGGGCTATTTCTGGAATTCCATCAAGATGGTGGTTCCGGCGGTGCTGATCTCGACGCTGCTCGGCGCGCTCAACGGCTATGTCCTGACCAAATGGCGCTTCCGCGGCCACACGCTGGTTTTCGGGCTGATGCTGTTTGCCTGCTTCATCCCTTTCCAGTCGGTGCTGTTGCCGATGGCGACGATCCTCGGCAGCCTCGGCCGCTTCGGCGTGACGCTGCGAAACGCAACGGGATTTTCATTCGGCTTGGGCAATCCGACGGTCAATCTGGTCTTTGTCCACGTCGTCTACGGGCTCGGCTTCACCACCTTGTTCTTCCGCAATTATTACGAGGCGTTCCCGACCGAACTGGTCAAGGCGGCACAGGTCGACGGAGCCAGCTTTTTCCAGATTTTCCGGCGCATCATGCTGCCGAATTCAATGCCGATCTTCGTCGTCACCGTCATCTACCAGTTCACCAACATCTGGAACGACTTCCTGTTCGCCTCGGCCTATGCGGGCACCGGCGACGCGATGCCGATGACCGTGGCGCTGAACAACGTCGTCAACACCTCGACCGGTGTCGTCGAATACAACGTCAACATGGCGGCGGCGATGATCGCCGCACTGCCGACCCTTCTCGTCTATGTGGTCGCTGGCCGCTATTTCGTGCGCGGCCTGATGGCCGGCGCCGTCAAAGGATAATCGAATGGCTTTTCTCGAAATTGATGGGCTGAGGAAGCGGTTCGGATCGGTCGAGATCCTGAAGGGCATCGACGTTGATCTCGAAAAGGGCGGCTTCCTCGTGCTGGTCGGCCCGTCCGGCTGCGGCAAGTCGACCTTGCTCAACACCATCGCCGGCCTGGAAACTATCACCGAAGGCGAAATCCGTGTCGACGGACGCACGATCAACGATCTCCACCCCTCGAAGCGCGACATCGCCATGGTGTTCCAGAGCTATGCGCTCTATCCGAACATGACCGTCGCGGGAAACATTGCCTTCGGCATGGAGATGCGCGGCGTGCCGGCCCACGAGCGCCAGAAGGCGATCGACAAGGTGGCGAAGGTGCTGCAGATCGGCCACCTCCTGCAGCGCAAGCCGAGCCAGCTTTCCGGCGGTCAGCGTCAGCGCGTCGCCATGGGCCGGGCGCTGGTGCGCGACCCCAAGCTGTTTCTCTTCGACGAGCCGCTCTCCAATCTCGACGCCAAGCTGCGCGTCGACATGCGCATCGAGATCAAGCGGCTGCACGCAACCACCGGCACCACGATCGTCTACGTCACCCACGACCAGATCGAAGCGATGACGCTGGCCACCAAGATCGCGGTGATGCGCGACGGCGAGGTGCAGCAATTCGGCACGCCTGCCGAAATCTACAACAACCCGACCAATCTGTTCGTCGCCGACTTCATGGGCTCGCCGGCGATGAACCTGATCCCGGCGACGATCGGCGGCAATGGCAATGCGCTTTCCGTGGTGCTGCAGCGCGAGGCGCGCGAGCCGATCTCGCTGCCGCTGGCCGATGCGCCGACTGGTCTGTCGGCATTCCACGACAAGCCGATCATTTTTGGCGTCCGTCCCGAGGCCCTGACCGATCCTGAAGGAGCCGAACGCAACGCATCGAACATCGCCACCGCCGACTGTCACATTGAGGTTGTGGAACCGGCGGGGTCCGACACCTTCGCCGTCACCAATCTCGGCGGCAAGGCGGTGGTGGCGCGTCTGCGCGCCGACGCCAACATCCAGCCGGGCACGGTCACGCCGCTCGCCTTCAACCTGACCAAGGCGGTGTTCTTCGATCCGGCGACCGAGAACCGCATCCTCTGACAGCCATGACAAACCCGGACATCGTCATTATCGGCTCCGGCATCGGCGGCGCCACGATCGCTTCCGGCCTTGCCGGCAGTGGCGCCTCGATCCTGATGCTGGAGCGCGGCGAACCGCTGCCGGCGACGCCGCACACGCGCGACACGCGCGCCATCTTCGTCGACGGCCACTACCGGCCGAAGGAGATGTGGCGCGAGGCCGGGGGTGCTGCGTTCAATCCCGGCAATTATTACTATGTCGGCGGCAATTCGAAATTCTATGGCGCGGTGCTGATCCGCTACCGCAGGGAAGACTTTTCCGTCATGGAACACTATGGCGGCGTCTCGCCGGCCTGGCCGTTCTCCTATGAGGAATTCGAGCCGTGGTATTCCAGGGCCGAGCAGCTTTTTCGCGTGCGCGGCGCACTCGGCGAAGACCCGACCGAACCGTTCCACTCGATCCCCTACCCCTTCGGGCCGGTGCCGGACGAGCCGCCGATCGCCCGCGCCCGCGCCGAACTCATGGGCCTCGGCCTGCATCCGGCATCGCTGCCGCTCGGCGTCGACATCGATGCCTGGCTAAAGGACGGCAAGACAGGCTGGGACGCGTTTCCCAACACCGGGACCGGCAAGGTCGACGCCCAATCGGGGCCGCTGACAGCGGCACTTGCCGACCGGAACATCAGGCTCGAGACCGGTGCTCATGTCGAATACCTCGAAGCCTCACCGGATGCCACGACGATCGCAGCCGTTCACTATCGCCAGGACGGCATACTGAAGAAAGTGACGCCGAAACTGGTCATCCTCTCGGCCGGAGCGGTCAATTCCGCCGCCATCCTGCTGCGTTCGCCGTCCCCGAACGGAAACGGCCTTGCCAACCGCTCCGACCAGGTCGGCCGCAACTTCATGAACCACAATTCGAGCGCCATGCTGGCGATCGATCCGCGCCGCAGGAACACCTCCGTCTACCAGAAGACGCTGATGCTCAACGACTACTACCTATCCGACGGCAAGGGCGGCAAGCCGCTCGGCAACGTCCAGCTTCTCGGCAAGATCGACGGTCATATCCTGAGGGCCAACGTCAAGCTTGCACCCAAATTCGCGCTGGACTTCATGGCCGCCCACGCCGTCGACTGGTACCTGATGTGCGAGGACCTGCCAGACCCCGAAAGCCGCATCATGGTCGACGGCAAGGACATCGTCATGCAGTGGCGGCGCTCCAACATGCAGTCGCTCGACGGGCTGACCAAGGTGATGCGCGAGAACTTCCGCGCCTGCGGCTATCCGATCGTCCTGTCGCGGCCTTTCGACAAGCGCACGCCGTCGCACCAGTGCGGCACGGTCAAGATGGGCGACGATCCGGCAACCTCGCCGCTCGACCCGTTCTGCCGCTCGTTCGACCACAAGAACCTGTTTGTCGTCGACGCTGGCTTCCTGCCGAACTCGGCCGCAGTCAATCCGGCGCTGTCGATCGCCGCACAAGCGCTGCGCGTCGCCCACCATATCCGCAAGAGCGAGCTTGTCCTATGATCGGTCTGCGCCGCCCCTCATCCGCCTGCCAGCACCTTCTCCCCGTGAACGGGGAGAAGCCCGCTGGCCGCAACCTCGCCGCCTTTTTTGCAACGCTGACGATTGGCAAAGCAGGCGATGAAGGCGTCCTTCTCCCCGTCACTATACGGGGAGAAGTGCCCGGCAGGGCGATGAGGGGCGGCGCTGACGTCCAAAGGAACATCTTCACATGAGCCGTCCGGCAGCCATCGTCACCGGCGGCGCGCGCGGCATCGGCCTTGCCTGCGCCGAGGCGCTGGCCGATGCCGGCTTCGATATCCTTGTCGTGGACCTTGCCGAAAAAGCCGGCGACGGGGTTGCCGCTGACATCACCGCCCGCGGCGCGACATTCGCCTACCATTGCGGCGACATTGCCGACCTCGACGACCATGCCGCATTGGTCGATGCCGCGACGAACGCCTTCGGCCGCATCGACTGCCTGGTCAACAATGCCGGCATCGGCGCCGTGGTACGTGGCGACCTGCTGGAATTGAAACCGGAAAACTTCGACCGGATCCTCGCCATCAACCTGCGCGGCACCATCTTCCTCAGCCAGGCCGTTGCCAGGGCGATGCTTGCGGCGCCGGGTGACCACCCAAAATCGATCATCACCATCACCTCGGTCAGCGCCGAAATGGCCTCGCCGGAACGTGCCGACTATTGCATCTCCAAGGCCGGACTTTCGATGTGGGTGAAAACCTTGGCGCTACGCCTCGCCGCCGAAAATATCGGCGTGTTCGAGGTGCGGCCGGGCATCATCCGCACCGACATGACCGCAGGGGTAATGGCCAAATACGACGCGCTGATCGACGGCGGTCTGGTGCCGGCCAAGCGCTGGGGCGAAGCCGCCAATGTCGGCGCCGCCATAGTGGCACTCGCCGGCGGCAAGCTCGGCTTTTCGACCGGCTCGATCATCAATGTCGACGGTGCGCTGTCGGTGCCGAGGCTGTGAACAGGTGACGCCATGACCGACTACATCATCGTCGGCGCCGGCCCGGCCGGCTGCGTGCTGGCCAACCGGCTGAGCGAAGAGCCATCGAATTCAGTGCTGCTGCTCGAAGCGGGCGGCAAGGACTGGCACCCGCTGATCCACATGCCGGCCGGTTTCGCCAAGATGACCAAGGGCATCGCCGCCTGGGGCTGGTCGACCGTGCCGCAAAAGCACATGAAGGACCGCGTCTTCCGATACACGCAGGCCAAGGTGATCGGCGGCGGCTCCTCCATCAACGCCCAGATCTACACACGCGGCAATGCCCGCGACTACGACGCCTGGGAGAAGGACGAGGGCCTTGCCGGCTGGGGCTATCGCGACGTGCTGCCCTATTTCAAGCGGGCCGAGAACAACCAGCGCTACGCCAACGATTTTCACGGCGACCAGGGTCCGCTCGGCGTGTCGAACCCGATTGCGCCGCTGCCGATCTGCGAGGCTTATTTCCGCGCCGGACAGGAGATGGGCATTCCCTTCAATCCAGACTTCAACGGGGTAGCCCAAGAAGGCGTCGGTTATTATCAATTGACCCAGAAGGACGCGAGACGCTCCTCTGCCTCGGTCGCCTATCTCAGGCCGATCCGCGCACGAAAAAACCTGACCGTCAGGACCGATGTGCTGGTCACGCGCATCGTCATCGACAAGGGCCGCGCCGTCGGTGTCGAGATCGTCGACAGGCCGGGCGGCGAGAAGAAAATCCTGCGCGCCGAGCGCGAAGTGATCGTCTCGTCCGGCGCCATCGGCTCGCCGAAGCTGCTGATGCAGTCGGGCATCGGCCCGGCCAACCATCTGAAGTCGGTCGGCGTGACGCCGGTGCACGACCTGCCCGGCGTCGGCTCCAACCTGCAGGATCATCTCGACCTGTTCGTCATTGCCGAATGCACCGGCGACCACACCTACGACAACTACGCCAAGCTGCACCGGACGGTGTGGGCCGGCCTGCAGTACCTGCTGTTGAAAAAAGGTCCGGTTGCCTCCAGCCTGTTCGAGACCGGCGGCTTCTGGTACGCCGACCCGACCGCCGCCTCGCCCGATATCCAGCTGCATCTCGGCCTCGGCTCCGGCATCGAGGCCGGTGTCGAAAAACTGAAAAATCCGGGCGTGACGCTGAACTCGGCCTTCCTGCGCCCTCGATCGCGCGGCACGGTGCGGCTGAACAGCGCCGACCCCGCCGACCGCCCGCTGATCGACCCGAACTACTGGTCCGATCCCTACGATCGCGACATGTCGATCAAGGGGCTCAGGCTGGCGCGCGAGATCATGCGGCAGAAAGCGCTGGCCCCCTACGTGCTGCGCGAGGTGCTGCCGGGACCGGCACTCACCAGCGACGACGAGCTGTTCGACTATGCCTGCCGCAGTTCCAAGACCGACCACCACCCTGTCGGCACCTGCCGCATGGGCCATGATGCGATGAGCGTGGTGACGCCCGATCTCAGGCTGCGTGGCATCGAGGGCCTGCGCGTCTGCGACGCCTCGGTGATGCCGCGCATCCCATCCTCCAACACCAATGCGCCAACCATCATGGTCGGCGAAAAAGGCGCCGATCTGATCCTTGGCCGCGACCCGCTGCCGCCGGCCGTGTTTTCCACCAACCAAGCGGCATGAGATCCCAAGAATGATCAGGCACTGTGTTTTCGTTCGATTCCGCAATGACGTCACCGACGACGAGCGCGCGGCCATCCATGCCGACCTCGAGGCGCTGCGGTCGGTGATCGACGGCATGGCCAAGGTCGAATTCAGCGCCAACACCAGCCCAGAGCCGTTCGCGCGCGGCTTCACGCACGGCTTTACCATCGACTTCAGCGATGCCGCCGCACGCGACGCCTATCTGGTGCATGAGGCCCACAGCCGAGCCGGCGCTCGGCTGGTCGCGGCGCTTGAAGGCGGAACCGACGGGCTGATGGTGTTCGACCTCGAGATAGGCGCTTAATGCATGTCGCGCAAAAGTGTGCAGCGGTTTTGCGTTAACGACATGCATAAAACAACAACCTAAAGCGCGTCGCGTGAGGTCGATCGAACGCGACGCGCTTTAGCCTATCCAAGCCTCAGCGCGACGACGCCGGCAACAATACTGAGCACGGCGGCACCGCGCCAGGCGGTCATCTTCTCGCCAAGCGCAAACACCGAGATCATCATGGCGAACAGGATCGAGGTTTCGCGCAGCGCCGCGACCGAGGCGATCGGCGCCTTGGTCATCGCCCACATCACGATCCAGTAGGCGGCGCCGCTGAGCACGCCGGTGTACACGCCCGCCTTCCAGTCGCGCGCCAGCAGCGGCAGCGCCTTTGGTCCGCGGAAGATCAGGCACAGCACCAGCGCCCACAGCGCATCGCAGACGAACAGCCATGCGGCATAGCTCGACGCCGTCGCGGCCAGCCGCGCGCCGCTGCCGTCGGACAGCGTATAGCCGGCGATGAAGATCGAGGTGCCCAGCGCAAAGCCGACGGCGCGCAGGTTCAGCCTTTCCAGATGCGCGCCGCCGCGAAATGACAGCACCAGCGTCCCGGCCGACAAGAGAACAATGCCGACAATGGCGAGCGGCGCCGGAACTTCGGCGACGACCACAATGCCGCCAAGTGCAGCCAGCAACGGTGCCGTGCCGCGCGCCAGCGGATAGGTCTGGGCGAAATCGCCGGCCTTGTAGGCGCCTATCAGGAACGTCCTGTAACCCATGTGGAAGATCACCGAGGCGATGATGTACGGCCACACTTCCGCTTTCGGCACCTCGACAAATGGCAGCGCCAGAAGCGCCACGGCGCCCATGCCGAGCGTCATCAGCGTGATCGACAGGAAGCGGTCGAGATGGACCTTGACCAGCGCGTTCCAGATCGCGTGCATGGCGGCGGCAGCAAGCACCGCGAAGAAGACGGACAAGGTCATCGGCGGCTCATGCGCCTTCGGCCCCCGTCGCGAACGGCGTTTCCAGGTCGATGTCGACCCGCAGCGGAAAATGGTCGGAGGCGATTTCGCCGATATCGGCACTGGCCGAGCGCACCCGTCCCGCCAACATGCCACCGACGAAGCAGTGGTCGAGCCGTCGCTTTGCCAGCCTGCCGTCGATGGTTTTCACATGGGTGTGGAAATCCGCCGTTGGTTCGCCGGCGACGGCGGCGGCATCGACAAAACCGTTGAGATAGGCAGCACCGCGATGGTACGGCGTGCTGCAGACGATGCGCCGGTACTCGGCGCTGCCCGGCTCCATGTTGAAATCGCCCATCCAGATCGCCGCCAGCGGGTTTTCCGGCTCCGGCTCGCCATTGCTCCAGTTGCGCACGGGCTCATCGTCGGCGCCGCTCCACGGGCCGCCGTCGGACGGCGCGCGGCGATGCTCGGCGAGCAGATAGTCGATCTGCTCCAGCCGCTCTTCGGCGGCGATATGCGCCAGATGCAGCGACAGCACCCGCACCGGACCGGCAGGGGTGCGGATCATGCATTCGAGCGCTGCGTTGCGGGTGTTGAGCGGACGCACGGTGCGGCGCAGCGGCAGCGTGTGCAGGCGCGACCAGACGATCGGCAGCCTGGACAGGAGCATGGTGCCGAATTGCCGCCGACGGTTGACGATGCGGCCGTCACGCCGTTCGCTGGCGTCCATGTCGAAGGCCGGCCCATAAACCCAATAATGTTCGGGCAGCAGTCGCGAAAGGATTTCCGGCTGGTCGTCCTCGTTGCTGCGCAGCCAGTGCCGTTCCACCTCCTGCAAGGCGATGATGTCGGCGCCGGCGACGATCTTGGCGCAGCGCGAGAGATCGTAGCGACCGTCGCCGCCGAACCCGTACTGGATGTTGTAGCTGACCAGCTTCATTACTTATCCGGCTCAATTCCCTGAAAGCAGTAGCCGTTGGGCTGATCGGCTGCAATGTGCAGCCGGATACAGAGCGCTTGGGCCAGATAGCGCAGCTAGGTCGTCAACGGCTGGAAACATCCCGGCGGAGAGGCGGCCAGTTCCGACCAGTCGATTTCCTCCTCCAGGCGATGATATGCTTCGTCGCCGATCGTTCCGTCGATGCGCAATTGCTCCAGTGCGTCACGCTGGCTCTTGATGGCATAGAGGCGCAACCTGTCGTACTCGGTCGTAGCCTGGGCGTCCTCCGGGTTTTCAGCGATCGTGCGCTGCGCGGCAAATTGCTCGCGGACCACGGCCGCGGCATTCGATGTCTTGCCGCTCAACACGTCCAGCGCGGCCTGCATGATGGCGACGCGCGCCTGGGCGACTTCGCGGTCGACAATTTCGTCCGGATCGAGACGAAGCAGGCGCAGCAGCGGCTTCAGGCTGATGCCTTGCAGCACCAGGGTGCCGAGGACGACCGAGAAAGCGGCGAGCACGATCGGGTCGCGGCCGGGAAAGTCAGCCGGCAAGGCAAATGCTGCTGCAAGCGTGACCAACCCGCGCATGCCGCACCAGCCGATCAGCACGCCGCCGCGAAACGACGGCGCCTCGGCCTGCCGTTCCGCGTCACCGAAGCTGGCGAGCCACCTCATGATCGCGCCGCATCCCAGCACCCAGACGAGACGCGAGACGATGACGACAGCCAGCACGGCTGCGGCAAAGACAAACGCTTCGACCTGCCCCTGCTCGGCAAGCCGGCCGACGATCGATCGCGCCTGAAGTCCCATCAGGACGAAGGCAAGCACGTTGAGCACGAACACCGCCGTCTCCCAGACCGAATAGGAGCTGACGCGATTTCTGGCCGGCATGCGGCGCGGCGCGGTACGTGCGATGGTCATGGCATAGACGACGATCGTTATGATGGCGGAGAGCCCGATCCTGTCGGCCAGGATCCAGACGCCGAACGTCCCGGCAAATTGCACCACCGTGCCGCTTGCCGGATCTCTGATGCGGCTGAGGGTGACGAGAGACAACCGGCCGAGCACGTAACCAGCGGCAAGGCTGCCGACCGTCGACAGCAAGATCACCGGAACCGCGCTGCTCACCAGGATGGAGCCGGCAGCTGCGGAAACCGCCATGCGGTAGATCAGCAGTGCCGTGGCATCGTTGAGCAGGCTTTCGCCTTGCAGGATCGCGGTGACGCGGTGCGGCACCTTGAACTGTCCAAGCACGGCCGACGCCGCCACGGCATCGGGCGGCGCCACGATCGCGCCCAGCGCAATGGCCGCAGCGATCGGCAGGCCTGCCATCGTCCATCCAACGAGCGCCACGGCAGCGGTGGTGAAAACGACGGCGCCAAGCGCCAGCAAGAAAAGCGGCAGTCTGTAGCGATTGAGATCGCGCAGCGACGTGTCGTAGGCCGCGTCAAGAAGCACCGGCGCGATGAACAAGGCAAGCGCCAGTTCGGGATCGATCTCGATGGTCGGCGCAAACGGCAGGAAGGCGATGCCTGCGCCTGCCAACGCCAGCAACGACGGATAAGGAACCTGGAGACGCCACGACAACGCCGTCAGCGCGACAGCGATCAGCAGGAGAACAAGGGTCAACTCGAAAAGCGCCATGCCTTATCGTAGCGGCGAAGCCGGGCGATTGGCAGGCAAAAAAACGGCGACGGCTTTGGCTGGTGAATGGTGAATGGTGAATGGTGAATGGTGAATGGTGAATGGTGAATGGTCGCTTGCAGAGAAATCTCGGCGCGTAAAGCCCCTTCTTGCTATTCACTATTCACTATTCACTATTCACCATTCACTACTCACCATTCACTCTTCCCCTAGTGCAACACCAGCATGTCGCCCGACGAGAACGAAATCTCGGCCTTCTCGCCGACAGCGGGCGGCGGCGCGGCCGGGCTGTTGAACGTGTCGAGCGACACCGTGCTGCCGCCGATGCCGACGCGAACCCGGATGACCGAGCCGAGGAAGTGCACTTCGGTGATCTCGCCCGAAAGACTGGAGTCGCGGCCGGGATGGCGGCCGAGCGAAATCGCCTCGGGCCGCAGCGCCAACGACAGCGTGTCGCCGGACTTGGAGCCGTTCAGCTTTCCCTGCAGCGAGACCTCTTGCGAATTGACGCGCACCTTGCCCGAGGCTGCATCGGTGACGGTGCCTTCGAGCACGTTCAGCGTGCCGACGAAATTGGCGACGAACTTGGTCGCCGGCCGGTTGTAGATCTCGAACGGCGTGCCGACCTGCTCGGCCTTGCCGCCATACATGACGGCGATGCGGTCGGAGATCGACAGCGCCTCTTCCTGGTCGTGGGTGACGAAGACGGTGGTGATGCCGAGCTTCTTCTGGATCGAGCGGATTTCCTCGCGCAGCGAGACGCGCACCTTGGCGTCGAGCGCCGACAGCGGTTCGTCGAGCAGCAGGAGCTTCGGCTTCGGCGCAATCGCCCGCGCCAGCGCGATACGCTGCTGCTGGCCGCCGGAGAGCTGATAGGGATAGCGGTCGCCCATCTGCGGCAGCTTTATGAGGTCGAGCATCTCGGCAACGCGCCTGTCGGCATCGGCCTTTGGCATGCCCGCGACCTTAAGCCCGAAGCCGATGTTCTGCGCCACGGTCAGGTTCGGAAACAGCGCATAGGCCTGGAACACCATGCCGACATTGCGCTGGTTGGGCTTGAGCCGGGTGATGTCCTTGCCGGCCACGACGATCTTGCCGGCGCTCGGCTCCTCGAAGCCGGCGACCATGCGCAGCACCGTCGTCTTGCCGCAGCCCGACGGCCCGAGGAAGGAGACGAATTCGCCCGGCTCGACGTCGAGGTTGAAATCCTGGACGACGGTGGTGGCGCCGAAGGCTTTTCGAACCTGCTGGATGGAGAGGAATGGCTCGGCCATGGCTTTTCTTTCGGTCAGTACTTTTTCGATCAGTTTGGCCGGTTCGCCGATCGCGGCGCAAAACGCGACAGGATCTGGATCAGCGACATGCAGCCCCAGGTGATGGCGAACGAAATGAGCGCCAGTGCCGATGGCTCATAAGCGCTGTTGGCGCCGATGTTCTGCAGATAGGGGCCGAACGCCGGGCGATTCAGCAGCGACGCCATGGTGAACTCGCCGATGACGATGGCAAAGCTCAGGAACGCGCCGGACAACACGGCGATCAGCACGTTCGGCAGGATGATGCGGGCGATGATGGTGGTCCAGCCGGCGCCGAGGATTTGTGCGGCTTCGGTGAGCGTTCTGACGTCGATGGTCCTGAGACCGGTATCCACCGCCCGGTACATATAAGGCAGCGCCAGCACTGCATAGCCGATGACCAGCAGAGCATCGGCGCCGCGTGCTGTCGCCAGAAAAGGCAACGTCGAATTCGAACCGAACATCCTGATGTAGCCGAAGACGATGACGATGGCGGGGATAACCAGCGGCAGCAGGGTGATGAACTCTACGACCGGCCGCAGATGCGGTAGCCGCAGCCGTATCCAGTAAGCCGTCGGGACGACGAGGAGCACGCCCAAAAGGATGGTGAAGATCGCCACCACGACGGAATAGGTAAATGTCGCCTGGAAATTTGGATCTCCGAACACCGAGCGGTAGGCGTCAAACGAGTATTCGCCTCGCCGCTTACGCAAGGAGAATTCAAAGGTCGCCAACAGTGGCAGGATAAAATAGGTGGTTCCCACGCCAAAAACCAGCCAGGCCCAAAAACGGCTGCCTTGCTTCATTTCAGCCACCGTTCGGCTCGCCGTTGGAACAAAATGTAGAAGAGATTGGCCAGGCCGGTGATGACGATCATGCCGAATGCAAGGGCATAGCCTAGATTCGGATTGTAAAGCACGTCGCCGCGAATCTGCGCGAACAGCTGGATGGGCACGATGTTGAGTGACGGCCCCGTCAGTGCATAGGCCGTTGCGACCGCGCCGAACGCGTTGGCAAAAAGCAGGACCGTGGTGCCGAGAAAACTCGGCCATAACACCGGGATCACCACCATGCGCCAATATTGCCAATTGGTTGCGCCGAGCGTGGCGGCAGCTTCGCCCCATTCCTTCTTCAGCCCATCGACCGCCGGCGTGATGATGACGATCATCAATGGAATCTGGAAATAGAGGTAGGTGAGGATCAGGCCCCAGAACGAAAAAATACTGAAGCCGAGCGAATAGATGTTGATGCCGAAAATGTCTCGCAACAGGATCGTCGCCACGCCGAGCCGACCCAGCGTCGCGATGAACGAGAATGCCAGCGGCACGCCGGCGAAATTCGAGGCGACGCCCGAGAAGGTCAAGGTCGCCGAGCGCAGCCACGACGGCAGGCCGCCGCGAATCACTGCCACGGCCATCGCAAGGCCAATCAGGGCGCCGAGCACCGCAGAAACAAAGCTGATCTGAATGGAGACCCAATAGGCGGCTGCGAGCTTGGGTTGCGACAACGCTATGATGTTGTCGAGCGTATAGTCGCCGGCTGCATTTTTGAACGCGCCGGCGATCAGCCCTACCGTGGGCAAGATCAGAAAGAGCAGCGCGAAAACGAAGAACGGCGCTACGCCCAACCAATGCAGTGGCAGCCGAAGGCGGCTGATCTCCGGCGCGCCAGGGCTGACGCGGGCTGTCTGGGATAGTGTGGAGTCTGCCATGGACTTCCCGAACTTGGCATAGGGCGCCGGCCGGCGAACCGGCCCGGCGCCCTATGGAACTATTTCACGACGGCGCCAACGATGGCATCCCAGTTCGTGCTGATTTCCTTCTTGGCGGCGTTCTGCTCCTCCAGGGTTGGGAAGATCGCCTTTTCGTAGTTCTCGGCGGCCGGCAGCTTGTCCAGCATCTCCTTCGGGATCACGCCCTTCTTGGCAAGGTCGTTGAAGCGGATCGGGTGGCAGTAGCCCTTCAGCCAGCCGAGCTGGCCTTCGTCCGAGTAGAGATACTCCATCCACAGCTTGGCGGCGTTCGGATGCGGCGCATAGGCGCTGATCGCCTGCACGTAGACGCCAGCCACCACCGCGCTCTTTGGCACGACGATTTCGATTTCCGGATTGCCGGCCATCTTGTCGCGCATGGCGAGCAGGTTGTAGTCCCAGTTCATCACGATCGGTGTCGTGCCCTGGGCGACAGCTGCCGCTTCACCGTCGACCGGCACGAAGTTGCCGGCATCGTTGAGCTGCTTGAAGAACTGCAGACCCTTGGCGGCGGCATCCTGGCCGCCGGTACCGCCAGCCGCGAGGCCCGAAGCGTAAACCGACATGACCGCGTTGTTGGACGAGCGCGGGTCACCGGCGAGCGCCACCGAATTGGCATACTCCGGCTTCATCAGGTCAGCCCAGTCCTGTGGCGCGTTCTGCACGACGGCCTTGTTCACGCCGAAGGCGAGCACGCCGTAGTAGTCGCCATACCAATAGCCATCGGCATCCTTGGCGCTGTCAGGGATCGTATCCCAGGTCGACACCTTGTAGGGTTGGACCAGGCCGTCTGCTTTGGCCGACGGGCCAAAAGACAGGCCGACGTCGATGACATCAGGCGCCTGTGGGCCCTTATTGTCCTTGTTGGCCTTGATCGCCTCGATCTCGTCGCCGGAGCCGGCATCGGGATTGAGCTCGTTGACGGTGATTTCCGGATATTTCGCCTTGAAGCCGGCGATGACGTCGCCATAGCCGCACCAGCTGTGCGGCAGCGCGATGGTGGTGAGTTGGCCTTCCGCCTTGGCGGCGGCGACCAGTTCATCCATTGACTGCGCCGACGAGATGGCAGAGGTCGCCATCAGGGCGACGGCCGTAAGGGAAAGTACTTTTCCCGTGAATTTGAACATGTGTTCTCTCCGTTGAACTGACGCCGTTGGACGCCTGCGATGCGGTATCGTTTTCGTGTGACAGCCCGATGAATGGTTTGTGAAAGCGATGCCCTGCAGTACGAAAAAGTAAACTCTTTTTAACCGGCTGTAGCAATCGCCTCGCAACTATTTTTCCGGCTAACGAGTTTCCGTCTTACCTTTCATCTTTCCCCCTTTCTTGCCCTCAATTTCCCGGATCAGTTTCCGGCGCGAATACTGTGTCAGGCGGTGCCGGCAATGGCATTTTCGAGCAGCGTCAGCGCCGCCTTCCTGGTCAGCTTGACAGGGTTGCCGCCGGCGGTCGGATCGACCACTGCCATGTCGGCGATCAGGCCCTTGCGCTTCTTGTCCATGTCGAGCCCTTTGATCAGGCCCGGCAGCGCGTGCGGCACCTCCAATTCCTTGCGCAGCTTGATGACGGCCTTGGCGAAGCCGTCGAAGCCGCCCTTGATGCCGCAATAAGCCGCGAGCCGGGCGATGCGCGCCTCGATGGCGTCGCGGTTGAAGGCCAGCACATAAGGCATGAACACGGCGTTGGTCATGCCGTGATGGGTGTCGTAGAGCGCGCCGATCGGATGCGACAGCGAGTGGATGGCGCCCAGCCCTTTCTGGAAGGCGGCGGCGCCCATCGCGGCCGCGCTCATCATGTGGGCGCGGGCGACGAGATCCTTGCCGTTGGTATAGGCCTTCGGCAGGTTCTCGAAGACGAGCCGCACGCCTTCGACGGCGATGCCGTCGGCCATCGGATGATAGCCCGGCGCGCAATAAGCCTCGAGGCAATGGGCGAGCGCATCCATGCCGGTGCCGGCGGTGATGAAGCCGGGCATGCCGACCGACAGTTCCGGATCGGCGATGACGATGGCCGGCAAAAGTTTCGGATGGAAGATCACCTTCTTGGTGTGGGTCGCTTCATTGGTAATGACGCCGGCGCGGCCGACCTCCGAGCCGGTGCCGGCCGTGGTCGGCACGGCGATGATCGGTGCGATCGCGTCGGAGTTGGCGCGCGTCCACCAGTCGCCGATATCCTCGAAATCCCAGACCGGCCGCGTCTGGCCGGCCTGGAAGGCGATCAGCTTGCCGAGGTCGAGCGCCGAGCCGCCGCCGAAGGCGATCACGCCGTCATGCTTGCCCTTCTTGAACACCGCAATGCCGGCGGTCAGGTTGGAGTCCACCGGGTTCGGCTTGACCTCGGAAAATACGCCATAGGGTACCTTGGCATCGTCGAGGATCTTCAACGTCGAAGCGACGACCGGAAGTTTGGCCAGCCCCGGATCGGTGACGAACAGCGGCCGCTTGATGCCGGTGGCTTCAAGCACATCAGGCAATTCCTTGATGCGCCCCGCGCCGAAGCGCACGGTCGTCGGATAGTTCCATTTGGAAATCAATTTTGTCATTTCCGTCTTTCAAAAAAATCAGATGGCTTCACGCAGATGATATGACTTCGGCCTCGTCAGATTGTCGTAGCCGATGGCCGACAGCGCCGCGCCCTTGCCGGTGTCCTTGACGCCGGTCCAGACCAGCGCCGGATCGAGATAGTCGCAGCGGTTCATGAACACGGTGCCGGTCTCGACGCGATCACCGATCGCCGCCGCATGCTCGGTGTCGCGCGTCCAGATCGAGGCCGTCAGCCCGTAGGGGCTGTCGTTCATCAGCGCGATCGCCTCCTCGTCGTTGCGCACCTTCATGATGCCGACGATCGGCCCAAAGCTCTCCTCGCGCATGACGCTCATCTGGTGATCGACCCCGGTCAGCACTTCCGGCGCCAGATAGGGCGAGCCCGGCTCGTCATTGGCCACCTTCATGTTGATATGCGCCCTGGCGCCCTTGCGCAGGGCCTCGGCCTTCTGCTCGCGGATCAGGTCGGCGAAGCGCGCCTGTGCCATCGGCCCCATCGTCGTCGCCTGGTCGAGCGGGTTGCCGACGACGTAGTTCCTGGTTTCGGCGATGAAGCCTTCGACGAATTCGTCATAGACCTTCTCGTGGACATAGACGCGCTCGATGCCGCAGCAGCACTGGCCGGAATTGTAGAAGGCGCCGTCGACCAGGTTGGCGACGGCATGGTCCATCTTGGCATCGGCCAGGACATAGGCCGGATCCTTGCCGCCGAGTTCAAGGCCGAGCGTCATGAAGGTGCCCGCTGCGGCCTTTTCGATGGCGCGGCCGCCGGCAACCGAGCCGGTGAAATTGACATGGTCGATCTTGCCCGAGCCGAGCAGTTTTTCGGTCTGCGCATGGTTCATGACGAGGTTCTGGAACAGACCCTTGGGCAGGCCTGCTTTGTCGAACGCCTGTTGAAAACGTTCGCCGACCAGAAGCGTCTGCGCCGCATGCTTGAGGATGACGGCGCTGCCGGCCATCAGCGCCGGCACGATGGTGTTGACGGCGGTGAGATAGGGATAGTTCCACGGCGCGATCACCAGGACCACGCCGAGCGGCACCTTCTTCACATAGCGGCGAAACCCATCCTTGGGATTGAAGGCCATCACCGGCTTGAGTGCCGCTTCCGCAATCTCGACCATGTAGCTGGTGCGTTCCCTGACGCCGCCGAACTCGCCGCCATAGCGCACCGGGCGGCCCATCTGCCAGGCGATCTCCGGCACGATCTCGTCGGTCATGGCGACCAGCGCTTCCAGCATGGCGAGCATGTACTTGCCGCGCTCAACGATCGGCGTCTCAGCCCATTTCTCCTGCGCCGCCTTGGCACGCTCGACCGCGGCATTGATCGCCTGGTCCGTGGCGATGGGCCGTTCGGCATAGATCGAACCATCGACGGGAGATTTTATCTTGACCGTGTCGGTCATTCCTTGGGTCCTCGCAATTTACGACAATCTCGGTTTTGAGCCGCCCGCCCGTCCGGCAGCAAAGCTGAACGGCAACGCTGGCGTAGTTTAGTACCGCTCAAACCCCCTGTGCAGTTCCCAATCGGTAATGCGGCGGTCGTATTCGAACTGCTCCCAGTGCGCCGTATGGACATAATGCTCGAGCACGCCGTCGCCGAGCGCCTGCTTCAGCATCTCCGATTTTGCCAGCGTCTCGGTGGCGTCACGCAAGGTCTTCGGAATTTCCGGCAGCTGCGAGGCTTGATAGGCATCGCCGACGAAGGGTTTTTGCAGGTCAAGCTTTTCGTCGATGCCGGCCAGGCCGGCCGCGATCAGCGCGGCGAAGGCGAGATAGGGGTTGAGATCGGCGCCGCCGATGCGGCATTCCATGCGGATGCCCTTGGTGCCCTCGCCGCACAGGCGGAAACCGGCGGTGCGGTTGTCCTCGCTCCACATGATCTTGGTCGGCGCGAAGGTGCCGGCCTGGAAGCGCTTGTAGGAGTTGACGTAGGGCGCCAGGAACCAGGTGAATTCCCTGGCATATTTGAGCTGGCCCGCCGCCCATTGCTGGCCGAGCGTCGACAGTGTCCATTCGGCCTTTCTGTCGTAAAAAAGCGGCGTCTCGCCGTCGGCGCTCCACAGCGAATTGTGGATATGGCTGGAATTGCCGGCCAGCCCGTAATTGTACTTGGCCATGAACGAGATCGCCTTGCCTTCGGACTCGGCGATTTCCTTGGCGCCGTTCTTCAGGATGACGTGGCGGTCGGCCATCTCGAGCGCCTCGGCATAGCGGACATTGATTTCTTCCTGGCCCGGACCCCACTCGCCCTTGGAGTTCTCAATCGGAATGCCGGCTGCCTGCATCTCGTTGCGCAGCCGGCGCATGACGCCTTCTTCCTTGGTGGTGATGCCGATCTGGTAGTCGCCGATATAGGGCGAGGCTGTGTCGAGGCCTTGCCAGTGCTTCTTGCGGGCGGAATCGTAGGTTTCGCTGAACAGATAGAATTCGAGCTCGGAGGCGAAATAGCCGAGATAGCCGCGCTCGGTCAGACGCTTGACCTGCTTCTTCAGGATGGCGCGCGGCGAATGCGGCAGGTCGTCATGGCTGTGGTGGTCGAGCACGTCGCAGATCACCAGCGCCGTCTTTTCCAGCCATGGAATGCGCCGCAGCGTCGACATATCCGGCTTCATGACGAAGTCGCCATAGCCTTTCGACCAGCTCGCCGCCTTGTAGCCGGGCACCGGTTCCATATCGATGTCGGCGGCCAGGAGATAGTTGCAGCCATGCGTCTCGTCATGGGCGGAATCGACGAAATACTGTGCCAGGAACCGCTTTCCCGCCAGCCGCCCCTGCATGTCGACAATGCACGCCACCACCGTATCGACCTCACCGCTGGAGACCGCCTTTTTCAACTGATCGAACGAGAAATTTCCGGCCATTCTTGCAAGCTCCGCCGCCCTTATGGCGCTTCGAGAGTTCAACTCTGGACCCGGCCGCGGAAGCGCGGCCGGGTAGTTGAGATACCAAAACAGGTTAGGCTTTCTGCGCGTGCTCCAGCGCGAACTCTTCTTCCGGCGACAGGATCAGCTTGTGACGGCCGACCAGCCCGAAATAGACGATCGCGATGGCGAACCACAGCGCCACCCAGACCACGCCCTTGGTGAAGTTCGCGTCCTGAATCTGGTAGAGCAGGGTGACCACGCCGATGATGATCGTCAGCACGGCGCCCGGGACGCCGAGCGGGCTGCGATAGGGACGTTCCATGTTCGGCTGGTTCTGGCGCAGCAGGATGAAGGACACCGCCTGCAGGATGTAGGAGAACATCGCGCCGAACACCGCCATATTCAGCAACACCGAGCCGATGAGCGAACCGGCCGTAGCGCCGCCAAGCGCGAACCACATGATCAGCATGATGCCGAAGCCGACGATGGCGCCCGCAAACATCGCCACATACGGCGTCTTGTACGATTTGTGGGTGACCGACAGCGCCGACGGGAAATAGCCGGCGCGGCTGAGCGAATAGACCTGCCGGCCCATGGCGAAGATGATGGTGTGGAAACTTGCTATCAATCCAATCAGCGCGATGACGCCAAGCAGCACTGCACCGGAGTCGCCATAAATCGCCCGGAAGCCGTCAAGCAAAGGCTCGCCGGAAGTCGCGAGCTTGAAGGAACCGACTCCGATGACCGACGGGTTGAGCAGCACGATCATGAAGGCCGAGACCATCAGCGTCAGCATGCCGGCGATAATGCCGCGCGGCATGTCGCGCTTGGGGTCGACCGATTCTTCCGCCGCCAGCGGAAGCTGCTCGATAGCCAGGAACAGCCAAACCGCAAAAGGCAGCGTCGCCAGCACGCCCGAGAAGCCGAACGGGAACATTGAGCCATTGCCTTCGGGAAGCTCCATCGCCGCTCCGTCCGGGCCGACGCCGATGTTCAGCGCCCAGCGCGAAAAGTCCATGCTCGGGATAGCGCTGATCCAGAAGACAATCAGCACGGCCAGCGACAGCAGCGTGACGATCAGCGTGACGCGGAAGGACAGCGCGACGCCGAAAATATTCAACGCCAGGAACAGCCCATAGGTCACCAGCCACCAGAGCGGCGGCCAGACGCTGGAGTCGGGAAAGGCGACCGACCAGATGCCTCCCATATAGGAGCCGATGAAGAAGGCGATGACGGCGGGCGTCACCACATACTCGACGTTTTCGCAAAGCCCGGTGATGAAGCCGCCCCACGGCCCCATCGCCGTCCGGGCGAAGGAGTAGGCAGCGCCGGTGTGCGGCAAAGCCGGGCTCATCTCGGCGATCGAGAAGACGAGGCCGACATACATGATGGCGATGATGATGCCGGCCACCAGCATGCCGCCCCAGCCGCCTGTCCCGAATCCGAAATTCCAGCCCGAAAAATGCCCGGATATGACGGCGCCGACGCCGAGCGCCCACAGATGCCAGACATTGGCGTGACGCACCAGTTGCCGGTCCTCGAAATAGGATTTGTCGCGCTTCGCGTATGCGACGCTGCCAACTTGCTTCGTATTACCGCCTGCCATTTGAAAGTCCCCTTCTTCTTGTCAGTTGACCGGTTCCACCGGATGGCCGAGCCCGCGCCGGCCAGATCCCTGGGATCCGGATGACGGCTCGAGATCGGAAAAAATCCCCGTGAGCAGATCCGCCCATTTTCGCTGCCCGGCTTCGTCGGATATTTCGTCGTTGCGGATTTCGATCATCGCGCAGGGTAGCTCCCGCGGGCGCGCGTGCCGTTCCAGCGTGAAATAGACACGGTCGGCCGGCGAATAGGGTTCGTTGATGCCGACTGTGACGCCGGCGAGCCGCTGCAGCGCGGCGACGAGCGGCGCTGCCAGGCGACGATCCTCGTCATGGATGACGCCGATGTGCCAGGGCCGGCTCTTGCCGTTGTAGACCGGGTTGAAGGAATGGATTGAAACCAGCCGCGTCTCGAGCCCGCGCGCCAGCCTTGTGTCGATGATACGCGCGACCGCATCGTGAAAAGGTTGCCAGGACAGGGCGATGCGCGCGGCGCGCTGCTTCTGCGACAGGCCGGCATTGCCCGGAATAGTTGTGGCCTCGCTGACCGGCGGCACCAGATCGGGTGCGTCGAGCGGGCGGTTGCAGTCGATGACAAGCCGCGAAATGCGGGTCTCGACCAGCGTCGCGTCAAGCGCCGCGGCCATGCGGCGGGCCACCGCCAGCGCGCCGGGATCCCAGGCGATATGGCGGGAAAGCTCTTCGGCAGCAAGGCCGAGCGTTCCGAATTCCGGCGGCAGGAAATTGGAGGCGTGGTCGCAGGTCAGCACGAAAGGGCTCGATCCGCCGGGGTTCGTCACCCCTACGGTTTCAGGCGATGCAAGGCTGGCGGGCCGTGCTGTCTCCATTATCCTGTCGTCCCCGGGGAGCGCTGTATCGTATGTTACGTATTTTGCCTCATTGCGTCCCTGTGGATGATTTCATACAGTTTGTCCGGCTTTGTCAAACGCGATTTCGGGTCAAATGCGATTTCGGCAAAACGGCCGGGCATGGGGAAAAGATGATTTCGAGCATTGCCGAACTGATCTCGGATCGCATCGGCACGATGCCGGCGGGCGAGCGCCGCGCAGCGCAGACGCTGATCGCCAGCTATCCGCTGATCGGCCTGAAGACCGTCGCCGAATTCTCAGCTGCCGCTGGCGTCTCCTCGCCGACGATCCTGCGTTTCGTCGCCCGCCTCGGCTTCCAGAACTACCCGGAATTCCAGTCGGCGCTGCAGGACGAACTGGCGGCGCAACTGCAGTCGCCGGCATCGCGCACTCTCGACCCGCCATCGCCGAACGGCGGCGCGGTGTCGCCGATGCTGGAGGCGACGCTCGACAACATGCGCGAGACGTTCAGGCACCTGTCCGACAAACAGCTTGCCGACATCGTCGCAAAGCTTGCCGACCGACGCGGCAAAACCTTCCTGATCGGCGGCCGCTTCACCGATCCGCTGGCGCGCTACATGGCCGCCCACCTCGCCATCATCCAGCCCAACGTCTTTCACCTCGCCGGACAGGAAAGCGTCTGGCGCGATCGGCTGATCGACATGGGCAAGCGCGACGTGCTGGTGATCTTCGACATCAGGCGCTACCAGGACAGCCTGGTTCGCTTCGCCGAGACGGCGCACCAGCGCGGCGTGCAGATCGTGCTGTTCACCGACCAGTGGCTGTCGCCGATCGCCCGCTTCGCCCGCCATGTCATCGCCGGGCGCACTGCCGTGCCCTCGGCCTGGGACTCCTCGGCGGCCCTTTTCGTCGTGGCCGAAACGCTGATCGGCGCCGTCACCCGGCAGCTCGAGGCCGACGGCGCCAAACGCATCCGCGAGTTGGAAAGCCTGCGGTAGGGAATAGGGACGCGGCCTGAACTCGACCGCATGATCACTTCCATGCCGGAGAAGGCGGCCAGCAGGCTGCAAACGCAAAACGGCCCGCGTGATGCGGGCCGTTTTTTATTTGGTTGCGGGGACAGGATTTGAACCTGTGACCTTCAGGTTATGAGCCTGACGAGCTACCGGGCTGCTCCACCCCG